>NZ_QUGF01000003.1:0-316155 GCF_003479275.1 Clostridium sp. AF20-7 | reverse complement strand
ACACACGCAAGTTCTATAATGTATCAGATTTCCTTTCATACATATAGTATATCATATTGAAGTGTAATACGCAATTATTATTCGAACATATTTTCGTTTTTATTGTATGCCGGTTACGGCATTACTATCAAAGGATGAGAATTATTATACTATTTGCATTGTGCAGATATGCACACTCCTGCGCTTTCATCTCGGTAATTGAATTGCCGAGGATTCCCGCTTATTGTCCTAAAAATATTGATACCTCCTTCTCTTCGCCACCAAAAAGATAACTGACACCGTCACGGACATACATTCCGCCACGATAATTGCACCCCAGATTCCGTTCAAGCCCAGGAGCAGCGGCAGAATGATAACCGATGCACTTTCAAACACAAGAGTACGCAAAAATGCTATCAGCGCCGAGGTCAGTCCATCTCCCAGCGCCGTAAAAAAGGCGGAACTGAAAATGGAGAAACCGCAGAATAAGAACGAAACCGCATAAATGGAATACGCATGTACCGTCATGTCCAGAAGCCCGGCATCATATCCTACGAAAATAGCTGCCAACGGTGCCGCCATCACCTCGGACAGCAGCAGCATGCTCAGAGACGCCGCCGCGATCAGAAGCACACTGCGCTTTAGCAGGTTATTTAACTCCTTTTTATTTCCTGCGCCGTAGTGATAGCTGATAACCGGAGCTACGCCGGTCGCATAACCGATGAAAATCGCAAGGAAAATAAAGTCCACATACATGATGGTTCCGTAAGCTGCGACTCCGTTTTCTCCCGCGTAGCGCATCAGCTGCGCGTTATACAGCATGCCGACAATGGACATGGAAATACTGCTCATCAATTCCGATACACCGTTGGTGCAGGCACGTCTGAGCGCTCCTCCATCCCACTTTGGTCTGCGAAGGCGGAGGCTGCTGCTGTTCTTCCGCAGGAAATAAACCAGCGGTATCGTTCCTCCTATGATCTGTCCCATCGCAGTCGCCATCGCCGCTCCGGCAATTCCCCAATGGAACACTCCCATGAACAGAACATCTCCCGTCATATTAAGCACACCCGAAATGATCGTTACAATCAGCCCCAGCTTCGGCTTCTCCGCCGTCACGGAAAGGCTGCCAAACGCATACTGCAACATTAAAAACGGAAGCGCCACCAGAATGATCCGTCCATACCGGATGCAGTCCGCCAGCATCTCTCCCTTCGCGCCAAGAAAGGCAGCGATCTGCGGTAAAAACAGAATACTGATAACCGCAATTACCAGACCAGAAACAAAGGTCGCAGCGATCAGAAGGGAAAAAATCTCCTGCGCCTTCTCACGCCTGCCCTCGCCCATAATCCGGGCGATCAGGGCACTTCCACCCGTGCCGAACATAAATCCCATGGCACCTACGACCATCAGAAACGGCATAATGAAATTGACCGCCGCAAACGGCGTTTTTCCTACAAAATTCGATACAAAATATCCATCTACCACTCCGTAAATGGAGGTAAAAATCATCATTAAAATAGATGGAATTGTAAACCGGATCAATCTCCCAAAACCGAAATGATCCGATAACTGAATCCTCTGTTCCATAACATTCTCCTGTCAAATTTTTAAGTAATTCTGCCATTATATCATAATTCTTCACATCACGGAACATCACCTGCACCTCTTCTCCCTTGAGCCAAATAAATATTATTCCTACGGTTGATTTTTTCGGAATTATTCTGTATAATGAAAATAAATTTACAATTTAACGCGTTAAACCTCAACGCATTAAATTCAAAAAAGCACGACTTTCACATTAGGGAGGAACTATGTTATGAGCGAAGACAAAAAATTAAACATGCCTCAGTCGCTTCTGCTTCTGCTCCTGATCATCGGAGCGGTTGCAGTCTGCATCCGGCTGAAAACGGGCGGACCGATGATTGGACTATTTATGAGCTGGATCATCATCTATCTGTTTTGTAAGGTATTACGCATAAATTATGAGCATGTTGTAAACGGCGCTTACGACGCGATCCGGGTTGTCGTTCCTACCTTGTGCCTGCTCATGGCAATCGGCGTCATGATCGGTACCTGGCTGCAAAGCGGCACGATTGCAACCATCATTGTCGGCGGTTTAAAACTGATCAACCCGACCTGGCTGCTGCCTCTGACCCTGATTTTCTGTGCCGTATTAAGCCTTGTGACCGGAACCTCCTACGGTTCCGTCGGCAGTGCCGGTGTTGCCATGATGGCGATCGGCAACGCGATGGGCATCCATCCTGGCATGGTGGCAGGTGCTGTCATCTGCGGCGCGATGTTCGGTGACAAATTAAGCCCGCTTTCCGACACAACCAACCTGGCTCCAGCGGTTGCTGGCTCTAAATTAAACGACCACGTGCGTTCCATGCTCTGGACCACGCTTCCGACCTTTGTCATCAGCCTGGTTCTCTTTGTAATTCTTGGCATCAGCCAGACTTCAGGAAACTATGAAAATGGAAATCTTCTGACATACATCGATGCCCTGCAAGGTGAGTTTAAACTTGGCTTCATCACTCTGCTGCCAGCCATCGCAATCATTATTCTGCTTTTATGCAAAGTAAACGCGGTTGTCTCCCTTGGTCTTTCCGCCATCTGCGCCGGAGCTGTCTCTTTCTTCTATCAGGGCGCAACTTTGCAGAGTATCATCCGTGTTGCTTACAACGGATACAGTACCAGCATTGAGGAAGGTATTTTACAGACCATCTTAAACCGCGGCGGTATGAGCAGCATGCTTCAGTATGTGGCAATCATCTGCTTTGCAGTTGGTATGGGCGGTATGCTGGATCGCCTCGGCGTTCTCGGCAATCTCTTAAACGCCATCGTAAATCACATCAACAGCGATGGCAGCCTGATTGCAGCAAGCCTTTTAGTCGGCTATGTAACCAGCTTAATCAGCTGTTCCCAGCCGATGTCCCACGTCCTGACTGGAAATATGATGAAACCGCTGTTCAAATCCAGAAAAATCGCACCAGAAATCCTTTCTCGTACCCTTGAGGACGCAGGTACTTTATCCGGTCCGATGATTCCGTGGCACGGTTACTGTGTATACATGTCTGGAACCCTCGGCGTTGCCTGGTCAATATTCTTCCCATACCTGTTCTTACTGTACTTAACACCTTTGTTCAGTATTTTCTATGGATTTACGGGAATCTCCATCCGGCATACAGACGGCGCTCAAAATTAAACCTTTCTCTTGATGAAAACAAAAGGATCGAAACATATATTCAGCCTTTGACACAGTGTTTACCTGTGCAAAGGCTGAACACATCTAATTTGCCCGAACTTTTTTCATGATTTCGCGCAAAATATATTACATATGAATTTAGGAGATGAATATTTATGATGGAAACAAAGCTTGTACTTCTCGGAACCGGTACCCCGAATGCCTGCCCGAATGCCAGCGGTCCTTCTTCTGCAGTTGTCGTAGGCGACCGCGCTTATCTTGTAGATTTTGGTCCTGGCGTTGTCCGTCAGGCGGCGAAAGCATACCAACAGGGAATTGATGCCCTGCGCCCGGACCGGCTGATGATCGCATTCTGCACACATCTGCACACCGACCACACGGCCGGCTATCCGGATCTCATTTTTACCCCGTGGGTGCTGGAACGCCCGAAGCCGCTGAAAGTATTCGGTCCAAAAGGCATCCAGAACATGACCGAACATATTTTAAAAGCATATGAAACGGACATCGACTTCCGTATCCACGGCTTTGAAAAAGCCAACGAAAATGGCTACAAAGTCGAAACTACCGATATCCAGCCTGGTATCATTTATCAGGATGACCGCGTGACGGTTGAGGCATTTCCAGTCAGCCACGGTACGCTTGAAAGCTACGGATTTAAGTTTACAACACCGGATAAGGTGATCGTGATCAGCGGTGACACGGCTCCGCTTGAGATCGTGGCGCAGAAAGCGGAAGGCTGCGATATTCTCCTCCATGAGGTCGAGTACACCGCCGGACTCTCCGCCAGAGAGCCAAAATGGCAGAAATACCACCAGGAAGTTCACACTCTCAGCGTTGATCTGGCAAAGATTGCCGCCAAAGCGCACCCGCGGCTTCTGGTTACCTACCACCGTATCTATCACATGGAAATCCAGGACAACACCCGCGATGTCGAGGCTGAGATGGCGCGCAGAAACACCGCCATTTTGCAGGAAATCCGTGATGCCGGATATGAAGGTGCCGTTGTAAATGGACAGGATTTAGATGTATTCTAAGAAAAATTTAAGGGGCTGTGAAATAAGTCCCTAACCAAAATGGGGATGTAAAAACTTAATCGAATTTTTTTACATCCCCATTTCGTTTTATCTTCTACGCCAGCATCATCCGGTCATTATCAAATGCCTTCTTCTTTTTCTCCGCATAGCAGTCTAAAAGGTCATTCACCCCCATTTTCGCTCTCTCCTCACCGCCCAGATCCAGGATGATCCGCCCTTCATCGAGCATGATCGTCCGATTTCCGGTCGTGAGCGCCTGCGACAGATTGTGGGTGATCATCAGCGTCGTCAGATGGTTTTCCGACACAACCGACCGCGTGATCTCCATGACCTTATCCGCCGTCGCCGGGTCAAGCGCTGCCGTGTGCTCATCCAGAAGAAGGAGTTTTGGCATGACAAGCGTACACATGAGAAGCGTCACAACCTGTCTCTGACCACCTGACAGAAGCCCTACCTTCGTCTTCATACGATTTTCCAGATCCATATGGTACTTCTCAAGCTCTGTCCGGAATAGATCCTTTTCCTGTTTGCGGACCGCACTTCGAAATGGCTTCCGATCCTTCCGGGTATATGCCAGCGCCAGATTTTCCTCGATCGTCAGATGTGGCGCCGTTCCTTTCATCGGATCCTGGAACACGCGCCCGATCTGGCGCGCCCTACGATGCTCCGACAGAAAAGTGATATCCTGACCATCCAGGAAAATCTGTCCCTGATCCAGCCAGTAATTGCCGCAGATCGCATTAAAAAGCGTCGATTTTCCCGCTCCGTTGGAACCGATGATCGTCACAAACTCCCCATCATCCAGATGCAGGTCCAGTCCGTTCAAAGCATGGTGCTCGCTCGCCGTACCAGCGGAAAATACTTTGGTTGCCTGTTTTACATCTAACATAGTACATCTCCATCTTTTATCCCTGTTTGTAACTGCTTTCCAGGTTATTGTTCACACATATCTCTTTCTCTCGTCCGCTTCATCTTTGAAAGCCCCATCTGATAACGGATCGCCGGAAGCGCCAGCGCCGCCGCTACGATGCACGCTGATACCAGTTTTAACGCATATGCCGGAAAAATCTGGCTCTTGGTTGCCGCTGCGATGATATAACGGTAGATGATCGAACCGAAAATCGAGGAAAAAAATCCGATTTCCAGACCTCTTTTTCCAACAATCACTTCGCCAATGATGACCGATGCCAGACCTACGACCAGCATACCGGAACCGGAGTTTACATCTGCAAATCCCTGATACTGGGCAATCAGACCGCCGCTGACCGCTACCAGTGCATTGCTGAATGCCAGCGTCGTGATTTTCATCGCGTCTACATTGATGGAGGACGCGCTCACCATCGCCTCATTATCGCCCGTCGCCCGGATGCAGAGTCCCAGATGCGTCCGGAAGAAAAGAATCAGCAGCACCAGGCAGACTGCTGCTGCCGCGATCGCAATCACGAGTCTTGCCGCCTCTTTTGAAAGTCCCAGGCTTTCTGCCGCTTTAAATATGGTCGGAACATTGATGAGGGAAATATTCGGGCTGCTTCCCATCACAATCAGGTTGATGGTGTAAAGCCCGCACATTGTGAGGATGCCAGCTAATACCGCATGAATCCCCATCTTCGTCTGGAGTACGCCTGTCACACAGCCTGCCAGCGCCCCGGCCACAGCTGCTGCCACGATCCCGGCAACCGGATGCCCCGCCAGCGTGCAGACCGCCGAGGCTGCCAGTCCCAGCGTAAAGCTCCCCTCCGCCGTCAGATCCGGAATATTTAAAATGCGGAATGTGACGTATATTCCAAGCGCCAGTATTCCATATAAAAATCCCAACTGCAGGGATCCGATCACCAGTGTCATGTGTGCTTCCTCCTATTTTCAAGTTCGTTTGTAATTACTCCGCAAATTTCCACAATCAATGAATGTGCGTACCAGCCAGATTGCTATATATCTTACTCCACATCCTTTACAAAGGTTGCCTCGTTCTGCACCTCATCCGAGAATGTGATTCCCAGTGCATCCGCTGTATCCTGGTTAATTACCATATTGGAAGCCGGTACCACAACAGCTGCAATGTCCTCAATCGCAGTTCCGTTTAAGTATTCCAGCGCCATATCCGCGGTCTGTGCGCCGATCTCGGTGTCGCTGATTGCAATCGTTGCAAATGCGCCAGAATCAACCATAACAGCAGAACTTCCGTATACCGGAATCTTCGCATCTCTTGCCACTTCCGTTACCATCGGCATTGCACTCTGGATGACACTGTCATTCGGTACGAAAATCGCGTCAACCTCGCCCGCTAAAGACTGTGCCGCCTGCTGTACTTCAGATGAGTTCGTAACAACCGCCTCTTTATAGGAAAGTCCCTGATCGTCTAAATATTTTTTTGCATTCTCCACGGTGCTGACGGAATTGATCTCGCTTGTATTATACAACATTCCGTAGGTCTTACAATCTGGTGTCAGCTTATCGCTCAGTGCGAAAATATCCTCAACCGGAATCGCATTGGAAGTACCGGTTGCATTCTTATCCGGCTTTTCCATATCGGTAATGACACCCGCGCCGACCGGATTGGAAACAGCGATAAAGAATACCGGAATATCCGTCTCCAGGTTTACCATCGCTTGGGTCGCCGGAGTCGCAATCGTTGCAATCAGGTCAACACCGCTGTCTGCCATCTCCTGGCAGATGGTATTCAGCGCTGCCGCATCGCCCTGTGCATTTTTGTAAACAATATCGACTTTACCACCTGTATATTTTTCAGTCAGCTCCTCCGAGAAACCATCGCGCATATCTGCAAATGCACCGTTATCAATCATCTGGATCACGCCAACCTTGATATCGCCCTTTGCTTCGCTGGCCGCTGCCTCCGATGCATCTCCATTTTCAGAAGCCGCCTCAGAATCCGCCACTGCTGTCGTCTCTGCCGCATTCGAGCCGCCACAGCCTGCCATCGTCAGTGCCATTGCCGCTGCCATCGCTGCTGCTGTGCCTCTTTTTGCCATCATTCCAAATCCATTCATTTTTCTCATAATACTCTCCCTTTCCGCCATCCTGGCTCTCGCTGATTTTGATTCCCAACGAAATATAAAATCCCCGGCGCAGACAAACTCCTGCGCCGGGGACGAATAAACAAATATCGTGGTGCCACCCCTGTTCTCAGACCTTCAAACTTTATATATAAAAAGCAGATATTCTCACACAATGGAAAATATCTGCCATCCAGTCTGACTCATTCTACGGTACGGAAAACATAGACGTGATTGATAATGCGAAATCAGATATGCTCTCGATACCCTACCCTTTAACGCAGAGCTACGGCTGCAGCTACTCGAATCACTCTTTCACCTCGCATCTCCCAAATCCATTCCATACAGCCCTTCATACCGGTTTCCACCAAGCCCGGCTCTCTGTGATGTACCTCTGTATGTACTCGTTTTGTTCATTGACTTTATAGTGTCGTATTTAATTTTTTCATAGTTTACCACTATGTTTTTAAGTTGTCAATCCTATTTTCGAATTTTTCTTTATCATCGGCAAAATCGGGTTACTGTTCACAGGTAGGCACTTTTGGAACCGAAAGTGCCGTAAGAAAACGTGGTGGCAGCAGGAATTTGCCGTATTTAAATGCGAAGCCACGGCAAATTCCGTTACTGGGCACGTATGCGTGAACAGTAACAAAATCGGCTGCCCGCGCGTTGCTGTACGGCACTTGCAGTTTCAAACGTGCCAATTTGTGAGGATATATTAGAACAATACTTCTCCGATAATCTCCACCGCATCGCTGATGCAGTCTGGACAGGCACGCAGCACATTTCCTGTTTCCACACCCTTCAAATCCCTACAGACCACGCTCTGGTTCTTCTCAAGGAAACGCGCGATGCACTCTCTGGCATCCTTATAAGAAACCGCCTTCGAATTCGCCAGCTCCAGATCCCCGGTACTATCCTTCAGCCCCGCCAGCACAGCCGCCGCCGAAATGGCCCCACAGGTACCATTCATGCCGCCCATGCCAAGACCAAGCCCCTCCGTCACCTTAAACAGCGCCACCTTGTCCAAATCCACCTTATCCGCAAACGCACACGCCACCGACTGGGCACAATTATACCCCATTCCATGAAACTGAGCCGCCTGCTGCTGACGCGCTGAAATCTCCTCTTTTGTCATACTGATACCTCCTAAAATTTTCTTAATCTGCTAAATTTTTTATATTGTACTATTTATGCCAATTATAACATACATTTCCACCTTTTAAACACCCCAAAAAGCATACAACATACAGCGCCAGAAGCCAAATGCCCTCCGTTGCATTTGCAGGAGTCTTGGTAACTCTTGGCTCGCAGAGATTTGTGTTAGAGTTCAAAATACACCTGTCTGAGCGAAGCGAGTTTGTATTTTGGACTCTGCTTTTAACAAATCTATGCAAGCCTAGTGTTACCGGCTCCGAAACCGCAACGGAGGGCATTTGGCTTCTGGCGCGTCACCTTGCCATTTTTATGCATTTCTATATATTTCTATTTCATCAGCGTAACCATAACCGCCTTCTGGGCATGCAACCGGTTTTCCGCCTCTTCAAAGATCTCAGACGCATGTTCTTCAAAGATCTTCTCGGTAATCTCCTGTCCACGGTAAGCCGGCAGACAGTGCATTACCATCGCCCCCGGTTTTGCCGCAGCCATCAGTTCATCATTGATCTGATATCCCTGGAATGCCTGCTGGCGGATCTTCTTCTCTTCTTCCTGACCCATGGAAGTCCATGTATCTGTGATGACAACGTCTGCATTTTCCACTGCCTTGATCGGATCATTTACCAGTGTAAATGCGTCATTGCCAGCTGCGAAATCCAGCACTTCTTTCGCCGGACGGTAATTATCCGGAGTTGCGATAGATACCTGCATATCCGATTTCAGACCGCCTACGATCAGGGAGTTCGCCATGTTGTTGCCGTCGCCGATGTAACACATCTTGAGCCCTTTCAGTACGCCGTATTTCTCACGGATCGTCATCAGGTCAGCCAGTACCTGGCACGGATGGCAGAAATCAGTCAGACCGTTGATGATCGGGATAGAACCGTATTTTGCCAGATCCTCCACTTCTTTCTGCTCATAGGTACGGATCATGATGCCGTCCAGATAACGGGACAGTACGCGTGCGGTATCCTGTACCGGCTCACCGCGTCCGATCTGTAAGTCGCGGGAGGAAAGGAACAGTGCCTGTCCGCCGAGCTGGAACATACCTGTCTCAAAGGAAACTCTGGTACGGGTGGATGACTTCTGGAAAATCAGGCCGATAGATTTGCCCTCCAGAAGACGATGTGAAATGTGATGTTTTCGTTCATATTTTAACTGATCTGCCAGATCCAGGATCGAGGTAATCTCCTCCGGTGTGCAGTCTAACAGCTTTAATAAATGCTTCATGTCTAAAATACCTCCCTCATAGCAGCGATTGCCTCGTCCATCTCCTCTTTCGTGATGACAAGCGGCGGAAGCAGACGGATCGCCTCTGTACCGGCTGTCAGGACCAGGACGCCTTTTTCCATCAACTGACTGACCATCGCAGCTCTCTCATCTTTGTCCACTACGATGCCTAACATCAATCCCATGCCGCGAACAGTCTTTACCTTTGGAGAACCGATCGCTAAAATCTCCTTTTTCAGGTACTCGCCCTTTTCCTGAACCGATTTCAGGAATTCCGGCTTATTTACGATATCTAATACGGTATTGGCAGCCGCACAGCAGAGCGGATTGCCGCCGAAGGTTGTACCGTGCGTACCGGCGCCCAGTACATCCTGGCATTTCTTATCCGCCATGACAGCACCGATCGGAACACCGCCGCCGAGTCCCTTGGCCATACTGATGATGTTCGGCTGAACGCCGTACTGCTCATAGCAGAACAGGCTTCCGGTACGTCCGATGCCCGTCTGAACCTCGTCAATCAGAAGCAGGATGTCCTTCTCCTTGCAGATCTCGGCAGTTGCCTGTACAAATTTCTTATCAAGCGGAAGGACGCCGCCCTCGCCCTGAATCATCTCCATCATGACAGCGCAGGTCGTATCATCAATCTTGCGCTTCATGTCTTCGATATCATTGGCTGCCGCATAATCAAATCCTTCCGTGAATGGGAAGAAATACTGATGAAACTTGTCCTGTCCGGTTGCCTTTAATGTTGTCACGGTACGTCCGTGGAAGGACTGTTTCAGCGTGATAATCTTATTTCTTCCCTCGCCGTATTTGTCAAAGGAATACTTTCTTGCCAGCTTGATCATACCCTCGTTGGCTTCCGCACCGGAGTTTGCAAAAAAGATTTTTCCCATTCCGGCTGCATCGACCAACTTCTTTGCTGCCTGCACCATCGGCTCGGTGTAATACAGGTTGCAGGCGTGCATCAGCTTATGTGCCTGCTCCGATACCGCAGTCGTCAGCGCATCGTTGTCATGACCAAGACTGTTGACACCGATGCCGGAGGTCAGATCAATGTATTTCTTTCCCTCCGTATCCCACAGCGTCGCGCCTTTTCCGTGATCCAGCGCAATCGGAAAGCGGCCGTATGTATGCATAATATAAGTTTCTTCGCCCTGTTTGATTTCTTCAAATGTCATAAAAATCCTCCATGCATCTTTCAAACTTTGTTTACGAGAACATGGTTCCTACACCGTCATCGCTCAAAAGCTCGACCAGAATCGAGTGCGGCACACGACCATCCTGGATATTGGCACGTTCTACACCCTGGCGTACTGCCTCAACACAGCAGTCTACCTTCGGAATCATGCCGCCGGAGATCACACCCTCTTTGATAAGCGCCGGAACCTCAGAAACTTTCAGTCTCGGAATCAGTGTCGAATCGTCTTTCGGATCGCGCATCAGACCGCATACATCCGTCAGAAGAATCAGTTTTTTCGCTTTCAGTGCCACCGCCAGCTTCTCCGCTGCCGTATCTGCATTGATGTTATAGTTTGTCTCCTCGTCCATGCCTGCTGCCACGGAGGAAACAACCGGGATAAAGCCCTCATTTAAAACATCGAGAACGACTTGCTCATTGACTTCTTTAATATCTCCCACATAGCCGTATTCCGTTCCATCCGGATCGACTAACTGGATCGCCTTGAAGAGTCCGCCGTCCATGCCGCCCAGACCAACGGCATGTCCGCCTGCTTTCTCAAACAGGGAAACAAGGTTTTTGTTAACCTTGCCGCAGAGAATCATCTGGACAATATCCATCGTCTCGCGGTCTGTGTAGCGCAGACCTTTGACAAATTTAGACTCTTTTCCGGTTTTTTTGAGCATCTCCGAAATCTCCGGACCGCCGCCGTGTACCAGCACGACCTTGATTCCTACCAGATTTAAAAGGACGATATCCTCGATCACCGCCTGCTTTAAATCTTCATTAATCATGGCGTTTCCGCCGTATTTTACAACGATAATTTTACCTGCATATTCCTGAATATAAGGCAGTGCCTCTACCAGGACTTCTGCGCTCATTTTTGATCCTGTTTTCATCACGTCCGATAATCTCCATTAATCTTCACATAATCATAGGTCAAATCGCATCCCCAGCAGGTAGCTCTTCCGCTGCCTTCCTGAAGTGTTACATTGATCTCCACTTCATCCTGGCTTAAGATTTTCTTTGCCAGATCTTCATCAAAATCAAGTCCTCTGCCGTCCTCACAGACCGCAATGCTGCCCTCTTTGGAAGCAAACTCGACTAACACTTTCTCCGTGTTAAACTCAGCTCCGGAATAGCCCATCGCGCAGAGAACGCGTCCCCAGTTCGCATCGGAACCGAACATTGCTGCTTTGGTCAGGGAAGAACCGGCGATGGATTTTGCCAGTACCTCGGCTGTCTCCTCGTCCTTCGCTCCCTTCACGGTACAGGTCATCAGCTTGCTTGCGCCCTCGCCGTCTGCCGCAATCTTACGAGCCAGATCCTGCATAACCGTCTGCAATGCCTCGCGGAATGCCTCGTATGCCGGATCTTCTGCAGTAATCTCCGCATTGCCAGCCATACCATTTGCCAGAACGGTACACATATCGTTGGTGGAAGTATCGCCGTCAACAGTCACACGGTTGAAGGTACGTTTTACATTGAATAACAGCGCCTTGCGGATCATCTCGCTGCTGACTGCACAATCGGTTGTGATGAAGCACAGCATCGTTCCCATATTCGGGTGAATCATGCCGGAACCTTTGCAGATACCGCCGATGTGGCAGGTTGTTCCATCTACATCAAATTCAACAGCGATCGTCTTCACTTTTGTATCGGTCGTCATGATCGCTTCTGCAGCTACCAGGGAGTTGTCATATTTCATCTCCATCTCGCCTGCATGAGCCTCGATCGCCTCAACCGGAAGCGTCTGACCGATGACGCCGGTCGATGCTACGATTACATTTTCCTCCGAAACGCCCAGCGCTCGCGCGCCTGCCTTTGCCTGTCTTCTTGCATTCTCCATGCCAAACGGAGCGCACGCATTCGCATTACCGGAATTGACAATAACCGCCTGTGCCTTTCCGTCAGCCAGATGTTCCTTTGTCAGTAAAATCGGCGATGCCTTGACGCGGTTGGTCGTATAAACCGCCGATGCGTTGCAGACACAGTCCGAAAGGATCATCGCCAGATCCTTTTTTGTATGAGATTTGCGGATTCCACAGCGCATCGCGCCCGCTTTAAATCCTTTTGCAGCACAAACACCGCCTTCGATTATCTTCATATGACATTCCTCCTGTCATTTTTAATGTACTCTCGGAATCTTTCTGTGCTTGATTTTGTGAGATGTTTTTTTGTCAGTTGTGCCCAAATTTCTGAGGCGTACGCGGCGCGTACGTTGATGAAATTCGGGTGCGGCTGGCGGAAAATCAGCCACAAAAGCAAGTGCAGAAAGACTCCGAGAGTACATTTTTATATAACTTCGTGTCTATAGTCCCCCGCAGCTATTTTATGATTTTATCTCTCAACCCCTCTATAGTGCCAGTCCAGTTGTCTCCTCAAATCCGAGCATCAGGTTCATGTTCTGAACGGCTGCGCCTGAAGCACCCTTTCCAAGATTATCAAAGAGCGCCGTCACCATGGTCTGTTCCCCGTGACCATTGACAATCAGCTCCAGACTGTCTCGGCCTGCCATATCTGCCGCCGCGATCATACCGTCATATCCAAACGGATGTACCTTAATGAGCTTCTGTCCGTCATACCAGCCAGCCAGCTTCTCGTAGATATCTTCCGCGGTCGGCTTCCCCGGAAGCAGGCGGTTCTGAAGCTGAATCGTGACTGCCATTCCTTTATAGTAGTCATCCACGATCGGACTGAATACCGGCGGGAAGTCCAGTCCGCAGATTTTCTGCATTTCCGGCAGATGTTTATGTTTCAGAGTCAGGCCATAGATACGGGGTGCAAAATAACTCTGCGGCTTCTCTGGGGATTCATACTCGGCAATCATCTTTTTGCCGCCGCCCGAATAGCCAGTCAGCGAAAATACCGTCATCGGATAATTCTTCGGAATCACGCCCTGTGCAACCAGCGGATACGTTGAAGTGATAAATCCGGTCGCATGACAGCCTGGATTCGCTACGCGGTTCGATTTCTGAATTGCCTCGCGATGTGCATTCGAAAGCTCTGCCATACCATACGTCCATCCGGCTGCCGTCCGGTGTGCGGTAGAGGCATCGATGATACGTGCCTTGGAACCTTCTGCCAGCGCAACCGCATCGATCGCCGCCATATCCGGCAGACACAAGAATACAATATCTGCTGCGTGAATCAGTTTCCGCCGTTCTTCACTGTCTTTCCGCTTTTCTTCATCAATCAGAAGCAGTTCGATATCCTCTCTCCCGGCCAGACGATCATAAATCTGCAGTCCGGTTGTTCCTTCTTTTCCGTCTATATAAATCTTCGGTTTCGCCATTGTTCGTCCCCCGTTTCCTATCCGTCTTTCTTATGTCACATTTCCAACGCCCGTCATTGCTTACGCAGCCATCACCATCCGCATCCGGCGCTGACCAGAATGCACTAAACCGTTTCGTGCTCGCTCACAAACTTCTCAATCACCGAAATCTGGCGGGTTACTTCTTCCGGAGCCGGTCCGCCGATTACCTTACGTCCACGTACACAGGTCTTCAAATCAATCGCTTCATATACGTCATTTTCAAAGACATCGGAATGTGTCTTGTACTCTTCCAGTGTCAGATCGGCTAAGGACTTGTCCTCACGTACACACTGGGCTACCAGCTGTCCGACGGTCTTGTATGCGTCACGGAACGGCATTCCCTTCTTGGTCAGGTAATCTGCACAGTCCGTTGCGTTGATGAAGCCTTTCAGAGCCGCTTTCTTCATATTGTCTTTCAGGATCTGCATCGTGGAGAACATTGGAGTCAGCACGCGCAGGCACTGTTTTACGGTGTCAATCGCATCAAAGACTGCCTCTTTGTCTTCCTGCATATCCTTGTTGTATGCCAGCGGAATACCCTTTAACATGGTAAGAAGGGTAAACAGATCGCCGTACACGCGACCGGTCTTGCCGCGGACCAGCTCGCAGACATCCGGATTCTTCTTCTGCGGCATGATGGAGGAACCGGTTGAAAATGCGTCATCCAGCTCTACAAACTTGAACTCCCAGGAACACCAGGAAATAATTTCCTCAGAAAAACGGGACAGATGCATCATCAGGATGGATAAAGCGGCTGTCAGCTCCACGCAGTAATCGCGGTCAGAAACACCATCCAGGGAGTTATTGGTCACTCTGGCAAAACCAAGCTGCTGGCGTACAAAATCACGGTCAATCGGATATGTGGTGGAAGCCAGTGCGCCTGAGCCGAGCGGCATATCATCCATGCCCTCTAAGCAGTTTTCCAGACGGATTACATCACGGCGCATCATATTGGCATATGCCATCATATAATGTCCAAATGTAACCGGCTGTGCACGCTGCAGATGTGTATAACCCGGCATAACAGTTTCCAGATTGTTCTTTGCGCTCTCGCAGAGTGCTTCCATGAAATCGAGAATTTCCTTTTTGATCGCCACGATCTCTTTCTTCACGTAAAGACGCATATCCAGTGCAACCTGATCATTTCTGGATCTCGCCGTGTGAAGACGTTTTCCGGCATCGCCGATGCGCTCGGTCAGAATCTGCTCTACATTCATATGAATATCCTCATAATCCTGTGAGAAATGAATCTTACCTGCCTCAATATCCGCTAAGATACCTTTCAGTCCTTCGATAATCTTGTCTGATTCTTCCTTCGCAATGATGCCCTGCTTGCCCAGCATAGCCGCATGGGCCATGGAGCCTGTGATATCTTCCTTATAAAGACGACAGTCAAAGGAAATCGATGAGTTAAAATCATTTACCTCCAGATCTGTCTCTTTTCCGAATCGTCCTGCCCATAACTTTGCCATAAGTGTAAACTCCTTTTTATTCTCTGATTTAGAACCAATGCGACCATTGGAACCGGCAGATACCGGAAAACCAATGGTCACCATCGGCTGCGGGCTTGTCGCCTGCAGATTATTTATTATTTTCCTAAATTATTCTACGCTCGGAAAATGCTCGCCGGTCTTTGCTGCCAGAACTTCGTCGTTCAGGGCGCGAACCTTGATCGGAAGTCCGAACAGGTTGATGAATCCAGCGGAATCTGCCTGGTTGTAGCAGTCATCCTCATCAAATGTAGCCATGCCTGCGGAATACAGGGTGTATGGAGATGTAACAGATGCCGGAATGATGTTGCCCTTGTAAAGTTTCAGTTTTACATCACCGGTTACGGTCTCCTGTGTGGAATCAACAAACGCGCTCATTGCTTTGCGCAGCGGTGTGTACCACTGACCATTGTATACTAACTCAGCGAACTTGAGAGCCAGCTGCTGTTTGTAGTGCTGTGTCTCTTTGTCCAGAGTGATTTCTTCCAGTTTCTCATGAGCCTTGTAAAGGATAGCTCCACCAGGAGTCTCATATACACCACGGCTCTTCATGCCAACCAGACGGTTCTCTACAATATCCAGAAGTCCGCAGCCGTTCTCACCGCCTACCTTGTTCAGAACCTCGATTACCTTCTCTGCATCCATCTCCTCGCCGTTTACACTGGTCGGAACACCTTTCTCGAAGTGGATGGTTACATAAGTAGCTTTATCCGGTGCATTCTCCGGAGATACGCCTAACTCAAGGAATCCAGGTTTGTTGATCGGAGCCTCGTTTGCCGGATCCTCCAGATCCAGACCCTCATGGGACAGATGCCACAGGTTCTTATCCTTGGAGTAGTTGGTCTCTTTCGTAATCTTTAACGGAATGTTGTGAGCCTCTGCGTACTCGATCTCTTTTTCACGGGAATTCAGTTCCCAGAAACGCCACGGAGCGATAACATCCATCTGCGGAGCAAATGCCTTGATAGCCAGTTCGAAACGAACCTGATCGTTTCCTTTACCGGTACAGCCGTGGCAGATAGCGTCTGCGCCCTCTTTCTTCGCAATTTCAACGATTCTCTTAGCGATAATCGGACGAGCGAAAGAAGTACCTAACAGGTAATGCTCATAAGTAGCGCCAGCCTTCATAGTCGGGATGATGTACTCATCTACGAACTCTTTCTTCAGATCCTCGATGTACAGCTTGGAAGCACCTGTCTTTAATGCCTTCTCTTCCAGACCATCCAGCTCCGCACCCTGACCTACGTCAGCGGAAACTGCGATAACCTCACAGCCATAGTTTTCTTTCAGCCACGGGATTAAAACCGATGTGTCCAGACCGCCTGAATATGCAAGAACAATTTTATTATATTTCTTAGCCATTTTTCATTTCCTCCAATCATTTGCCTGCGTGATGCTTTTTTCTTTGTCCATCCAGTCAACTAAGACCGGCAGATTTATATGCCTCACATGAAATTACCCAGATTATACCTCCTTGATCCTAATTATGCAATACTTTTTTTGCATTTTTATGAATAATTTTTGTATAAAAACGTGTTTTATGCATTTTTCATGTGTTTTATGCATAAAAATAACATTTACGGACTTCATTTATATGCTATGCTACATGATAGGTATAAGTATTATAAATAAGTGGTACTGTGTGTGTACAGTAACATGGTACTGCCCTTCCTGCATTCTAAAATATGCATCTTGATTTAAAATGTCAAAATTGCTATTATAATGTAAGAATAAAATGAAAGCATTCGAAAGGATAAAAACCATGACGATCAATGAAAAAGCACTCGAACTTCATGAAAAATGGAACGGCAAGCTCGATACCGTCTCCAAAGTACAGGTAAAAACCAGAGAGGATCTGGCTCTGGCATACACACCGGGCGTTGCAGAACCATGTAAGGTAATTGCAAAAGATCCGGAAGCTGCATACCGCTACACCATCAAGTCCAACACTGTAGCCGTTGTCTCCGACGGAAGCGCCGTTCTGGGACTTGGCAATATCGGACCGTTAGCAGCTATGCCGGTTATGGAAGGAAAAGCCGTTCTGTTTAAAGAGTTCGGCGGCATCAATGCATTCCCGATCTGCCTCGACACACAGGACACCGAGGAGATCATCGAGACAGTTGTCCGCATTGCCCCGGCATTCGGCGGTATCAACCTGGAGGACATCTCCGCACCGCGCTGCTTTGAGATCGAGGAACGTTTAAAGAAACTGTTAAACATTCCGGTTTTCCACGATGATCAGCACGGAACCGCCATCGTCGTACTGGCAGGCATCATCAACGCCCTGAAAGTAACCGGCAAGAAGAAGGAAGACTGCCGCGTCGTTGTCAACGGCGCCGGAAGCGCAGGCGTTGCCATCACCAAACTGCTCTTAAACTACGGATTCCCGCATATCACCATGTGTGATAAGACCGGTATGCTCTGCAAGGGCATGGAAGGGCTTAACTGGATGCAGGAAAAGATGGTCGAAGTTACCAACTTAGAGCACAAGACGGGCACACTTGCCGATGCATTAAAAGGCGCTGACATCTTCGTAGGCGTGTCTGCTCCGGGCATCGTTTCCCAGGAGATGGTTGCTTCCATGAATAAGGATTCCATTCTCTTCGCAATGGCAAACCCGGTACCGGAGATCATGCCGGATCTGGCAAAAGCTGCTGGTGCAAGAGTCGTAGGAACCGGACGTTCCGATTTCCCGAACCAGGTCAACAACGTTCTCATCTTCCCAGGCATCTTCCGCGGCGCTCTGGAAGGACGCGCAACCGCTATCACCGAAGAAATGAAACTGGCTGCTGCCAACGCAATTGCTGCTCTGGTTGATGACAGCGAATTGAGCGACGAGAACATTCTTCCGGCAGCATTTGATCCGCGTGTAGCTGACGCTGTTTCCAAGGCTGTGAAGGAACACATTAAGAAATAAACGTAACAATTCAAGCGATTCTCGCATTTACCGTAAGAACCGCACAAAATTTGCACAGTTACGAAATAATAATAAAGGAGTTTTTCCATGCTGGCTGAACCGATGACACTTTACAAACTGATGAATCTCTATATGCTGCACCAGGTCAATTTTCCGCTGACCAACGCGCAGCTCTCCAATTTTTTCCTGGATCGTGAGTACACCACGTATTTCACACTCCAGCAGGCTTTGAACGAGCTTCTGGATGCAGGTCTGGTAAAAAAGGAGACGATGCGGAACAGCTCCCGCTATGAGATCACTAAGGAGGGCGAGGAAACGCTGGAATTTTTCGGCAAAAACATCTCTCCTGCCATCGTCAGCGACATGGATGAATACCTGAAACAGAACCGCTTCCGCATGCGAAACGAGGTAGGACTGATCTCCGATTTCTATAAATCGACCAATCAGGACTACATCGTTCACTGCGAGGTGCGGGAAGGAAAAGCCGTTCTTGTCAATCTCGATATCTCCGTTCCGGATAAGGAGCAGGCGGAAATCATGTGCAATCACTGGAAGGATCGAAGCCAAGAGATTTATGCTTATGTGATGAAATCTTTGATGAGTGAGCATGGAGTGGAGAGAAAAAAAGGACGATAAAAAATCGCATACGAGACGAAAAAGAGAGTCCTCCGCGTGATTGCAAAATCACACGGAGGACTCTCTTTTTCTGTTTAGTTTCAAGCAAAAAACAAGGTCTGCGTCTGACATTTTATGCCTTTTGCAAACCTTGTCTTTTCTTTCCATTTATATTACTTTTCTAGATCTATAACAACACCATAAAAAGCTCTATTACTCTACCGTAACACTCTTCGCCAGGTTTCTAGGCTTATCTACATCCAGTCCCTTCGAAACACTTACATAATATCCCAGCAGCTGCAGCGGCACAACCGCTAAGCTCGGTGTGAAGTGCTCGTCAGTCTTCGGTACATAGACTGCGAAATCGACGGTGTCTTCAATATTGTAGTTGCCTGCAGTTGTGAGTCCCATGAGGTAAGCGCCGCGGCATTTTACTTCTACCATGTTGCTGATCATCTTCTCATACAGGGCTTCCTGGGTCAGGATGCTGACTACGAGGATACCATCCTCAATCAGGCTGATGGTTCCGTGTTTTAATTCTCCAGCTGCATATGCTTCGGAATGGATGTAGCTGATCTCTTTTAATTTCAGGCTGCCTTCCATGCTGACTGCGTAGTCGATGCCGCGGCCGATGAAGAACACGTCTTTTGCATTGGCATATTTCGCTGCGAACCACTGGATGCGTTCTTTGTCATCTTCGAGCAGCTTCGCGATCTGATCCGGCAGTTCCTGCAGGGCTGCAAGGAGTTCTTCATATTTTTCTTCTGTGATCGTACCGCGCACATGGGCGAACTGTACGCCCAGAAGATATCCGGCAACCAGCTGTGTGCTATATGCCTTGGTGGTCGCCACCGCGATCTCCGGTCCTGCCAGTGTGTAGAAAATATGATCTGCCTCACGTGCAATCGTGGAACCTACCACATTGACAATCGCCATCGTAGGAACGCCCTGGCTCTTTGCCAGACGCAGGGCTGCCAGGCTGTCGGCTGTCTCGCCCGACTGGCTGATGATGATAACCAGACTGTTCTCTTCCAGAATCGGGTTCCGATAACGGAACTCGGAAGCCAGCTCGACGCGGACCGGAATACGCGCCAGATCTTCGATCACATACTGCGCTGCCACGCCTGCATGGTAAGCAGAACCACACGCTACGATATAAATACGCTTTAACGAACGAATGACGTCATCGGAAAGTCCCGCCTCGGTCAGGTCAATATGACCATCGCGGATGACTGAATTTAATGTATCCCGAACCGCACGCGGCTGTTCATGGATCTCCTTAATCATGAAATGCTCATAACCTCCCTTTTCAGCAGCTTCTGCATCCCACTCAATCGTCACAAGCTCCTTCTGAATCTCTTCCTGATCAATATTATAGAAAGTAACCTCTCCCTTATGTAAGCGTCCCAATTCCTGGTTGCCGATATAGTATACCTTGCGGGTATATGGAAGCAGGGGCGGAACATCCGACGCGATAAAGGATTCACCCTCGCCTACTCCGATGATCATCGGGTTATCCTGACGGGCTACAAAGATCTCCTCCGGATAATCCTTAAACATAACCGCCAATGCATACGTGCCACGGATACGCATCATCGCACGCGCCATCGCATCGAGCGGTCCCTCGTTGTATTTCTTATAATAATGATCGATCAGCTTTACAGCCACCTCTGTATCAGTATCTGAATAAAACGTATATCCATTTTTAATCAGTTTTTCGCGAATTTCCTGATAGTTTTCGATAATACCATTGTGAACTGCTACCACGCTGCGGTCATCCGTGCAGTGCGGATGTGCATTGTTCTCAGACGGCTCCCCGTGTGTCGCCCAGCGGGTATGACCGATACCGCAGTTGCCCCGCATTGCGCGTCCATTGTCTGTCTTCTCTGCCAGCGCGCGCAGACGTCCCTTCGCCTTTACAACCTCTGGTACACCTTCTCCGTCTCTGACTGCCAGACCTGCTGAATCGTATCCACGATATTCAAGCTTCTCCAGACCCGCTAATAAGATCGGAGCCGCCTGCTGGTCTCCTGTATATCCTACGATACCACACATATAATTATTCCTCCTTTTTTCAACCAAGCGAGCCGCTGCCATCATATCGCCTCAGACACTCCCGCCTTCGTATCTCTATCTCAAGAATATGATAAATCTATTGATTCTTCAAAATAGAATCTTCTATAAAATATGTCGTTTATCCCTAAATAGCGCCTGACCGGCACCTTCGATATAGACCTTCTTCTCAGTCATGTACATATTCTGTCTCATTATACCAAAAAAGAATCTTCTTGTCAGCATTTGCTGTAATATTTTCGTCAGTCATCATATAGACACATCTCATTTTAAAACCCTCCGCCATAAGCAGTCACATATTTCTTCTGCATATCTGCCTGTAAAATAACGATTGTCCACGACAACTATTTTTTATACAGGAGGTTTCATCATGAAAAACGAAACAATGTACTTTAACGATCTTCTTTCCATCTGGCTGGAAAAGCAGAAACAGGCGCGAGCCCTGTCTACCTATGTGAAATACCGGCATCTGGCAGACCGTTATATCTCCCCTTATTTTAGATCCATCCAGCTTTCAAAGATCGATCTGCCTATGCTTCAGACATTCCGCAATTCCCTTTTATCCCCGGATTCCCTGCATCCGCTTGGGAACGGAACTATCCGCTGTATTCTTCTGCTCGTCAACTCCATTCTGCGTCTTTCCTATGAAACCGGGCAGACAAACGGCATTCTCTATCTCCCGCCCCGTCTTCCAAAAAAGCGCCCGGAAGTACCTGTTTTTACCCTTCAGGAACAGGAACAGCTCGAACACTATCTAACTGCCCATACAGGAATCTCCGAAGCCGTCATCTATCTGGGACTCTATACAGGGCTGCGGGTTGGAGAACTCTGCGCCCTGCGTTGGGAAAATATTCATTTTTCCGATCGCTATCTCCATGTCCGACACACGGTGCAGCGCCTGACGCGCCTTGACACAACCCATAAATCAGAACTCATTTTATCCGGTCCCAAAAGCATCTCCTCCAACCGTTTGGTTCCCCTGCCCGCTTTCCTTCTGTCGATCCTACAGCCCTATTCTCATCCGGAACACCCGGATTATTTTCTGCTGTCACAATCTGCCAGCTCCCCGATGGATCCGCGAACCTTCCAGAATCACTACCAGCGCATTCTATCACAAGCCGGACTGCGCTATCTGAATTTTCATGCAATCCGGCACACGTTTGCCACCCGCTGTATCACAAATGGCATGGATCCCAAAACGCTCAGCGAAATTCTGGGACACTCCGATTTGAAAGTCACGCTTGAATACTATTTTCATTCCTCTCTGGAATTCAAGAAAGAACAGATCGACCGCCTTACTGCTCTTTCTCCGGCCGTCCATACTTCTCTTCCAGATATGCCACATAATATGACGGATTAAAATCTTCCCCCGTCATATCGCGCAGGATCTGACGGCTGTCCTTCAATTTGCCATACTGGTGAATATTTTTCCGCAGATATTCGCGGATTTCTCCCAGGTTTCCAGCCTCCAGTAGTTTTTCTACCGGCAATTCCTTCTTCATCTGGTGATAAATCTGCGCGCCAAAGGCATTTCCTAATGCATAGGACGGAAAATAGCCGATCGATCCCTGTGACCAGTGAATATCCTGCAGTACGCCCTCCCGATCCGTGGATGGGCGTACTCCCAGGTATTCTTCATACTTATCATTCCAGATCTGCGGCAGTTTCTCGACCTCCAGATCCTCCTCAATCAGCATTTTCTCAATTTCATAGCGCACCAGCACATGCAGCGGATAAGAAAGCTCATCCGCTTCCGTCCGGATCAGCCCCGGAACGGTTCTATTAACCGCCGCCAGAAAATCCTCCAGACTCGTCTCCGTCAGCGGGCTTCCAAACATCTGCGCCACTTTTCCATAAATCGGTTTCCAGAATGCATGGCTGCGCCCCACGATATTTTCAAAGAAACGGGACTGGCATTCATGCATTCCCATCGAAGTTCCCTGCCCCACCAGCGTCTGTGTCAGGTCATCCCGGATGCCAAATTCATAGATAGCATGTCCCGTCTCATGCAGCACGGAAAAAATCGAAGAATCAATTCGTTTCTGATAATGCGTCGTGATCCGTACATCATGATTGTGCAGATTCGTCGTAAACGGATGGGCGCTGAGTGCCAGTACTCCCCGGTCAAAATCAAAGCCCTCATATTCTGCTAGGAAACGCGCCGCCTCTGCCTGCGCCGCCTCCGGATAATCTGCGGATAAAAAGGCGTCCGGAACCATCTTCGAGCGCTCTGCCGATTCTTTCAAAAGCGGCACGATTTTCCCTTTCATCAGCTCAAAAAATGGATCTAACATCTCCATATTAAAACCTTTTTCGTAGGTATCCAGCATCACATCGTAAAGCTTCTGTCCCGGCTTTGCCCGGTACGCCGCAAATTTCTTCTGATAGGAAATAATCTCCTTCAAAACAGGGGCAAATGAAGCAAAATCATTTTTCTCTCGCGCACGCGTCCAGATTCCCGTCGCACGCGCCGTAAGTTCTGCATACGCACGGTATTCCTCCGGCGGAATGCAGGAAAGCCGCTCCTGCTCCTCGGCTGCTTCCCGGAGAATTGCCGACTGCACCTCATCAAATACGCCCGCATTCTCTTTTTCTGCCTTCTGGCAGACATCCAGCAGCTCCTTAAAACGCATTGACGCCAGAATCTCCTGATACTGCTCCGAAAGTGAACCTATCACCCGCGCGGTATGCTCCGCTGCACCCTTCGGCGCCAGCGTCTCATCATCCCACTCAAACAAAACCATCGACGTCTGAAGCGCCATCGCCCGCTCCAAAAGAGACTGCAGCTCCTCAAACTGTTTTTTTACATTCTGATTCTTCTGTTCTGTCTGTGCCATTTTCCTGCCTCCTGTCTTTTTTTCGTAATTCTATCATCCAAATTCTGTGTATTTTTTAGGTTCCGCTGCACATATGCCTGCATTCTTTTGTAATATGAGCCATTTCCATCTTCATCATACCAGATTTTCTTTCTTCTGTTTCTTATATCTTTCTTATGATTTTTTACAGTCCACACATTGTGCAAACTGTAACAGGATTTTCTCATGATGCCTTATGTGACTTTCCAATCTTGCATAATCATGCAAAACGCGGTATACTAAAACCAGTATAAATCATATGCATAAAGCTGGTTCCCGGCACACGGATATACGCCACGAATCAACTTCCATGCACACACCAGGACAGGAGGGATTGCAGATGATCGAAGCAACGAGCTGCGGCGGTGTGGTTATATTTCGGGGAAAATTACTCGTTCTTTACAAAAACTACCGGAACAAATACGAAGGCTGGGTTCTTCCCAAAGGAACCGTAGAACCGGGCGAAGACTTCAAGCAGACCGCCCTCCGGGAGGTTCATGAGGAGACTGGCGTCGCCGCCTCCATCATCAAGTACATTGGCAAAAGCCAGTACACCTTCAACACCCCTCAGGATACCATCGAAAAGACCGTGCACTGGTATCTGATGATGGCGGACAGCTACTACAGCAAGCCGCAGCGCGAAGAATACTTCGTCGATTCCGGCTACTACAAATTTTACGAAGCCTACCACCTTCTGAAATTTTCCAACGAAAAACAGATCCTGGAAAAAGCCTACAATGAGTATCTGGATCTGAAAAAGGCAAATTTGTGGGGGAATCGGAAATACTTTTAATCACAAGAACAAAGAGGCTGTTGCAAAATCATTATCAAAAATAGATGATTGAGCGGCAGCTTCCATTTCTCTGCAAGCTAATCTGGGTTAAAATTCGCGGTTTTCCTGTTAAAAAAGGCTTTTCGGTAATTTCCTATGAAACAAAAAAACACCCCGTCCGCTGCACAAAGCCAACGAACAGGGTATTAAAAAGGGGAGGATAAGTATTCAAAAATTTCTCTTTTGTGATACTAACAGTATGACCCGTTTCTGTTATTCTATACATCAATCTCCAAATTTTTATACGCCTTTTATCTGCTTCCGAGTATCCGGTTTTCATATTATTTATCATACATACCTTTTTCCCTTGCTTTCTTCCTCTCTTTCCGTTACAATAGATACGTTTTGAGTTGTACTTTTTAATTTATTTTTACCTCTATGAAAAATACAACTCCAGCAAATCATTTTATGTACATTTTTATATTGATTTGAAACTTTTTATATCATAAACCTTGTACTTACCTCACAAAAAGGAGATTTACCTTATGAACAAGAAAAACATCTTAGTCGGACAGTCCGGCGGACCGACCGCGGTTATCAATGGGAGCCTTTACGGCGTTATCTGCGAAGGTGCGCGCCACAGCGATGCGGTTGGCTGCGTCTACGGTATGATCAATGGAATCGAGGGCTTTCTCGCGGATTCTTATATGAACCTTTCAGAAACACTCTCCGATGACGATCTGGAACTTCTTCGCCTGACTCCGGCGGCGTATCTGGGTTCCTGCCGTTTTAAACTCCCTGAGAACCTCTCCGACAGCTTCTACCGCGTCCTCTTTGAAAAACTGGAGCGGCTGGACATCGGCTATTTCTTTTACATCGGCGGCAACGACTCGATGGACACCGTCAGCAAGCTTTCCCGCTATGCGGCGCAGATCAAAAGCCCGATCCGCTTTATCGGCATTCCCAAGACGATCGACAACGATCTCGTCCTGACCGATCACACGCCGGGATACGGCAGCGCTGCCCGCTATGTCGCTGCATCCGTCCGTGAAATTGCGCTGGACGCCTCTGTCTATCAGCAGAAATCGGTCACCATCGTTGAGATCATGGGACGCCATGCCGGATGGCTGACGGCTGCCTCTGCCTTAGCACGCAAGGAAGCCGGTGACAATCCGCTCTTAATCTATCTGCCGGAAGCTCCATTTGAGCTGGCACAATTTAATGACGACTTAAAGAAAGCGTTTGAAAAGACAGCGAATGTCATCGTCTGCGTCTCCGAGGGCATCCGCGACCACGGCGGTCGTTTTATCTGCGAATATTCAACCGAAGCCCAGGTCGACACCTTCGGTCACAAAATGTTAGCCGGATGCGGAAAAATTCTGGAAAATTATGTCCGCAACCAGTTCGGCGTCAAGGTGCGCTCGGTCGAGCTCAACGTCAACCAGCGCTGCTCCGGTCTCACCGTTTCCGCTACTGATCTGAATGAGGCCGAGATGGCAGGTCGTTTCGGCGTCCAGGCAGCCCTGGACGGTCACACTGGGCAGATGGTGGCATTTGAGCGTGAGACTGATACAGCTGCTTCTGAACCTGTTCATGCAGCTGCTGCCGTTTCAAACGCTGCAGACTTAGGCGCAGCATCCGCTTCATGCGTAAAACATCGTAACACTGTATATAAAATTCATCCAGTTCTCAAGGATGTCAATCTGATCTGCAATCAGGAAAAGAAAGTACCTGCTGAGTGGATCACGAAAAACGGTACCGATGTCAGCGATGATTTCCTGGCTTACTCGCAGCCGCTGATCCAAGGGGACGTTTCCCATATTATGGAAAACGGACTTCCAAAATATTTGTACCGCAAATAGTCCGTCACGCAGTATAACTGCTTCATCCTTGAATCCATACAAGTAGCAGAAAAAGAGACGCTTCTTTCATTTTACGGATGCGTCTCTTTTCTACTTAATTATACATAATACCTGAATTTTTTCTAATTTACCCCAATCACACACTCTTATCATTTGGGGAGGAATCCTGACCGTGCCCTTTCAGCGCAGCCATCTTCTAAATCTAATCTTCCTCACAATCCCGAATTTCAACCCCATCATAAAAGAACATCAGAATCTCTTCATAATTCTTGCCTTCGCGCGCCATCTCCTGTGCGCCGTTCTGGCTCATGCCGACTCCGTGACCGTAGCCGCCGCCCCAGATGGTAAATGTGCGGATGTCTTTTTCCTCATCCCTGGCAGTTTCATCCACCGAGAAAAAGGCACTCGGTAGCGTACTCCATCCTGTCAGTTCGGTTCCGTCATTTTTCTTATAAACGAGTGATTCCGAGCCGAGGACACTCCGGATCTGACTCTGACCTTTCAGTGTCTTGGTTCCCTCGCTTCCGACGATCTGCACCGTCTGGGCGATGCCACCCGTACCGCGGGAAGTCACAAAAATACCCTGAATCTCGCCGATGGTATCTACCTTCTGCTGCAGCTTCTTATTCGTGATCGTTGTTTTCCAGCGGTACATCGGGAACGAGGAATCATAATTCTGCTCACCCTGTCCCTGGATAAACTTGAGAAATGTGTCGTTGTCCGTCAAATCCGGAATCTTCTTCTTTTCCGTCAAACCGATCCCTTTCAGATACGGAACCTCGTCTTTGCTGGCGCCCCAGATCGTTCCATCGGTCGAATATCCGCAGGAAGTTGAAAAATAATACGTCTCCGCCGGAGTATCGTTGTAATATACAATCTTCCCGTCCGTCTCCTTGACTGCCAGATTCGTCCGCTCACTGCTCTCTGTATTATTGTACACCTGATAGTTCGTGCTGTCATCAACGTGTGCGCCGTAACGGCTGTAGGCATTCGCCTTGATCTGCCGGTAGGCATACGTCCGTGCGCAAACTGCCTGCGCCTTGAGCGCCTCCAGCTCATAATTGGATGGCATCTCGCTCGGCACTACGCGTGTCAGGTAATCTTCGACGTCCAGCTCATTGATCAGAAGCAGCCCATCCGACTCCTCGCTCAACTCGAAGCTGCCGAAATACGACGGCGTTCCCTGCGCCCGCTTGGTGCTCAGGATGCGGATCTCCTTCTGCGGATCTTCCAGCGTGATCGTCATGCGCCCTTCTTTCAGACGGTCATCGCCAGGACTCACGGACAATTTCGTTCCCGGGCTCAAAGTCTCCTCTGATTCGCCCCAGGTCACATGCATCGTGCTGTCCGACTGGAGTACCACTTTCGTGTGAAACAAGGAGGAATAATCATCATTCATGATCAGCACGCGGATGTTCGTCGCTGAAAAATCATGATTTAAGAGTGCTGCGCAAACCTTTTTGCCAGCCACGACAAATTTTCCCAGATCATAGCCGACCAGCACATCCCGCTTTTTCTGCTCCTTGACGACTCCATATGTTTTATACACTTTAAAATCATCGTCCAGTTTCAGCGTTCCGTACCCGTCAATCTCGATCGTATCATCCTTGACCGAGAGCACCTTTCCTTCGATCATGTCTTCCTTGAGCGACAGCTTGCGGATCTTGCCCTTATCCAGCTCGACATCCGCCAGCACGCCATCGGTACGATCCTTGAGCTTTTCTTCCTCTGGAAATGTCCGGACGATCGTGCCAATATACACATTCATCCCACCCGATTCTCCCGGAACGATCCAGACATTCTTATATGTAACTTTTTCAGACTGTACGCCGCACAGCTTGATGATCGAACCATCACGCTCATAGACCTCGATCTTCCGATCGATGCAGGCATCCAGCGACACGCCCTCAAAATTCATCGTTCCCTGATCCGTATATGCCGTCCATGCCGCTGCTTCCTTCACATTTTTCGGTGTTCCATAAAGCACCAGCTTCTGTTTTTTGACCGCGTTTTCCGAATCTGCCTTTTTTAAGAATGACTCATAAAACAGCCACCATTCTTCCTTCGGCATTGCCTTTTTATATTTATTTTTAGATACATTCAGGGCGCTCGAAAGCCCTTTGGAAACACAATCCGCCGCATATGCCGCTTCGCCATAGGTCAGTGCGCCCATCGCGTAGCTTTTACTTATCTTCTCGTCTCCCGGCTCCAGATAGCCTTCCTCAATCATATAGTCAATATATTTGGCATACCATTCATCCTGATCCGGCGTTCCAAAATGGCTTCCGTGTTCTCCCTGCGACGCAACGATGTCGTCCCGGTCTGCAAATGATAACGCCATAGCTTTCGATGCCATGGCGCGTGAAATATCATTATCCGAGTGATCCAAAAATACAATTGCAAAGAGCAGGAGTGCCAGAAAAGCCGGAATCGCCACTGCCCAGTAAACCAGCTTTTTAGGTTTCAGAGGCTGTACTGCCTTTCGCGATCTGCCTGTTTTCTTTTCCATATTTCTCCAGCCGCCTTTATTTTTTAACTGTCCTTTCTCATTCACAGTCACTTTTTATTTAACTCCATAAACGTTCCTGTTTTCTCATCAATGTGGTCTAACTTCCGGTATTCGTCTGTCTCCATCGGCAATTTTCGAAGCCGCAGTGACCGGTGCACCGCGCGGGAGATCAAGTCATAGATAACCGCAAATGCCGGTACAGCGATAATCATGCCGACGAAACCAAAGAGTCCGCCAAAGAAGAGAATCGAAAACAGTACCCAGAAACTCGAAAGTCCTGTCGAATTGCCCAGGATCTTCGGTCCCAGAATATTGCCGTCAAACTGCTGCAGAAGCAGAATCCAGATGAGGAAATACACACACTGGAGCGGACTGACCAAGAATACCAGGAACGCTGCCGGTATCGCACCGATGAACGGTCCAAAAAAAGGTATCACATTCGTCACACCGATAATGACGCTCAAAAGCATCGGGAACGGCATATTTAAGATCGTCACACCGATGAAACAGATAATACCGATAATGAGGGAATCCACCAGCTTGCCGATGATGAAGCCGCCGAACATCTGATTAATAAACCGGAGCTCCTCGATTACCAGATTCGCCTGTCTTAGATTCAGGCAGCCATAGACAATCTTCTTTCCCTGTGCTGCCAGTGTATCTTTGATATTTAGCAGATACACCATGACGATCAGACCGATCAGCCAGTTTTTGATAAATTCCAGGACACCCAGCACGCTGCTGGAAAGGCCTGTCACGATCTGTCCAATCCGGTGCATATCAATGTTGGTAAACGATTTCTCCGCCCAGTTCTGAAAAACTGCCAGGTTATTTTCAAAACTGCTCAGAACCATATTTTCGATCTCCGGATTATTTTTCAAAATACGCTGAATCCATTCATACACATTCTGCACATACAGCGGAAATGAATCCTGAATGCCGATCAAACTCTCGATCAGCTGCGGGATCATAAGCTGGAACATCCCTACCACAAGCACAATAACCAGCCCCAGACATGCTGTCGTCGCAAGCATCCGGGCTGCGCCACGGACGTATTTGGAATTCTTAGTGACAGAGCCAAGGGTCTTTTCCACGATCCCTGCTACCCAGTTATATGCCGGGGCGGTCAGATACGTCAGCACCGCACCGCAGAGAATCGGCGCAAGGATTTTCACAACCTTGCGGGTGCCCGCCGACACCACATCCCAGTGTTGGATGCTGAACCAGAGCAGTATGCAGACCGCAATCACCGAAACTGCCGTCATACCCATATAAATGTATTCTTTGAAATCTCTTTTTTCCATACTTATGTTCTTATCCGTTCCTCTTTTCTGATTTTACAATGTGCTTCTGGAAAATGTTACATTTTCTTTACACACTTTCTTTTACAGAGAAAGCAGCGATTGCTCGCTGCTTTTATCCTTTGTAACCCCAAAATGCCGGCTCTTACCATATTGACGCCTAGCGCTGCTAGGTGGGCAACCTCACTTAGATTTCTGTCTTCCACTCGAGAGGAGGCCTGACATCCATCTAAAAATATCGGAATCCCGTTAGTCAAAATGTAGGTTCAAAAAAAGCAAGAGTTGTCGAGCATCCCAGGAATTACAAATATTCTCTTTTGATACGGCTATTATACCGCAAGTCGGATGTTTTTTCAAGTTCCATTTTCTGATAATGCGGTCAGGTTGTTACTGTTCAGGTTATCCATCTCTCTATCTCTTTTAAGAAGCTCCTTTTTTTCTTTTATACTTCTCCCCACTTCATCAGGAAATCTCCCAGCTCTTCCACCGTCTCAATCTGGTAGTCTGCCCCATTTTCCGTAAACTCTTCCCGGGAACCATATCCATACAGCACTGCCGCACATGGGAGCTGATTTTCATGCGCCCCGATAATATCGTGTTTCCGGTCGCCCACCATGATAACCTTCGATTCCTTCGGTGTTGTTCCCAGACGGTCCATCGTGTAGGCAATCACATCGCCTTTGCGGACCCGGATCTCCTCCATATCCGCCCCGCCAACCAGGGTAAAGTAGGAAAGCAGATCAAAATGCTCCAGAATCTGAATAGCAAACGGTTCCGGCTTCGAGGTTGCCACCGCCAGCGTAAGACCGGCATCCTTTAAACGTGCCAGCATCTCCCGGATTCCCGGATAGACTTTGTTTTCAAACATTCCCTGTTTCGTAAAATATTCGTGGAAATGGTCAATCGCTTCGCGCGCCTGCGCTTCGCTGAATCCGTAATATTCTTTAAAACTGTCCGACAGCGGCGGTCCGATGAACGGACACAGTTTATCCAGATCCGGCTCATCGATCCCGTATGCCTGCAGCGCATGCTGGACAGACTTTGTGATGCCTTCCTTCGGATCTGTAAGGGTTCCGTCGAGGTCAAATAGTATGATATGGTTCATATGGTTCGTTCTCCTTATTGTAGTCCGCGGTGCATTACTCCGCAGCACACCAGCTTGAAAAAACTACGTTTTCATTGCTTACGACCATTCTAATACATTTTACGCAAAAAAGAAAGACAACTTTTCTCCAGCCATCTTTCTTTTCTGTGTTTCCGTTACTGTTCACGCATACGTGCCCAGCAACGAAATTTGCCGTGGCTTCGCATTTAAATACGGCAAATTTCTGCTGCCACCACGTTTTCTTACGGCACTTTCGGTTCCAAAAGTGCCTACCCGTGAACAGTAACGTGTTTCACTCTTTATTTGTAAAATTCATGTCCACCATGCTGCATGACATAGGTCAGCTTGCCATCGAACCAGCGTACATTGGAGGAAGCAGAGATTCCGCGGTTCATGAAGTACAGGGCGCCGCCCGAGTAATCCTCGCCTTCCAGTGCACGATTGACGCAGTCAATTGTCTGCTGCGTTACCTTACAGCTGTTGATCGTTCCATCCAGTACCGGTGAGAACTGGGATGGTTCGTACACAACGGCTTTAACGCTGTTCGGGAATTTCTTGTTTTTCACCCGGTTGATGATTACATTTGCAACCAGTATCTTTCCCCTGTCGTCGCACACACCCGCCTCCGCCTGCACAATTTTCTGCAGAACACTGTAATCTTCATCGCTGTAAGAGATGACTGCGCGTTCCCGGCGCTCCCGTTCTTCTGCTTCCTGCGCCGCCTGCTGGGTCTGCATTCGTACTTCTCGTTCGATTACCTCTACTTCCAGAGCTTCCTTCGCAAGTTCATCCTGAATCCCCTGCTCCAGTCTCTGTCCAAGTAGATGCTGACTTTCCTCGTTGGAGGCGAGAATCGTAAATTCTGATAAGCTCTCTGTCTCTGTCGTTTCTTCTGACTGCAGCATTTCTGTCAGTTCCACATCATCCGGATATTCCCGGTGTGCCGAGGCTGCATTTTTGCCAACGCCGCCAAAACTGACCGAATTAAATGCTATCACCGTCACAACCGCTGCCCCCGTCATCAATACGGCTGCGGTCCGGTACATCCTTTTTGTCACACGGACAAATAATGCCTTTATAAACTGATAAGCAGTCTGAAGAAATGTGTCAATGCTTGGCATACACTCTCCTCTTTCTATCAGTGCAGTCCTCCCAAAACCGGTCTGACTGCCATTTAACATCTGCGGCATCTTCTTTGGCTGTCTGATTTTTTCTGACAGCTACGGACAGATCGTTACTGTTCACACACGTGTGCCCAGCAACGGGATTTTGCCGATGCTGCGCATTCCAAATCGGCAAAATCTGCTGCCAGAACTGTATCGTACGGAATTTTCAGTTCAGAAAATTCCTACCTGTGAACAGTTACGACAGATCCTCTCTGCCTGTGCCGCTTCCTTCAAGTGACGGGAGACATTATATGTGGTTTCCGGCTTCAAAGTCAACGTCTTTTTTACATTTTTGTGACAAATCACGTTCTCATTTAACTTTTCCTTAATATTTATGTGAGCATTTTATAAACTTTTTTGCTTTTTCTTCCCAATTTTTATAAACTTTGGCTGGTATAAAATTTTCATTTTTTTACAATTCTGTTAAATTCTGCCCGTCAAAAAAACAGGCGAATCAAGTCGCCTGTTTTTTATGTCAACTGTAATAGAACAATTATGGTATCTGTAAAGGTGTCAGACAGACTCCTTACCACTCTAGATCAGCGCTACAAACTGTGCATCCACATATTTTGCAAGTTCCTCCGGATTCAGAATGACCTGAACACCTCTCTGACCCGCGCTGATGCTGATTTTGTCGAAAATCTGCGCTGTTTCTTCTATATAAGTAGGGAACTTCTTTTTCATGCCGATCGGGGAACAACCACCTCGCATATAGCCGGTCAGCGGAAGAAGTTCCTTCATATGGATCATCTCCACTTTCTTGTCCTTGGAAGCCTTTGCCACCTTTTTCAGGTCCAGCTCCTCATCGACCGGGATACAGCAGACCAGATAGCCGTTCTTATCGCCCTTTAAAACGAGCGTTTTGAACATCGTGTCATGGTCCATCCCCATCATATCCGCCGCATGGCTGCCGGATAAGTCGTCCTCATCTACTTCATACTCGCCTGCTTCATAATCGATTCCAGCCGCGTCTAAAAGACGCATTACGTTTGTTTTTGTCATAAGCTAAATCCTTTCTGGAGACAAATTTAGTGCACTCCTCTTATTTCTGGTTGATATAGTTTACCAGTCCACCGGCTGTGATGATCTTCTGCATGAACTCCGGGAACGCCTGCCCCTGGAAGCTCTGGCCGGTGGTTTTATCGGTAATCACACCGCTGTCAAAATCAACCTCTACCTCATCACCAGCCGCGATTGCTTTTGCAGCCTCCGGGCACTCGATGATCGGCAGACCGATATTAATAGAGTTGCGGTAGAAAATACGTGCAAACGTCTCAGCAATAACACAGCTTACTCCTGCACATTTGATTGCCAGCGGCGCATGCTCGCGGGAAGAACCGCAGCCAAAGTTCTTATTTGCTACGATGATATCACCCTTCTGTACTTTATTTACAAACTCTTTATCAATATCTTCCATACAATGTTTTGCCAGCTCGTTGCCATCCGGAGAGTTTAAGTATCTTGCCGGGATGATAACGTCTGTATCTACATTGTCTCCATATTTAAATACATGTCCATTTGCTTTCATTTCTATATCCTCCTGCGATTTATCCTGTTATTTTATTCCAATTCACGAGACAGCACCTGCGGTTGCAGGAACCCCTTCCCCGAACCGTAATATCCGTTTGTAACTGTTCAGCACCTTCACAGTCACCCGCAGATCTACTGAACAGTTACATCCGTTTTACTTATTCCTAAACTTTTATGCCTATTACAGTCCCAGTTCCGCCGGTCCGCTCACTTTTCCGGTAATGGCGCTGGCTGCTGCCACTGCCGGGCTTGCCAGATAAATCTCAGAATCCACGTGTCCCATACGTCCAACGAAGTTACGGTTGGTCGTGGATACACATCTCTCGCCTTCTGCCAGGATACCCATATAACCGCCCAGGCACGGACCGCAGGTCGGAGTGCTGACAACGGCACCAGCCTCGATGAAGGTCTCTAAAAGTCCCTCTTTCATGGACTGTAAATAGATCGCCTGTGTCGCCGGAATCACGATGCAGCGCAGACCTTTTTTCACTTTTCTGCCCTTTAAGATCTCAGCTGCGATACGCATATCCTCGATACGTCCGTTCGTACAGGAGCCAATGACAACCTGATCGATCGCAATGTCACCCACCTCATCGATCGTTCTCGTATTCTCCGGAAGGTGTGGGAAGGATACGGTCGGCTTTAACTCAGATAAGTCTATGGTGTACTCTTCGTCATACTCTGCATCCGGATCTGCCTCATATACCTTGAAATCACGTTTAGAATGCTCTTTTAAGTACTCAATGGTCTTCTCATCAACCGGAAAGATACCGTTCTTGCCGCCTGCCTCGATCGCCATGTTGCAGATCGTGAAACGGTCATCCATGGAAAGGTTCTTGATGCCCTCGCCGACAAACTCCATGGAACGGTACAGCGCGCCATCTACGCCGATCATACCGATAATGTGAAGAATGACATCTTTACCACTGACCCATTTTGCCGGTTTGCCGATCAGGTTGAACTTGATCGCGGACGGTACCTTGAACCAAGCCTTACCGGTTACCATGCCAGCTGCCATATCGGTACTGCCGACACCTGTAGAGAATGCGCCAAGTGCGCCGTATGTACAGGTATGGGAATCCGCACCGATGACTGCATCACCTGCTACAACCAGACCTTTTTCCGGAAGGAGTGCATGCTCGATTCCCATCTCTCCTACGTCAAAATAGTTGGTGATATCATGACGACAGGCAAATTCACGACAGCATTTGCAGTTTTCCGCCGACTTGATATCCTTATTCGGGATAAAATGATCCATAACCAGCGCAATTTTGTCATGATTGAATACCGTCTGGTTGTCCATCTTCTTCATCTCATTGACCGCTACCGGCGTTGTGATATCATTTCCAAGAACCAGATCCAGATCTGCTTCGATCAACTGTCCTGCTTTTACCTCTGCAAGACCCGCGTGCGCTGCCAGGATCTTCTGTGTCATTGTCATTCCCATGATTTATTTCCTCCTGCATATACATACTTGGTAACGGCTCCGATGCCCTTACTGTTATAGGAAAAAACTCTGTTCCAACGGTGCCGCTGCCATCTTTTGCTTTTTTATGTTTGTATTATAGCACCGGTTCTGTTATAATACAAATATATATTATTAATAGATACTATGAGTCGAAGTTATAGTGTCACTGTTCACGGGTAGGCACTTTTGGAACCGAAAGGGCCGTAAGAAAACGTGCCCAGTAACGTTATAGTGTCACCGATTTTTCCGATTGGAATACGAAGCATCCGCAAAATCCTGTCACATTTTGCACAACGTGTGAACTGTAGCTTTATAGATATAAAGGAGTATTATGGAACAACATTTAACCCAGTACCGTATTTTCTACGCCGTTGCACGCGCCGGTAATATTTCCCGCGCCGCCAAGGAACTTTTTATCAGCCAGCCCGCGATCAGCAAATCAATCAGCAAGCTGGAAGAAAGCCTCGGCATGGCACTTTTTATCCGCAATTCCCGCGGCGTCTCCCTGACCGCAGAGGGACAGGTCTTATTTCAGCATGTGGAAGCCGCCTTTGAAGCTCTGGAGCGCGGTGAAAATGAGCTAAAACAGATCCAGAACCTCCACATCGGACAGCTCAAGATCGGCGTTAGCAACACGCTGTGCAAATATATTCTTCTTCCTTATTTAAAAGGATTTATTGCACAGTACCCGCACGTCCGCATTTTGATTGAAAGTCAGGACACTGCACGCACAATCTCGATGCTGGAACAGCAGAAGCTCGACATCGGTCTGATCGCCGAGCCGAAAAACCGCCGCAGCCTTTCGTTTCTTCCCGTCATGCGAATCGAGGACACCTTTGTCTGCACCCGGTCTTATCTGGAAAATCTGCGGATCCGCGAAGGTGCCGACGTCGATCCGTTCGAATCCGGGACAATCCTGTTGCTCGACCGCAGCAATATGACGCGCACCCACATTGATGCGTACTTTGCAGAGCACGGAATTGAACCGAAGCAGATTTTAGAGGCGACGACGATGGATCTTCTGATTGAATTTGCCAAAACGGGGCTCGGAATCGGATGTGTGATCCGCGAGTTTGTGCAGGAAGAATTAAAGGATGGTTCGCTGATCGAACTCCCGCTGGAAGCGCCAATCCGAAACCGGACGATTGGATTTGCTTATCATCCGTCGGCGATGACGCGGACGATGAATGATTTTGTGCAATTTTGTTCGGAATGATGAAATAATTGGCAACACGGACGCCATTTCCTATGAAACGAAAAAGTCCGGCGCATGGCGGTCAAGCTGCCATATGCCGGACTTTTTCTGTTTAGTTCCTATTTTTATCAATTTTCGTAACTGTTCAGTACCTTCACAGTCACGCGCAAAAATTCATTAAAAATTGCCTGCGGCAATGGAATTTTTGCCTGCTGGCCCATGTTTTCGTACGGTCAGCGCAGTAAATGCGCAGACCTACTGAGCAGTTACCGATTTTCTTTTAAAATATTCTTCACACATTTCCACACACATGGAAATATTTTCCCATCTACCAGCCAGACATACACTTTCGAACAAATTCCTATTAAAATACAGCTCAGAACCAGATTCACCCCGATCGCCAGCTTCTCTCCCGCCTCAGAATAAATGCTGTAAAACCAACAGGAAAAGCTGGCAATCACAAGCCAGTGTGTCAGGAAGATTCCCATGCTATACTCGCCGATCCACAGAATCATTTTTTTGAGGGTCTCCGGAAGCCAGGTTTCCAGACCGCCGAGCCAGAAGAGACGGAAGCCTAAAATCATCAGGAATGCAGCAACATGACCATAGAATTCCATGGTTCCGAGTCCGCCTGGAAATCCATGCGCTCCCAATGTGGTTCCGATCCAGAAAGATTTTCGGACGAACCAGATGCTGAAAATCCAGAGGGCAGCACCAAAGATGCCATATTTTCCTTCTCCATCTTTAAGCAGATTCTCTTTTCGCTCTCTTTCTTTCATGGACTTCTCAACTGCCCGCATCAGCAGACAGATCCCATTTCCCAGAAGCAGGCAGATATAAAAGCTGTTCATTCCGATCAGCACTGCCGCGACGCCTGACAGAATCAGGATTTTCTGGCGGGTTCCTACTTCCCGGAGGGCGGATGAAAGTACAAGAGTCAGAATACTTCCCATGAAAGTGTAGGTCAGCATCCAGGACGGACCATAGTACGTTGAATCAGCCTTGAAGATTGTATCAAACCAGGCATAGCGGAGCGCCTTCAGACCGCCTGGCAGATAGCTGTAAAAGTTGCTCAGCCACTCATTTTCCAGGCGCGGCGCAACCCGCACCGTGTAGAAGAGACCGCCCCGGTAAAATAGATATGCCAGCAGAAAGGTGACCGTCAGCGGGCAGGTCAGTTTCAGATAGCGGCGCAGGATCTCTAAGCTCCACGAAGTAAACCGCCCGGAATATACCTTATCGGCTATCAGCATTCCGCTGATCATCAAAAAAAGACTAACCCCGAAGGTTCCATAGCGGAACAGGGGAAGCGGTCCTATTTCCATCAGCGCATTTACCTTATTGCTGCCCCAACTCCCGAATGTACCGAACCAATGACTTCCAAAAACCGCCAGACAGGCGTATGCCTTGATTATATTTACGTCATCATAGCGTTTCATCCGCGTTTCCTTTCCCATTCATATAAAAAGAATGTGCCTTTTTGTGTAATAGAACATTCCAAAGAATTTCCTATGAAACAAAAAAACAGGACCGCTGCAAAACTGCAGCAGCCCTGTATAAGATTTCCTATATTCGAAAAACGATTAGTTGTTGATCAGCTTATCGTTCTCGTTGTTCCAGCTGTAAAGCTTACGGATCTCTGCGCCGACTTTCTCAGACGGATGCTCGGAAGCAAGCTTTCTCATAGCCTGGAAGTGTACCTGACGACCTGCCGGAGACATATCCAGTAAGAACTCTTTTGCAAAGGTACCGTCCTGGATATCGGACAGAATTTTCTTCATAGCTTTCTTTGTCTCAGCGGTAACGATCTTCGGTCCGGTTACATAATCGCCGTACTCAGCTGTGTTGGAGATGGAGTATCTCATACCAGCGAAACCAGACTGATAAATCAGGTCTACGATCAGCTTCATCTCGTGGATACACTCGAAGTAAGCATTTCTCGGGTCATAACCAGCCTCACACAGAGTCTCGAAACCAGCCTGCATCAGAGCGCAAACACCGCCGCAAAGAACTGCCTGCTCACCGAAGAGGTCTGTCTCAGTCTCGGTACGGAATGTAGTCTCCAGAAGACCAGCTCTAGCGCCGCCAATGCCAAGACCATAAGCCAGTGCGCGGTCAAGTGCCTTGCCTGTGTAATCCTGCTCTACTGCTACCAGGCACGGTGTACCTTTACCAGCCTGATACTCACTTCTTACAGTGTGACCCGGTGCCTTCGGAGCGATCATGGTTACATCGACATTCTTCGGCGGTTTGATGCATCCGAAGTGGATGTTAAAGCCATGAGCGAACATAAGCATATTGCCCTCTTCCAGGTTTGGCTCGATGTCTTTCTTGTACATATCTGCCTGAAGCTCATCGTTGATCAGGATCATGATGATATCAGCCTGTTTTGCAGCCTCTGCTGCGGTGTATACTTTAAATCCCTGTGCCTCTGCTTTTGCCCAAGACTTGCTGCCCTTGTAAAGACCGATGATAACATCGCATCCGGACTCTTTTAAGTTCAGGGCATGTGCATGACCCTGGCTGCCGTAACCGATAATAGCAATCTTCTGTCCTTCTAATAAGGATAAATTACAATCTTCCTGATAGTAAATCTTTGCTGCCATTTTTCATTTCCTCCTTGGATCTAACAAAAATAAAATAAATTTATTATAAAGCATAGACCGGCGCCTCTCTGTGCGTCTTTGGACCAAACTTTGTAAACCTGTTGAATGCCTTGTATCCAGTCTATCGACTGATGTACTATGGCAGATAGCGGATATCATCGGCACCTCTGGAAAGACCTGTAAGACCTGTTCTGGCTAATTCCAGAATCTCATAATCTTCCAGAAGATTAATCAGCGCGTCCTGTTTGGACTGGTCGCCTGTCAGCATAACAGTGACAGAATCTTTTCCCACATCGACAATCGACGCACGGAAAATCTCGGAAATTGCATTGATCGCCATCCGCTGGTTCGCATTTGCCCTCACCTTGACGAGCATCAGCTCACGGTATACGGAATGACCTTCCCGCAGTTCCTTTATGTCGTGTACATCTTCCAGTTTTCCAAGCTGCTTCTGAATCTGCTCCAGAACCTGATGATCGCCCAGCGATACAACCGTCATACGGGAGTATCTCGGATCCGCGGTCACGCCAACTGTAAGACTTTCGATATTATATCCGCGGCGGCTGAAAAGTCCAGCCACACGGCTTAAAACGCCGGCAGTATTATCTACCAGCAGTGATAACACAATTCTGCTCATGCAATCTTCCCACCTTGATCTTCTGTCTTGTTCGTATAGCCTTAATGATAGCAACCAATTCTCAGTTTGTCAACTAATTAAAAGGAATGCCTAGCATTCCCCAGAGCTATATCATTACTGTTCACGCATATGTGCCCAGTAACGGAATTTGCCGTGGCTCCGCATTTAAATACGGCAAATTCCTGCTGCCACCACGTTTTCTTACGGCACTTTCGGTTCCAAAAGTGCCTACCTGTGTACATTAACGATATATCAACACATCATTTCTGGTGTTCCTGCCACTTTTTCTCCCAGTCCGGACCGTATTTAAAATACATCTTCATCTCGGTTCCGACACTGATGAGGCGTGCATCGTCCGGGATCTCCTCACGCGTATACCAGCCTGCCTCAGAAAGCTCGTCCTCCTGCAGCCGGATCTTATCGTCCCCATCCAGTTCTGCAAAAAATCCGATCATCTCCGTATCAGTAAATGCCCACGGCTGACTCTTGAAATAGCGGATATTTTTAACTTTCAGCCCGACTTCCTCCATCACTTCGCGGCGGACGGTCTCTTCAAATGTCTCTCCGATCTCGACAAATCCAGCGATCAGCGCATACCCACGGTAGGTACTGTGGTTGACGCGGTAGCGCGACATAAGAAGTTTGTTCCCGTTCGTGATCGCCACGATGACTGCCGGGGAGATCTTTGGATATTCCGTCTGACCGCAGACCGGGCAGACGAGTGCCCGCTCGGTCCGGCTGTCCTGCGTCTTTGCCCCACAGCGTCCGCAAAACTGACGGCTCTGTCTCCAGCGCCACAGCTGCACCGCCGTGATCGCTGCAAATGCCTGGTGCATCGGCTCCATCCCGCGGATGTCGGTTGACGTTTTCCATGCATAGCAAAGCTGCTCCGGCTCTTTTTCTGCCCCTTCCAGTGCACCAGAAGCCATCTTCCCAGCTTCCATATGATTTTTGTCTGAAACAGGCATCTGACCAGCACCTTCTTTTAGCTTTGCCAGAATCTCTTCCGCTTCTTTCTCCGGCACACTGACCAGAAAATACGGCTTCTCATCAACCGAAAAGAGATAAACCGCCCGATCCATCAGTTCCGGAACTGCCTCCTCAATCTCCTCCCGGCGCGGGATAGTAAGCACATGTTCCTCCACGGTCTCACGCAGAAGAATCCGGCTTTTCTGGATGCAGAAGACGTAGTCCTGTGCTCCAGGTTTCTGAATGTGGTATGTATTGTCATAGCGATGTGGTGCGATATCCTGTATCATAACTTTATCTCTCTATCCTTTTATTCTCTAAAACTTGTGTAACCGTTATTCCCATACTGTGTAACAATGTATAACGGCTGTCCTCGCAGACATTCTTTGTAATCTTTCTGCAAGTCATTTCATTTTACTCTTTTTAATAAAAAAATACAATCCCCGATTCGCCCCAAGCTTACAACCGTCCCACAAAATTCTCATATCCAAACGCCCGCACCACTTCCGCTGTCCCATCTTCATGCCGGTATACGATCGACGGAAGCGGCATTCCATTAAAGGTATTATTTTTGACCATCGTATAGAGTGCCATATCGCCAAACACCAGCCGCCCGCCCTCTTTTAGCGGTGCATCAAACGAATAATCCCCGATACAGTCTCCCGAAAGACAGGTTGGTCCGCCCAGGCGGAACGTATACGGCTTTTCGCCCGCTTCTCCCGCTCCGATAAGCGGCGGACGGTACGGCATTTCCAGCACATCCGGCATATGGCAGGCCGCCGAGGTATCCAGAATTGCAATCTGCATGCCGTTTTCCATCGTCTCCAGCACGGAAGTCACAAGAAATCCCGCGTTTAAGACAACTGCCTCGCCCGGTTCCAGGTATACTTCTACCCCATATTTTTCGCGCAGCCCGCGCACCAGGCGGATCAGGCGTTCCCGGTCATAATCTTCTCTCGTAATGTGGTGTCCGCCGCCCAGGTTCAGCCATTTTACCTTTGAAAACCAGGCTCCAAACTTCTCCTCCGCTGCCCGCAGCGTCGTCTCCAGGTCATCTGAATTCTGCTCGCAGAGCGTATGCATATGGAATCCATCCAGATACGGAAGGATAGTTTCTTCAAAGCTTCCAGCCTCCGAAAGCATCGAAAGAGTCGTCCCCATGCGGGATCCCGGCACACACGGATCATAGATCGCGTGCCCCTCCTGCGTGGAACACTCCGGGTTCAGCCGGAGTCCCGCCTGTTTTCCGGCTTTTTTTACTTTTTCACCGAATTTCAGCACCTGCCCCGGCGTGTTAAAAACGATGTGGTCGGCATAATTTAAAATCTCATCAAACTCATCCCGACGGTAGGCGGCAGAAAACACATGGGTCTCCCCGCCAAACTCCGTTTTTCCAAGCCGTGCCTCATAAAGCCCGCTCGCCGCGGTTCCCGACAGATACTGGCGAATCAGCGGGTAGACCGAATACATGGAAAATGCTTTCTGTGCCAGCAGAATCCGGCATCCAGCCCGCTCTGCCGTATCCTTCAAAATTTCCAGATTTTTCTTTAAAAGCGTCTCATCCACCACATAAAATGGTGTGCGGATCGCCGCCGTGTCCCGGAGAACCCCAGCCGCCTCCCGTTCCTGCATCTGTTTTCCTTCCTTTCTTTCTTCCATCTTCCGTGTCCGTTCTCTTCCTGCGCCTAAAAAAACGCAAAATAAAACCATTTTCTTAATGGAAGCATTTTTACCTTAATCCACCAGTGCCGGATCCCAGGATTCCTTCCACGGAAGTCCCCATTTATTTAACGCATCCATAAATGGATCCGGATCAAATTCTTCAATATTATAAACGCCCGGTTTCTGCCAGGTTCCATTCATCACCAGCATCGCGCCGATCATCGCCGGTACACCGGTTGTGTAGGAGATCGCCTGAGAACCAACCTCTTTGTAGCACTCCTGATGATCGCAGATATTATATAAGTAATACTTCTTCTCTTTTCCATCCTTCTTACCCTGGAAAATGCATCCGATATTTGTTTTTCCAACGGTACGCGGACCAAGGGATGCCGGATCCGGAAGCACTGCCTTTAAGAACTGCAGCGGTACGATCTCTTTTCCTTCGTACATAATCGGCTCGATCGAGGTCATGCCGACATTCTCCAGGCACTTTAAATGGGTCAGGTAGCTCTGACCGAAGGTCATGAAGAAGCGGATCCGCTTGATTCCCGGCATATTGAGCGCCAACGATTCGATCTCCTCATGATGAAGCAGATACATATCCTTCATGCCGACGCCGTCAAAATCATACTCTCTCTTGATCTCCATCGGTTTCGTCTCTACCCAGTGTCCATCTTCCCAGTAAGAACCGTTTGCCGACACCTCCCGGATATTGATCTCCGGGTTAAAATTGGTTGCAAACGGATAGCCGTGGTCGCCGCCGTTGCAATCCAGAATGTCGATGTAGTTGATCTCGTCAAACTCATGTTTCAGCGCATACGCCGAAAATACGCCAGTTACACCCGGATCAAAGCCGCTTCCCAGCAGTGCGGTAATGCCCGCCTCTTTAAATTTCTCACGGTATGCCCACTGCCATTTGTATTCAAATTTTGCCGTGTCCTCCGGCTCATAGTTCGCAGTATCGATATAATGGGTCTTCGTCGCCAGGCAGGCATCCATGATTGTCAGATCCTGGTACGGAAGCGCCAGGTTCAGCACCACATCCGGGTTAAATTTCTCAATCAGGGCAATCAGCTCGTCCACGTTGTTTGCATCCACCTGTGCGGTCTGGATCTTCGTCTTGGTGGTTCCCTCTAATTTTTCTTTCAGCGCATCGCATTTGGACTTTGTCCGGCTTGCAATGCAGATCTCCTCAAATGCCTCGCTGTTCTGGCAGCACTTGTGAATTGCTACGGAAGCTACGCCTCCACATCCGATAATTAACGCTTTTCCCATCTTTTTTCCTCCTGTATTCTGAAATGTACTCTGTTTTTGTTCCATTTTATAATCCTAATTTCACATTTGCTTTTGTTCAAACACTTTTCAGTTCATGTCTCAAACACACACTTTTATTTGATGATACCAGGGTCAAAAGGTCAGAAGTTCGACGCAAGCTTGCTTGCAGGAGAATTTTTGACCTTGGGACCCGCCAAAAACATTTCTTACTTAATCTTTGGATTTCCTAACAGCGCCAGCAGCATCTCCCTTACAATCTTGCACGCCACCGCCGTCGATGCACCGGACGCATCCAGCGCCGGGGATAATTCATTCACATCACATCCAACAATCCGAGCTACGCTGCAGATCTGCGTGACTGCCCGTCGAAGTTCCTCAAAACTGATTCCGCCCGGTTCCGGCGTTCCTGTTCCCGGAAACACACTCGGATCCAGCACATCCAGATCCAGGGTAAAATACACCGGTTTTCCTTCCAGTTTCCGAAGCGTTTCCTGAAGGACTTCCATATCCACAATAAATGGATGCGTCGTCACGTGTTCTTTTCCCCAGCGCCATTCCTCCCGGTCGCCGGAGCGGATACCAAACTGCGTGATCCTGCCGTCTCCCAGGACTTCCCAGCAGCGGCGCAGCACACAGGCGTGCGAAAGTTTCGCACCCAGATAATCGTCCCGCAGATCAGCATGTGCATCAAAATGGATGATATGCAGATCCGGATATTTCTCTGCCAGTGCCTGCACCGGTGCCAGAGTCACCAGGTGCTCGCCGCCCAGCATAAATGGGATCTTGCCATCTCCGGCAATCTGTGCCGCCCGCTCCCGCAGCTCCTTTAACGCTAACGATGCATCGCCAAAGCAGAGCTCCTGATCGCCCGCGTCAAACACGGCGTAATCGGTCAGATCACGGTCCTGGTACGGCGAATACGATTCCAGCCCATAGGATTCCGAGCGGATCGCCCGTGAGCCGAACCGGGTGCCCGGGCGGTACGAAGTGGTTGAGTCAAACGGCGCGCCGTAGAGCACGATCCCCGCCTCCTCATAGCTGGCGTCACACGCCAGAAACGTCTCAATATTTGCCTTCAACATCTTCTAACATCTCCTCCACATATGCCGGCAGGTAAAATGCCCCTTTATGCAGGGTCGTCGTATAATACCGGCAGTCCAGTCCCCGCAGGTTCCATCTTGTCTCATCCAAATCCTTTAACGGATGGTATTTCTTCGACGCAAATCCAAACAGCCAGTGCCCGGACGGGTAGGTCGGAATATGCGCCTGATAGACGCGGCTGATGGGAAACGACTCTACGATCCGCTTATGTGCCCGCTTGCACGCCTCCGCGTCCTCGGCATAAAACGGGCTTTCATGCTGATTGACCATGATGCCGTCCTCTTTTAACGCCTTATAGCAGTTCCCGTAAAATTCCCGGGTAAAAAGCCCCTCGCCCGGTCCAAACGGGTCGGTCGAATCCACGATGATCAGATCGTATTCATTTTCCTTAAAGCGGACATATTTCAGCCCATCCTCATAGTGGATCGAGAGTCTCGGATCATCGAGACGGCACGCTGTCTTCGGCAGATATTTCCGACAGACCTCCACCACCAGCGGATCGATCTCCACCATGTCGACGTGCTCGATCTCCGGATAGCGGGTCAGCTCCCGGATCACGCCTCCATCCCCGGCTCCAATTACCAGTACCTTTTTGACCAACGGATGCACTGCCATCGGCACATGCGTGATCATTTCGTGATAGATAAATTCATCCTTTTCCGTCAGCATCATATATCCATCCAAAGTCAAAAAACGCCCAAATTCCGGCGAATCAAAGACATCGATCCGCTGAAACTCGCTCTTTCCGCTGTAAAGCTGGCGATCCACCCGGATGGAAATTTTCACATTTGGCGTATGATTCTCTGAAAACCAGAAATTCATAATTTTCCCCTTTCTATCTACTGCTTATCTATTTCAGCACATTCAGGCGCTCAATCCCCGGATCCTCCGGTCCAGTCATTGAACATCCTTTTTCCAGCGCATACGCAATGTAGTCAATGATCTCTTCCGTGATCTGCTCGCCCGGCGTCAGAATCGGGATGCCCGGCGGGTAGCACATGACAAACTCACTGCACACACGCCCGGCTGTCTCGCGGATCGGAAGAGATTCTTTTTCTCCGTAAAATGCCTCCTGCGGCGACATCGCCACGATCGGGTCAATATAGTCAAAATCCATCAGCGTCGATTTATCCCGGCTGAACCGGCGCTTGATCTCCGCCAGTGCGCTGACCAGGCGCTCTACCTCCCGCTGCCGGTCACCGATGGACAGATATGCCAGAATATTTCCCAGATCACCAAATTCCGCCTGGATATCGTACTCGTCCCGGAGAAGATCATAAACCTCGATCCCCGCCAGCCCGATATCGCGCGTGTGAATTGAAAGTTTGGTCACATCGAAATCATAAATGCTGTCGCCGTTTATCAACTCCTTCGAATAGGCATAATAACCGCCAATCCGGTTGATTTCTGTTCTCGCATACTCCGCCAGCTCCACCACCTGCTTAAATGCCTCACGCCCGCGAAGCGCCAGGTTCCGTCTGGAGATATCGAGGCTGGAAAGGAGCAGGTAGGAACCGCTCGTCGTCTGCGTCAGATTGATAATCTGGCGGACATACCCGGCGGACATACCCGGACCCGTCAGAAGAATCGAGCTCTGCGTCAGGCTTCCGCCCGATTTGTGCATCGAAACCGCCGCCATATCCGCCCCAGCTGCCATCGCGGAAATCGGCATATTTTCCCCGAAATAAAAATGGGTTCCATGTGCCTCATCAGCTAAACACAACATCCCATGCTCATGTGCCAGCTTTACGATCGAGCGCAGATCCGAACAAATGCCGTAATACGTCGGATTATTCACAAACACCGCCTTAGCATCTGGATTTTCCTTGATCGCCCGGCGCACATCTTCCACACGCATTCCAAGAGGAATCCCCAGTCTCTTATCACCCGCCGGATTCACATAGACCGGAACCGCGCCTCCAAGCACCATGGCGCCCATGACGCTGCGGTGGACATTTCGCGGCAATATAATCTTCTCGCCCCGCTTGACTGCCGTCAGCACCATGCTCTGAACTGCCGATGTCGTACCGCCGACCATCAGGAATGCGTGTGCCGCCCCGAATGCCTCAGCCGCCAGCTGCTCCGCATCCGCGATGACGGACACCGGATGGCAGAGGTTATCGAGCGGCTTCATGGAATTGACGTCCAGCCGCATGCAGGTCTCTCCTAAAAGTTTCGTCAGCTCCGGGTTGCCGCGCCCCCTCTTGTGCCCCGGCACATCAAACGGCACCACGCGCATCTTCTGAAATGCTTCCAGCGCCTCATAGATCGGCGCGCGCTCCTGGGTCAGCGCGTCATCTCTTCGACTGCCTCCCCCCGTTTCTTTCGGTCCTGAAGCTTCCTTTCTGCGCCGTGCACTCCGTCCGACGCCCGGCTCCAGATTTCTTCTCTCTTCTTCCATCTGCCGTCCCTCCTGAAAATCACTCATTCGTTTCTTCTATCGAATTTCCCTGGTTTTCGCGGTATTTTCCAGTCAAACTCTTCTCTTTCCTCTCAAAAAGCATTTCTTTTAAAACACATTTCTTCCGCTGAAAATTTCAATCATCTCCCGCCGCAGGCTCTCCATAATACTGAGTCTGGTGGTCGGCGGAAGTTCATAGACATCTGTCTTAAACAGATAATTCTGCAGATCGATCTCTTTCAGCATCATCTTGGTATGGAACAGATTCGCCTCGTACACATTGATATCGACCACATCGTAGCGCCGCAGCGTTTCCTTGGAGATATAATCCTGAATCGAGCGGATCTCACGATCCATAAACAGCTTTTTTCCGTCCACATCCCGCGTGAACCCGCGCACCCGGTAGTCCATCGTGATGATGTCCGAATCAAACGAACCGATCAGGTAATCGAGAGTCGAAAGCGGCGTGATCTCCCCGCAGGTCGCCACATCGATATCCACCCGGAAGGTCGCCAGACAGGTCTCCGGATGGTATTCCGGATAGGTATGGACGGTCACATGGCTCTTATCCAGATGCGCCACCTGCGTCTCCCCCTGCACCGGCACCATAGAGCCTTCCGCAATCAGAAGTGTGACCGAAGCCCCCTGCGGATCGTAGTCCTGCTGGGAAATACTCAATACCCGTGCCCCGATCATATCCGTCAGCGATGTTAGGATCCGGGTCAGGCGTTCCGAATTGTACTGCTGATCGATGTAGGCAATATAATCCTTCTGCTCCCTCGGTGTCTTGGCATAACAGACATCATAGATATTAAAGCTAAGCGCCTTTGTCAGGTTATTAAAGCCGTATAATTTTAATTTTTCGCTGTGATCCATATCTTCCTTCTCCTGAAATATAAATGGTGTTGATCATGTAATAGGAAATTCCAAGGAATTTCCTATTACACATAAAAAAGAATGTGCCTTGGCACATTCTCGCGCCGAGCGCGGTCGCTTGCGACATGTTTCTGCTTCGCGCGAGTGCGCATCCTCGCGGAGCGTTTTTTTCATAGGACGTAATTTCCTATGAAAAAAAGCGGATGACGTGTCTCCACATCATCCGCAAAACGTTCTTTTTCTGCTTCACTCTATTTTTACAAATCTGCCGTATAGCTACGAAATCTTCCCTTGTCTCTATTTACCGCATATACTGCAAAACCTTTTTATCCACAGAAATCTCACATTCAGAGTCTATATAGCAAATATCTACTTTTACCACTCTTATTGACCGTTTTACAAGTTGATGTGCATGAGCACTGGTTGTAAAGTAACCAACTTATAAAATTGAGCTTTTAACTCAATCAATAGGGCAGCTCGCACTGCCAATCGGCATTTGACCCGGCTGTCCGTATGGCCATTCCCTGTTTCACAGGTGGTCAGGTATATTTGCATGGATGACTCTTAAAATGTTAAGATTTTCCATATCAGAGGTATCATACAGCAATTTTGGCAAAATGTCAAGAATGATTTTTATTTGGGTTGACATTTGGGTTGGACATTTTTTGTCACAGCCTCCAGAGACTCACATGAAGTGGATCCGCGCCTTCTTCTTTTAACCATTCAGCCCAGAGTTTCAACGTCTCTTCATCCGCATACCACACCGTATGTTTCGTCCCGCTTTTCGTATACTCAAAGTGCAGCGCACCGCTGGCTACGTCCCGCACCGGCTTGGCTTCGTATCTTTCTGCCATTTCTGCCGCCTCTGATGCCCGCAGCTGCTTTGCTTTCTGTGAATCTCCCTCCCAGTCAAATCCGCCGTCTGCAAATGCATAGGAGATATCCGACAGCATTCCAAACCGTTCCTTTAGTTCCTTCAGAAAATCCCGATCCGCCTTAGGGCCCGGTTCCGTACCACCCCCATACAGATTGTAGCACATGACAACATATTCCGCCCCCTCCGGGAAAGTAAGGTCCTCAACCGGCGTGGACGGTTCCAGCACAATCCGCACTTTCAGATCCTTCTCTGACGCTGCTTCCAGAAGGAAATCCTCAAACCTCAGAAAATCATCCCAGAGTTCCATGTCCGAACGGATCTTCTCATAATCAATCTCGACTCCGTCATATCCTCCCTCTGAGGCGATCTCCACCAGATGTTCCGCGTGTGCCTGCGCCGCCGCCTCACTTCCAATGTGCTTTTTCAAAATATCTGTATCCTTCTGGACAATCGTTCCATTCTGATCCACATCATTGACAAACGAAAGAAACACCGTCATATCCCGCATCGTTTCCCGATTCCGAATCTGGTTCAATATCTTCTCGGTTGCCTCCGGGATCACAATCTCATCATCCTTAAAATATGCCTCAAACAGACTGACTGCCTGGATGTACTCTTTCTCTGAGCGAAGCACGCGCAGGGTATCGGCACAATCCCAGTACGCACTCCAGACCGTCGTTTCATCCGCTGTTTCTGCTAACGTGCGTACTTCTTCTTTCGAATACGAATCATCCATCTCCTGTGCCGGTCCAGCCTCCGCTTTCTTCCCAGGAATGGCACATCCTATCACTGCCGCCGCCATCACCAGGCAGCATGCCGCGCATAAACCATCTATCCAAAATCTCTTTTTTCTCATGTTCTCTTCCTATCTGCCCTCATTCATTTCGTTATCGTTTACGCACATGTTCATCAGTGAATTTTTCGTTTAGAAAATTTCAGTCCGCAAACCATATTATAAATTCTTAATAAACCAGTTCAGCACTGCATTCCATTTGTCATTCAGCGCATCCGCTAGTTTCTCAACTTCCGGAAGACGCCCGTCGTACACTGTTTTATCTCCGTCCGTAATCAGCAGCTTGCTGAATACGCCGTCATACACATCATCGGCCACATTTCTCTGACTGTAGCCAAAGCCGCCCCAGCTCGCCCCAAGGCGGACCATACCCGCCCCGGAAACAGACACTTTGATCGTGCCTGTCACATCCGTGCCGTTGACCCATACCTGAAGTTTCTCTCCCTCCAGGCGGATCTTGAGATCCGTATCTCCCAGATCATTGATCTGAAGCTCCGGTATGTACTCATCTGCCCCGTCGGCGACCGATCGTGCCTTGACCTTTCCGGCTTCTCCTGCCTCTCTGTAAAATACCAGGCTGTCCGCCGCACTGTCAGCAAAGCGTCCCCGCATTTTATATTCGGCTACCAGCGAATCTTTTTTATCTTCTTCCACCGAAATCCGATCTGAAACATCCACTAAATCATGCAGATCCTTGTCCATCATGGTTGTGCTGGTGGAATTCGCTCCTTTTTCAGACAGGATCAGATGGTTATTCTGGACAGATACCGCAATATACCGGGAATGATCCTCCGAATCCCGCAGATAGATCGTCTGACCACCGATTTTATTTCCCTGAAGCTTAACCGATATCTCCGCATTTTCAACCGAAACATTCTTTAACGAGATCAGTCCCTCTCCCTGCGGCTCACTCGTCACGACCAGACTGTCTTTCTTAAACTCGTCCGCTCCACTTTTTAAGGACCATTTTCCCGCTCTCTCCTTATCCCGCTTTGTTTTTCCCGTCACAAACACAATCTTCTGTTTCTGGTTTTCCGGAAGATCCGCTTTCACACGCATCAGAAGATGGTTTGTACTCCAGTACGCCTGCGGCTGGAGACGCGTCAGATCATAGATGGACGACTTGACCGTATTTAGCGCATAACCATCCCGGTTAAAGTTCATTTCAAACAGTTCCTCGATATTATCCCCATTTACCTGGCTGACACTGGTCGTATTGCCATAGCGTCCCGTGTTGGAATGCATCAGGCAGTAAAGCTCCGGCACCGTCCCTACTTCTTCACTGTAAATCTGTTCCATAAAGTGGTAATCCTGCGTGATGCGGCTCTCCATCGCCTTGTCGCTCTCGACCGGAATCCGGTTTTCATCCCGTATATAGTCCATCAGATAATGGTTATAATCCCGCCCCAGATACTGATTCACACTGACAAATTCATCACTCGTCATCTGCCCTAAAAAACGGTCATACCGGTCATAACTGTTGATGTAAGAAAGCCGGTATCCATTTGTTCCAAGCTCCCAATAGCCATTGTCCTGAAGTTTTTTCAGATCCTTGGCGGATAAAAACTTCGGATCCTTCTCAGTAAATTTGTCCGCATAGCTCAGGATGGTCGCCTTATAATTATATTTTTCCAGAATCTTTTCAGAAAACAGCGCGGTATCCCGGCGTCCGTCCTCAAACATCAGAAACAATGCCTTATCCGGAAGCGGCTGCTTTTTCTGATAGTACGCCTCGATGTCCGCCTGACTGATCGTCACATACCCCAGATCATACAGTGTCTTTAACTGCTCATCCAGCTCCTTCGTTGAGATCAGCGTATCCGTTCCCTGGCGGTCCACGCCAAAATAGGACACGGCCAGAAAGCCGCATTCTTCGCCGCTTACCACACTCTTATCCTGCGGATCATATGGCATATAGACACTGTTGACATTCAGCGTGCGTACAATCGCAAACACCAGAGTTAAAAGAACCGCGCTCTCCAGGATGGTACGGATGATTTTTATTTTATCTTTTCGCGTCTCTATCTTATACATCCGCCGTTCCCCCTTGTTTTTTCTGCTTTTTCTTCTCTTTCTTTTCCTTTTCTTTCACATCACTCGGTGTCATGCGGGTCCCCCAGGTCGATTTCCAGAATGTCACCCATGCTACCGGCATCTGCCACAAGAGAACAATCTCGTAGTAGAGGCAGAATAAGAATCCAAAATACCACGTTGTACTCTTCCGGAAGAAAAGCTGTGCAATACTCATCATCAGAGACATCAAAAGCAGGCCGACCAGAAAGGTCGTCGGAAAAATATGCTGTGTAAACGGCACATAAAAAAGGTTATACACCACCACAACCGGTGCCAGAATCGGCACCAGCAGACCGATAAAAAAGTTGACCGCCGCAAACGGTTCTTTTCTCCACATAAATTCTCCTGCCATCAGCGACTCACGAAGCCAGGAACGTTTCCAGCGCATCTGCTGCTTTAAAAATACTTTCTGCTGATTCGGCACGATCGTCGAACAGATCGCCGTATCCTGATAATAGGTCCGGTGGTTCTTCAAAACGAAATTCGTCATCGCCCGATCATCTCCAAACGTCGCCTTGTGTCCTAGAAAACGCTGATTTAACCAGTCCTCTTCATGTTTCTTCACAATTTCCTTCCGGTAGCAGGACAGCGGTCCCGACAGACAGGTAACCGTGTCAAACAGGGCCTCCGACGCTTTCATCACACGAAATGCGATATAATAGCGAACGGCCTGCATTTTGGTCAGGCTGTTGGTATAGGTATTTGCCACATCCGTTCTTCCTGCTACACCACCCATCTTCGGATCCTGGAACGGCTGAACCAGGTTAATAACCGCATATGGATCCAGGAAACTGTCGGAATCAACGAAAATAACCAGTTCCCCCTTTGCCACATCCACGCCCCGGCAGAGCGCCGCCCGTTTTCCCGCATTTTTCTCCTGGACAATATAGGAGAGGCGGTTATTGACGCGCAGACGTTCCCCTACGGAAGATTTTATCTCCTCGATCGTCTCTTTTATTACTTCAACGGAGCGGTCCGAAGAACAGTCATCCACCACAATGACCTCCAGCTTATCCGACGGATAATACTGGTTCATGCAGGAGAGAATCGTTCTCCGAATCCATGTCTCCTCGTTGAAACACGGAATGATGATCGTCACGCTCGGTTTAAAATCCGGATTGATTTTCACCGGACGGTACAGTGCGCCGAACGCATAGCGGCTTAAAAGAAACAGCGCCGCCACCAGACTGTATGAGTACAGGAGCGCATTGTATTTGAAATAAATAACACTCTCTGCGCGCATCAGTGCAATCATCAGGCTGATTCCAAATAAGAGGAGCAGACTGCCAAGATAAAGATACCGATCCTTATGTCTGTGCATATACGTCCTGAGATCTTCCACAAATTCGAATCCGGCGTAGAATTCACCGTCTTTTTCAAACATTCTGACACAGGATGCCGCCATGTGGACCTTCATCTCCCGCCCCTCCGGCATACTGCCCGGCGGGATCTCAAATTTCAGCCACATCCCGTGTCCTTTTCTTAAGCGTTCCACGCTTGCAAGATCCGGGAAACGGAGCGATATACCCGTTTCCGATATATCGCCGCTGACCGCCGAAATGGTCTTCCTCTTTCCCGCCATATCCCGAAATGAAACTTCCACCGGAAATCCGGCAACAAAGCGGATTCCTGACTTGCGGTTCAAAATGACGGATTCGACACTGTCATTATCCGCCGATACACCGCGCCGGTCAAACTGGGAGCGGATTCCCTCCGGATCCGGCACATCCGGCAGAACTCTTCGATCCGCCCGTTCATTTAACAGAATATCTCCGTCAAATGTTTTTAAATCCCATTCTTTTTTCTTAAAAAGCTTTTTACCCATAATTTATCCTATCTGCCAAGATAATCATCAATCCGCGCAAATGTATACCCCTGTTCCTTCCAAATCGGTATCATCGCATCCAGGGCCTGCGCCGTGTATTTGGCATTTTCCTGCATATGCATAACCAGGACCGTTCCGTCGTGTACCCGCATATATTCATTTTGTGAAATTCTTCTGCGCTGCAGACGTTCCAGCATGTCCTCATAACTGCTTGCCTCATAATCTCCTGTCGAAATTTCTCCCGAAACAGAATAGTCAAATCCGACATCGAACACCTGGCTGATGCCGATCTTGCTGACTGCCAGTGTCGGCGGACGGAACATCTTTGATAACGCCGGTTTTCCATCTACCTCTACGTTTCCGGTATATTTGTACAGTTTATTATAAGAAGTCACAATGTCCTTCCGAAGATTCAGTGCCTCCTCGTCCGTCAGAGTCAGATCGACACTTTCATTTTCATCCAATGGATTCGCCAGCGGTATATGTCCATCCGTATGGCAGGCAATCTGATGCCCTTTTACCGCGATCGTGCGAAGCAGGTTCGGGTTTGCATCCACATACTCTGTTTTGATAAAGAAAGTAGCCTTGACATTCTGCTTTTCCAGCACATACAGAAGCTCATTTAAGGACTGTTCCGTTCCCCAGTCATCAAAGGAGAAGAAAATCACTTTATCATTCGTGAAGACACCGCTCTTGTCCAGACTTTTGACTTCGCTCGCAGAAAATCCCGGAAGCTTCTTTCCCGTGTCGATAAACCGGGTTCCGATGTAGTGATCCCGAATCCAGTTAAAGCGGTCCTGATCGGTCGCCATATTCGTCAGGATGTTTTTATCCAGCGTGATATCCGTCTGTTTCTGATTGCTCAGCGTATATTTTTCCGGTGAATCCAGCATTCGGCTGACTGTATGTATTTCAAATCGGCTCGCATCTTCAATTTCTCCTGTGTCATGTGAGCGGTACGCCAAGGTGTCCACATGTGCATTCATAAAGCCATCCAGCATGACACCAAAAATGGTGGATCCCCGCTGCGTATAGCGGTCATTCTCATAATATCCCATATTAAAGCTGACAAATGCACCTCTCGTCAGACGGATACGCTCCAGTTTTCCAATCACTTCCGGAATGTTATCCAGAACGATCTCCTTATCTTCGGTTTTTACGATACGGAAAGTACTCTCTATCAGGCTACATCCCGCCGTATGCAGCGCTTCCTTCGTCTCATTCTCCGCCTTGCCATTCGGCATAAAAACAATCTCTGAATCGATTCCATAACGCCATTTTGCGTAGGTTTCCCATGCATTCAGATATTGTGTCACCGCATCAAATGTCTGCGGATATTTCTTCGTTGCCTTATACGCAATATCCACCTCGTGACCATCTGCCAGAATTGCCTCAATCAGAGAAGGCTTTGACATCAGTTCATTCAATGTGACAAAAAAGGTAACGTTTCCATTTCTCGCTTTCATCGCGTCCAGCGTATCCAGGACGGCATTTTCATGTCCCAGATCATAAAATGAAAAACTGAACGCACGCTCCGTCGTGTAGACCATGTTCTGCGCTTCTACCTGTTTTTGTTGATTATTCCGGCGCATTTCATTGACCTTTTCCGGTGCCAGAACCGGGATCGTGCCGGAATTCTGAATCAGCGTCTGTATATCCGAAAGTGCCAGACCTGCCCCTTCCGCTTTCTGTTTCAGTTCTTCTACCGCTTTCCGGTTCTTCGGATCCAGAATATAGAACGCTCCCGCCTGCATGGAATTCTCCGCTTCCGTCTGCACTACCTTCACATTTAAAAGCTTCGCAGCGATCCGGACCGAATCCAGATTTTCTTCACTCTGTACATAGTACAGCCGTGCCGGATCTTCTGTATACTGATACAGCGCATGGAGTCCCGACTGCATGGAGTCAAATGCGGCTCCCGCCGTCTCCACCTTTTCCCCGCCATCCGTCAATCCAATGCTATATCCGGCTTCTGCAATTTCCCGGATCTCCTCGCCGCGCGTCTCAAGTTCTTTCGGACTGACAAAAAAGGTAGCTGATGCCGCATTTTTTTCCAGTTCTGCCAGAAGGGAACGAAGCAGGCTCTTCTCCGGAAGGCTGATAATTCCCACTCCGATTTTTGCTTCTTTCGTCAGGCAATAATGATATACGGCTGCCCGTTCGGCATCCGGCGCATCCGCCTGCTGCCGAAGTACCTGTATGCCCGGGGTTCTTTCCATTCCTCCGACGGGACCGGTTGGAATTTCTTTCTCCTCCAGCACCTCCGTCAGCCACTGAAATTCTTCCTGCACCGAAATGGTTTCTTTTTCCGTCTCTTCCGGCGTTTCTTTCAGATCTTCCTGTTTATCGATCACTGGCGCTTGTGCATAAACCGCCTCTTCCTGCGCCGGCTGCCATTTCCCCCGCAGATCAAACACGAGGATCGTCTGACCCTGCAGCGAATCGATTTCTTTTTCTATCTCTTCCCGGCTGGAAAATGTATCATCCGTGATGACACGATCCTCGTTCGGATCCACCAGTGCCTCATAACCGCTGATCGCCGCCGCATTCAGAAGCTCTGCTGTCACCTCACTGTCACAGTATAAAAGCGGCACTGCCACATCGGCGCCGGTCGAAATTGCCTCCCGGGATGTAAGCATATCCTCGATCATTTCTCTGACTTCCCGGCTCTGCAGGTTTCCGCTTCCATCCGTTCCATTGCTTACCAGCTCCTGACCGGCTTTTAACATTCTGGCAACATAGTCCTTATTTTCCAGCGTTTCTGCCGCAGACAAGGCAAACGATGCCTTGATTCCTGTCTCCTCCAGGCGTTTTAACACCGCTTCATTGACGTTCACATCCTCATTTAAGCCCCGGAACAAAATTCGGATGGTTTTCTCCGGATTTTCTTCCTGATCCTGGATAATCTCCGCTGGTTCTGATAAAAAGAACTTCTCATACGCCTTATCTATCTCCGAATCTCCTGTCTCAATTCTTCCATCCACATAGGCTTTCGCATTCGGTGAATAGCTTTTATTCATAAAAAAGATGCCCCAGATGCCGGCAGACATCACTAACACACCGGCAGCCAGTCCCAGAAAAATCCAGCTTTTTTTCCGTTTGTTTTTTACATTCTCCACCAGATAACCCCCGATTTATTCAGCGCATCGACTGACCATTCGCCCTTGATATCCAACAGTATTTTCTTACTCCGCTCCGTTCCCATCAGCGAAACAACTCCTTCTAGTCCGCGGTCGCGAAATTCTCCATGTGCAACCGCATGAATCACGCAATCTGCATTCTGGATCTCGCTCCATTCTTTTAATTCGACGCTGTATTCCTGTTTTACCAATTCTTTATCCGCCCATGGATCGACTACCTGCGGCTCGATCCCGTATTCGCGCAGATAATTGATGATATCGAGCACCTTGGTGTTCCGGATATCCGGGCAATTTTCCTTAAAGGTAATTCCCAGAATCACTATCTTCGCCTTAGACGGATCAATTCCTGCACAAATCATCTTTTTCAATGCCATATCTGCCACAAAAATTCCCATATGGTCATTGATTCGGCGCCCGGATGCTACAATCTGGCTGGTATATCCAAGCCGCTCTGCCTCGTAAATAAAATAGTACGGATCCACGCCGATACAGTGCCCTCCGACCAGTCCCGGGCGGAATCCCAGCGCATTCCACTTCGTGTTCATGCCATCCACGACCTCATTGGTATCGATTCCCATCCGCTCAAATACCATTGCCATCTCATTCATAAATGCGATGTTGATGTCCCGCTGGCTGTTTTCCACTACCTTGACTGCCTCCGCCGTCTTAATAGAGGATACCGGAAACGTTCCTGCTTCAATAATTGCATCATATATCTGCCCGATCCGGTCCCGTGTTTCCGGATCCATTCCCGATACGATCTTCCGGATCGATTTGAGCGTGTGAACCCGGTCGCCCGGATTGATTCGCTCCGGTGAATATCCAATCCTGAAATCCACGCCACACTTTAATCCACTTTCTTTTTCAAGGATCGGGGCACAGATCTCCTCCGTCACGCCAGGATACACCGTACTCTCATACACAACGATCGCTCCGCTTCTCAAGTTTCGTCCTACCGTCTCACTCGCCCGGATCACCGGCGACAAATCCGGTGTCTTATCTCCATTGATCGGAGTCGGGACTGCCACCACTACAAACGATGCCTCTCTAAGCTTTGCTTCTTCATCTGTAAATTCAACACTACAGCTGGAAATAACCTCATCCCCCACTTCCAGTGTCTCATCAATTCCCTTTTTATACTGTGCAATCTTCCGGCTGTTTACATCAAAACCGATAACTGGAAATTGTTCCGAAAATGCGACTGCCAGCGGCATTCCAACGTATCCAAGTCCCACTATGGCAATTTTAAATTCGCTGTCCTCTTTCTTTTCCATATATTTTTCTCCTTCCATGCTTTTTTGTTTCATAGAACGCAGCTTCCTAGGAAATAAAAAAGCTGCAATCAATATCTGATTGCAGCCGAACCACCTTAATGTAATATATCTGACATTCATTTTTCATATCACATGTTAGGCTTCTATGCTTTGCGTCCCTGTATTTCTACAGGTTTGCCAAACGAATCTATCCTGTTTTTCAAGATGTAATATACACTCATGACGTCTTTTCTCTATATTACACCCTTTATTTCTACATTTCAAGCATTATCTGCCGATACACATTGCTCTGTCATCATAGCAATATGGTGTTCCATACATGACCTCTATAAATAGCTTTTATTTTTCCTGACTCACTGTCTCCTCTTTTAGCGAAACTGCCTGCGCTTTCTTCCCACAAACCACAAACATCGCCACGCCCGCCGCAAAGATAAACAGTGAGATAAACTGTGAAGTTGATAGGGATCCGACCGATCCCCGGTTCAAATCCCCCCGGAAGAATTCCAGCACGAAGCGTCCCAGACTGTAGCAGATCAGATACAGGGATACCACCTGCCCCTGTTTTTTGCACTTTTTCGCCGCATAAAGAAGCAGCAGGCAGTGCAGAAAATCCAGACCGCTTGAGATGAGCTGGGTCGGAACCAGAGGAATGTTATTCGGGGCAAAGTCCGAATTGTGGAACACGATCGCAAAATGGCTGTGGGTCGGCATACCGTAGCAGCAGCCAGCCAGGAAACAGCCGATCCGTCCAAAGCCCTGTGCGAGCGCAACCGACGGCATGACCAGATCCGCATACTGAAAAAAGGAAATATGCTTGATCCGGCTCAGCACATAGCCGCCCAGCACACCGCCGATGATGCCGCCATATACGACAAATCCATCGCTGATATCTAACAATTTCTTCGGGTTTTCTACAATCTCATCCAGAATTGTGACATAGTACAGAATTTTTGCACCTAAAATTCCACATACGACACCGCAGATCGCGATGGAGAGGATCATATCGACGTCCATCCCCCGCTTGTTTGCCCGGTACTCTGCCATGTAATACGCAGCGATAATGCCGATGCCGATCATCAGACCATAGCCATGAATCGTGATGCTGCCGATTGTGAATAAGTCATTTTTCATGAAAGGTTTATCCTCCGTTTTAGTTTAATGTACGCTCTCTGATGCTTTTCGATTATAGCATTATTTATATGAAAAAACAAATGTTAATAGATAGCAGAAAAACAGATGTAAAACAGGCTTTTTTCTTCCCATTCTACATCTGTTTCACTGTACTTATTTTATAATTGAGAATACAATCAAGCTAATCAAGCCAGTATCCGGACTCCTTACGCCTCTTCCCGCTCTTCCTCCGGCAGCAGGTTCGTCATGCTCTTTAAGCTGATCGCCAGTGTCGAGCTGTTGTGCAGCAGCGCCGACATCGATGGTGTGATGATACCAGCCACACCTAAGAGAATCAGACCTAGGTTGAAGCTGATGACGAAACGATAGTTTCCATGGACACGTTTCATCAGATCCATGCTCAGATGACGCAGAAGCACAACTTCATCCAGAGAATCTTTTTTGATCGTGATGTCCGCGATCTCTCTGGCAATCTCCGCACCCTCGCTGACTGCGATGCCCGCGTCTGCCGCTGACAGGGCCGGTGAATCGTTGATGCCGTCACCGATCATGATAACTTTGTGACCTTTCGCCTTCTCCTCCTCAACAAAGCGCGCCTTATCCTCCGGAAGTACCTCGGAGAAATAATCATCCACACCGACCCTCTTCGCGATCGCCGCTGCTGTCCGCTCGCTGTCGCCGGTCATCATGACGATGCGCTTAAATCCTGCCTCTTTTAACTGGCGGATGACAGACGGTGCTTCTTCACGCAGCGGATCCTCAATGCAGATAACGGCTGCAAGCTGTCCGCCGATTGCCATGTAAAGATGGGAACAATTTTCCGGAAGGTTCTCAAACTTCTCTTTTCCATCCTCCGGAAGTATACATTTCTCATCTTCAAATACGAAATGATGGCTTCCAATCACGACGCGTTCTTCGCCCACATAGGTAGCGATACCGTGCGCTACGATGTAATCTACTCTCGAGTGCATCTCCTCATGTACCAGATAACGTTTTTTTGCTTCCTGTACGACCGCGTTTGCCATCGAATGCGGGAAATGTTCTTCCAGACAAGCTGCGATACGAAGCAGTTCGTCCTTCTCCATGCCGTTGAAAGATACCACATCGGATACAACCGGTTTTGCCTTGGTCAGTGTTCCGGTCTTGTCAAATACGATCGTCTCCGCCTCGGCAACAGCCTCCAGGAACTTGCCGCCCTTGACCGTAATGTGATGCTGGCTTGCCTCACGCATCGCAGACAGGACTGCAAGCGGCATTGCCAGTTTCAGTGCACAGGAGAAATCAACCATCAGGATCGACAGTGCTTTCGTCGCGTTGCGGGTCAGCAGATAGGTAAGCGCTGTACCGCCCAGACTCCACGGAACGAGTGCATCTGCCAGGTTCGATGCCTTGCCCTCAACAGAGGATTTAAGCTTCTCCGAATCCTCGATCATCTGTACGATACGCTCATAACGGGTGGAGCCAGCAGATTTTTCTACCTTGAAAGTAATCTCGCCCTCTTCCAGCGCGGTTCCTGCGTAAACATAGCTGCCCGGTTCTTTTCTGACCGGCTGTGATTCGCCGGTCATCGAAGCCTGGTTTACCATCGCCTCGCCGTTCACTACGACACCATCCAGTGGAATCACTGTACCCATATGGACGGTCAGCTCGTCGCCTGCAGTAACATCCGAAAGCGGTACAAGGACTTCGGTTCCGTCCACTTTCTTCCAGACCTTTTCCACGTTCAAGGACATGCTCCGCGCCAGATCCCCAACGGATTTCTTATGTGTCCACTCCTCCAGAAGCTCACCGACGCCGAGCAGGAACATAACGGAGCCAGCCGTATTGAAATCGCGGCGCAGAAGGGAAACACTGATCGCCGTCGCATCCAGCACCTCCACATGCAGCTTGCGCTTAAATACGAGGCAGTGGATACCTTTCACGATATAACGGATCGCCTGCACGGACGTGTATACCGCACGGACCGGCGCCGGGAGAAATGTCTTCGTCGCAAAGCGGGTCAGTACCTTCTGAATCAGCTTTTCTTTGTACTCCTGATTCAGGGCGCGTCCGCTGCTTTTAACTGCCATCTCCTGTTTTTCGGTAATCTGACCATCAAACGCCGCTACCTGTACGAGTACCGCCTCCCGATCCTCCTTATAATAGATAACCGCATCTGCTGTCCGCTCATACACCTTAGCCGCCGTCACGCCGTCCAGGCCAAGCAGATACTGTTCCAAAACGTCCGCTTCGCGCACGGTATGGAATTTCCGGGCAAGGCTGATACGGATTCTTCCTTTGATTTCATGCTTTATAATGAATTTCATGATTCATCTTCCTCCGGTTATAGAAGAGCTGCCGCGAGACAGCATCCCATGCTATCTTGCGGCAGCCCCCCTGTTATTTAGATTCATGTATTCTTGGAGTTGCTATTACTGCTCTGCCTTCTCAGCCTCCGGTGCGGCCTCGGTTGCCTCAGCAGTCTCGTTGAAATCCTCATCCTCACCAAAGCTCTCATAGCCGCGAGCCTCGTTGATCTGCTTTGCCTCAGCCAGGATGTCCTCAGCGTTCTCCTGAATATTGGTAGCGGTGGTCATCACACAATCACGTGCACGAAGTCCGGCTGCTACGCAGTTTACGTAAAATTTCTTTGCATCCTCGCTGCCAAGAATCTTAACACCTGCTGTTCCGAACAAAACGCCGCCTGCAAATAAACCTAATTTTTTTAATTTGAAAATGTCCATCATGATTACTCCTCCTCTGATATTATCTAAATTATATTCACATATGATTTTTGAAAACTATTTATTCCATTTCAAATGCGAATATAGCTGCGTTTAATGACTCATTTCTGAGGTACAAGTAGATGGTAACAGCTTACCCCCATGATAGTCAAACCTAACTTTCCTTATTGAGATTTTTTATCAACTGGCATCCGAAGTTATACTTGACAGCTCATCCTCATTCCGCAGAGAATACTGGCGGCAACGGTTTAAAACGCCGATTTCTTCCAGCACTGCAATCATCCGGTACACCGTTGCCTTGCCGATCCCCGGGTCGCGCTTGGATGCCTCGTAGTAGATCTCCTTACAACTGCTCCATCTTCCCTCCAGGATCACATCCAACATGATCTTTCTTTGATCGGTCATCCGTTTCCCCCGTCTCTTCAGTTCGCTGATAATCTGCTCTCTCTGCTGCATCGTATCATCTCTCTTTCCATATCTTCTAAATTATTTTTCCGCACATCTGCCGTTTCCGTCCACAACCCGGCTTTTTATTAGCGCAGACTAACTGTTCGTTTAAAATATATAGCATACTCTGCTTGCCACTCTTTTTGCAAGTACTAAATTCCGCTTTTGCCTCTGGCTCAGCCTCATTAAGTCCTTAGATACGACTCGCACTAAGTGCTCATATTATATTGTGTTTCATCAAAAACAAAACATAATTAGCATGAACAAACTCAGGTTAGAATGCCGCAACTCAAGTTAGATGTCTCTAACCTTAATTTAAAGACTACCTCTTTTTTTCTCATCTGTCAATGAATTTTCGAAAATATATTTGATTTTCTTCTCTGATAATGGTAAGGTACTCACAGAATAATCAATTCAGACAGGAAAGGAAGGATTTTTCGATGAGCTTCAAAGAAATAAAGCCAGAAGAATTAAATTTTAACCCGTTTACCCGCATCGGTTCCGACTGGATGCTTTTAACCGCCGGCACCGAGGATAAATTCAACACCATGACTGCCAGCTGGGGCGGCGCAGGCGTATTCTGGGGCAAACCGGCTGTTACCTGCTATATCCGTCCCCAGCGCTACACCAAAGAATTTATAGACAAAGAAGAACTCTTCTCCGTCAGCTTTTTAAAAGACGGACACCGCGATGCCCTCAAACTCTGCGGCTCCGTATCCGGCCGTGACCACGACAAAATCAAGGAAGCCGACCTGACCCCGGTCTTCATCGACGGCGTACCGGCATTTGAAGAAGCTGACACCATCCTCATCTGCCGCAAAATGTACCGCACATCCATGAATCCGGCAGATTTTATCGATAAGGACGCTGACAGCAAGTTCTATCCGGAGAAGGACTATCATGATATGTATATTGCGGAGATTGTGAAAGCGGTTGTGGCTGAATAAGCAGAGCCGCTCCATTTAAAATTTAAATCCCACAGGAAATGCCGCTGTCTGGTCTCTAGCTGTGATTGTATGTTTTCCTGACAGGCAATCACAGCCGGAAACGCTGATTTGCAGCATTTTCTGTGGGAATCCTTTGAATGATCCTTTTGGGTCTATTTGTTTATATTGTGTCTTTATTTATTCCTTTATTTTGCCAATTCCAGCATCCGCGCCAGCGGACCAACCGCCCTCTGCCGCATCGCCTCATCCATCTCCACTTCCTCCTCTGGATTTTCCAGCGCCCGCAGTACGCTGTCCAGATGAATCTTCTTCATATTCGGGCAAAACTGACGGTGACCTACGGAGAAAAACTTCTTCTCCGGGTTCTTCTGCAGCAGTTCATAGAACACGCCCATCTCGGTGCAGATCAGGAAGACTTTCTCATCCGAATTCGTCGCATAATCAATAATCTGGGAGGTACTTCCGACAAAATCTGCCAGCTCCAGCACATCGCCGGTACACTCCGGATGCGCCAGCACAACTGCCTCCGGATGCAGCTCTTTTGCTTTCTTTACATCTTCCGCATGAATACTCTTATGTACATGGCAGAAACCGTCATTGAAAATAAAATGTTTCTCCGGCACCTTTTTTGCAATAAAACGTCCCAGATTCTCATCCGGAATAAAGAAAATATCCTTGTTCGGCAGTTTTTTCACGATTTTGAGTGCATTCGATGAGGTAACACAGACATCCGATTCTGCCTTGATCTCCGCCATCGAGTTCACATAACAGACAACGGCTACATCCGGATACTCTTTGCGTACTTCGCGGATCTTCTCCACCTCAACCATGTGAGCCATCGGACAGTCCGCGCTCCGATCTGCCATGATAACCGTCTTCTCCGGGCTTAAAATCTTCGCACTCTCGCCCATAAATGACACGCCACAGAAAATGATCGTCTTCTGCGGCACCGTCGTCGCCAGCTCCGCCAGATAATACGAATCGCCCACATAATCGGCAATCTCCTGCACTTCTCCATCTACGTAATAATGTGCCAGAATCACGGCATCCTTCTCTTTTTTTAATGTCTCGATCCGCTGCTTTATCTCCTGATCCATCTCTTTTTCCTCTCCTTTTTTCACCGCTCTGTTCACGCTTCCGAATCCCCATCGATTGACAGAAACCATACCATTTTTCCGACAGCTGCGGTTCATTTTCTTCTTTACTATGTATCCGACATCTTTGCCACGCCATATTTCTCTGTCCATATAGCTTCCACACGGTAAACTTCTGTGATTATACCTCTAAGAGAAAAGCTGTGTCAATGAAATTTTGACACTTTTTATTACATATGTCTTGTCATATAGCGATTCACAAATATTCAAACTGAAAGTTGGCTTTGCCTGTAAAAAAAGAATGTGCCTTGGCACATTCTCAAACTGTAGACAAAGTGGTGTTTGATCGTTAGGTCAGGCACCACTTTTCTGTTGCGTTCATTTCATTCAGTAAAATTTCAACTTTAAACATAAATGACATCGATTTTCTATTTCCCATAGCCAGTATCTTAGCTAGTTTTTTCAGATTCATGCATGCAAAAGTAAGCCTGGCTTTCATTTCCATCCGTGCCTTTCCTATGTACTGAGTATATCGAAAACCATGATGGTCTTTCGCTGTTCCAAAGATTCGTTCTATCGTTTCTTGTCGTTTTTGATAAATCTCTTTGTTTCCCAGTGTATGACGGATATCTTCTGCTTTCTCTATGTATCTTTCCCATACATGTTGTGTTACCAGCTTCACATGATCTTTGCTTTCTGTGCATTTAGATTTCTGAGGACAATTACAGCAAATATATCCACGGCTTTTGTATTCACGATAGCCATCCCGATTTGTTGTGCTATAAGAAAGCACCTGATTTTCAGGGCAAAGATAGCAGTCGTAATACTCGTCATAAACGTATTCATGCTTTCTGAAATAGCCTTCTTTTGTCATCGGGCGCTTATACGGAAACAAAGGTTCAATTCCATCTAATAGCAGCCTTCTGGCAATCGCCGGTGTCCGGTATCCTGCATCTGCAATAATCATAGAAGGATCAAATGACTTTACTTTTTCATACAGTGCCTTAAACGTTCTACTGTCATGCTCATTTCCAGGATGAACTCTATATCCCAAAATCCATCCATGCTGATCACACGCGGTTTCGACTGCATACGCGAAAACATGTTTATGTTCCCCTTTTCGAAACCAGCCACTTTCTGGATCAGTGATACTGCTTTTTTTGTGTTTTGACATCGGACGGAATTTCTACTGAAGTCTCTGAGTCTTCTGAACTGGTTTCTCCAGATGTTGGCGGCTGATGCTTATCTTTTTCTTTCAATGGCTTTTTCCCATGAGCCAGACGATCCTGCTCAATTTCCTTTTTTAACTCATCTTCATACCAAAGGGCTTGTTCATGAGCAATCCTTTTTCTCATTTTTTTACTATTAGCACAAGCTTTTACATGCGTTGAATCAACAAATATCTGGCTGGTGTCTACAAGCTTGTACTTCATACATTCTTCGAGAATTCTGGAAAAGATTTGTTCAAAAAGATCCGTATCTTTAAAACGGCGTGTATAGTTTTTTCCAAATGTAGAGAAATGTGGAACCGAATCCATCATATCCAGGCCAAGAAACCAGCGGTAGGCAACATTTACCTCAATCTCTTTCATTGCTTGCCGCATGCTTTTTATTCCATAGAGGTACTGAATAAACGGAATTTTTATGAGCATAACAGGGTCCATACTCGGCCGGCCATTATCAGGGCAGTATTTTTCTTCCACTAAGTCATAAATAAAGTTCCAATCAATGGCTTTATCGATTAACCGTAGCATGTGATTCTGGGGTACCATGTCATCCATGCAGAACATAAGCATCTGTTCTCTTTTTTTATCCGCATTTTTCGTCATCATAAAAAACACCGCCCTTTCTGATATCATTATATCAGAAAAGCGGTTCTAACAATAGCAAAACCCCGCAAAAGCGGGGCTTTGTCTACAGTCTGAAGCGTCCTCTGCTTTTATACAGGGACGCTTTTCTATTACCAGTCATCTATTTTTCTAGCGAGTCCTGTTGGTATAAACCACCACATAACTAATAAAATTATAAGTATTACATCCGCTACCTTCCCTAAAAATTGCAAAGGAATCATAGCAAATCCTATAATAGGTAACGTTAATACTTGGATTATATATTGTACTAATTCCCCCAATGAGAAAGAGCCAAAAAACTTCGGCGGCGGATCGTCATAAGGAAATTTTTCACGAAAATCATAAGGATAGAGTAAATGTTTAATATACAATACGACTGCAGTAATTATAACACATTCCGGGTAAAACATTATATATTTCATATTCCGTTATATCCCCGCATAGTCAGAAAAGCGCAGTGCGTACCTGCCACTATAGCCGTACTGTAACGATAACCACGCCACATAATTAAAAAAATCTGTATATGTTTCGATGTCTTCATAGACATTCATAATTTGTCCGGTTGTACTTTTTACTTCAAAAATTTTGTCCATACCTGTCCTCCCACATATAATACTCATATTCCTTATTTTATTATAACATTATTTGTTATAGTTGCAATGGTGGTGCCTACTATATGCAAGGAATATCTAATCATACTTATCAGGATCTGATTCAGGATCTATCGTTCATCATCAGAAAAACCGAAGATAAGTGCAATTTTCACGTCATCAGAGTTGGAGCATCTACTATACATTATACGTACTGTTTTAAATCTCAAAAAAGTGCTGCCGCACTATTTTAGTGCGACAGCTCCATTACACAAAAAATCGGACGGTTTTTCGCTGTTCAAACCGTCCGCTCCACATGACACATTTATAAATTTATCGTTTTATACACATCAGCCATTACTGCTGAAACAGCACCAATCTCGATACCTTTCCTTCCGCATCCGCCCAGATCGCGCATTTCTTTCCCGCTTCCAGATCGTCTGCGGTCACGATGTTCCGGGTTAAATACGGCAGAATATGTGTCTCAGCGCTGATAGTATAAGTCACGCCATCCTCTGCTTTCACATAGACGGTATCATCATTCTCTACACTCTTTTTCACCGACTCGATCTCTGTGTAAACCGGCACGGCGCTCACATCGGTTACATGGACGAAGAAGAGCTGTCCGTTCGTGATCGGCGGCTCGCTCATCGTCATCGCCTCCCCGATGTAGGCATATACAACGGTTCCCGTCTCCGCCTCGGTCATATCGACCGGATTGCCTGTCTCTGCGTCAAAAATCGGCGTTTCCGGTGAAAATGTGATCACCATCTCGCCTGCACTGCTGATTCCCGACTGATTGTCAATCGTGACGGAATCGCTGGTAACCTCCGAAACCGGACCATAAACACAAATAAATTCGGATGAAACCTTCTTTCCTGTACCGGATGCCGGACCAGACGAGGCGTTTTTCTCGATAACCGTATTACTCTCGCTGGTTTCCGCTGCAGTAGTCTCCCCAGCTGCCTTCGTATCTTCGACAGCCGGCTTTGTCTCCTCATCGCCCGCTTTTGCACTGGAAGCGCACCCAAGCGCACCTACCGACAGTGCTGCACAAATTCCTGCAATATATAACGATTTTTTTTTCATAATTTGAATCTCCTTCCGACTGTTCTTATGCCTGCTCCCTGTCTGTTCCCAGGGACTTCTCTGAAATTTTTCAAAACTTCCCAGGCACTTTTTAGTTTCTAAAACCAGTGAAATATTTTTCTTTATACTCTGTATTCAGCTCTTCTATCTGGTTTTCTCTGTTCTAACAGTCTACCCTATTTCACCCAAAAGTAAAAGTGCTTTTTTCTTACGGATTTCTGATATTTTATTACTGTTCATGCATACGTGCCCAGTAACGGAATTTGCCGTGGCTTCGCATTTAAATACGGCAAATTCCTGCTGCCACCGCGTTTTCTTACGGCACTTTCGGTTCCAAAAGTGCCTACCCGTAAACAGTAACGATATTTTCCTTTGCCGTTCAGGACGTCCATACACAGCTTCAGCAACTGTGCTGCCATGTAACATTTCACTCCACTTCCTCTTCTATCAGCTCTACACGGCAGATCTGTGGGAAATTTACCGCAATCTCCCCGCCTATGTTTTCAGTTCCAGGCTGATTTCCACTCTTTATTTCCGCCAACCGCAAAACTTGCCGGTAATGGTCGATTTTCTTCAAGCGTCCTGTTGCCGTTCGATAAGTACCGCCCTCCTTGTGCACGTCCGGCTGAAACCAGGTCACAGAAAGCCGAACTGTCTCGCCACGCATCAGCTGCTCCTCCGCTTCCACAATTGTCTGGTTGATTGTCTCCCGCACGCTGTCATCCAGATCGATTTCCCTCTCGGTCAGACGTGCTTCCTCCTCTACCGCCTCCTCATAGCCATTCAGTGCCGCAAACGAGGCGAACTGCGCCGCCCGGTCCTCCACCGGCATCCGTGCATGGCGCAAGGGAAATGGGTAAGAATGACCAAGGATATCGCCGTAGCGGCGCTGAACGTCACTTTCCTGCCCTTTTGGAATTTGGCTTCGTCCACTTTTTAAGTTTTCAAATTCATTCTCTCTATATTGATCTCCCATTTTTCCTTTTCCACCGCAATTTCTTTTTTTGTCGAACATCACCCAATGATTCTTTTCACAGGCATACAGCTCAGCAAGCACATCTTCCATCTATGCCTGATGCCCCCCGATCTGCCCGTTCCGCTCCTTGGCGGTCGCGCCTTCCTCAAAGTTCATCCCGCGCAGCACCGCATTTTTTCCATATTTTTTCTTGATCGTCAGAAGCGCTTCCTGCATCCGGCGCTCCCGCTCGCGTTTTTTCTGTTCTTCCTTCTCTTTTGCTTCCTTTTTTGCGTAATCGGTAAACAAATCAAGCTGTTCAAATGTTTCCTTCTGTTCACGCTCTTTCGCCATTTTCTCATTTACCACATGGCATGCCGAGAGCGACATCCGGCGGATGAGAAGCGCCGGGTTGACAATCTTATCATACAGAGCCGCCATCGCCTCCAGAAGCTCGCTTGAGGACGAAGTCGCACGCGGCAGATTCCACGTTCCATGTGCATGCTTCGGCACACGCCGCCCGTAGCGATCGGTTGTTACCGGTCCCTTGTATACTTTCCGTATCTCCGAGCGGGTCAGGTTTTCGATGTCATATCCGACCGTTAGAACGAGCTGATCGGTCACTAGCCGTTTTTCCACCAGCTCCAGCGAGATCCCGTCAATCATCTCCTGAACCACGATCCGCGCCTTGTCCGCCGTGTACGGACAGTGAAGCACCTGTCCGCAGCCCAGGCTGCTACTCTGCGGCTTGTACGCCCGTATCTGTGCGATCGTGCACGACTCATAGCCCCACGCATGGTCAATCAGAAGCTCGGCGTTGATGCCGAACATCTGGTACAGCAGTTCCTCGCTGTAAAACTCGCCCGGTTTTCCCAGTGAACAACGCGCAATATCGCCCATTGTCCGAAGTCCCGCCTGCCAGAGTTTCTTCTGATAGCCCGGTCCAACCCGCCAGAAATCAGTCAGCGGCTCATGCGTCCACAAAAGCTCCCGATAACTCTGCTCATCCAGCTCGGCAATCCGCACGCCGTCCTTGTCCGCTTCCACGTGCTTCGCCACAATATCCATCGCCACCTTGCACAGATACAGATTCGTCCCGATCCCCGCCGTCGCCGTGATGCCTGTTTCCTTTAACACCGTGCGGATGATGCGCTTTGCCAGCTCGCGCGGCGAAACCTTGTAAATTCCCAAATATTCCGTAACATCCATGAATACCTCGTCGATCGAATACACATGGATGTCCTCCGGTGCCACATACCGGAGATAAATCTGGTAGATCTGCGTGCTCCATTTCATATAGTGCGCCATTCTCGGCGGCGCAACCAGATAGCTGACCGCCAGCGACGGATCCGCCTTTAATTCATCATTTCTCCACGATTTATCCCGGAACTGGCGTCCCGGCGCCCGTCTGCGGCGTTCCTCATTGACTTCCCTAATCCGCTGAATCACCTCAAATAACCTGGGACGCCCCGGCACACCATAGGATTTCAGCGGCGGCGATACCGCCAGACAGATCGTTTTCTCCGTCCGCGATGGATTCGCCACGACCAGATTCGTCGTCAACGGATCCAGACCTCGCTCGACGCACTCGACCGATGCGTAGAACGATTTTAAATCAATGGCAATGTACGCGCGCCTGGAAACTGTTTTCTGCATGGCAGGATCCTCCCTTCTCTATGAATTTAAAATTTGAGCGCCACTGGTAAAAAATCATCTCACAAAATCAAGCACAGAAAGATTCCGAGCGTACACATGAAAATCCAGTTAAAAACTCACTAAGTGCTTCTATTATAGCATAACCATCAGCTTCACGAAATACTCAAATCCAAACATGTGTTTTGCAGCAGCAATAAAAAATGTGCCTTGGCACATCCGGGCGTCTCGCGCGGTCGCTTGCGACATGTTTCTGCTTCGCGCGGGTGTGCATCCTCGCGGAGCGTTTTTTGTTTCATAGGACGTAATTTCCTATGAAACAAAAAACCTCCAGTCCATTCAAATGAGAATCACATTTCTCATCCAAACAAACTGGAGGTTTTCTATCTCACCAAGTTTACCTCTTGGATTTATTTACCATTTATTTCTGGCATTATAACTGCGGACCAGCCTTTACCAGAGCCTTGCCAGCTTCGTTTCCTTCGTATTTAGCGAAGTTCTTGATGAAACGGCTTGCCAGATCTTTTGCTTTCTCTTCCCACTCAGCCTCGTTTGCATAGGTATCGCGGGTATCCAGGATAGCCGGATCTACGCCCGGAAGCTCGGTCGGTACTTCGAAGTTGAAGTACGGGATCTTCTTGGTCGGAGCTTTCTGGATATCGCCGTTTAAGATAGCATCGATGATACCACGGGTATCTTTGATGGAGATACGTTTGCCGGTTCCGTTCCAGCCTGTATTTACGAGGTAAGCTTTTGCTCCGCTCTTCTCCATTCTCTTAACCAGCTCTTCTGCGTATTTGGTCGGATGCAGCTCCAGGAAAGCCTGTCCGAAGCAAGCGGAGAAGGTCGGGGTCGGCTCGGTAATGCCGCGCTCGGTACCAGCCAGTTTTGCTGTAAATCCGGATAAGAAGTAGTACTGTGTCTGCTCCGGTGTCAGGATAGATACCGGCGGAAGTACTCCGAATGCGTCTGCAGACAGGAAGATAACGTTCTTAGCTGCCGGTGCAGAGGATACCGGACGTACAATATTCTGAATATGATCGATCGGGTAGGATACACGGGTGTTCTCGGTTACGCTCTTATCAGCGAAATCGATCTTGCCGTTCTCATCCAGGGTAACGTTCTCAAGCAGTGCATCACGTCTGATAGCGTTGTAGATATCCGGCTCAGACTCTTTATCCAGGTTGATAACCTTCGCGTAGCAGCCGCCCTCGAAGTTGAATACACCGTTGTCATCCCAGCCGTGCTCGTCATCACCGATGAGAAGACGTTTCGGGTCGGTAGAAAGGGTAGTCTTGCCGGTTCCGGAAAGTCCGAAGAAGATAGCGGTGTTCTCGCCATTTAAGTCGGTGTTAGCAGAGCAGTGCATAGCAGCGATGCCCTTTAACGGAAGGTAGTAGTTCATCATGGAGAACATACCTTTCTTCATCTCTCCACCGTACCAGGTGTTGATGATAACCTGCTCGCGGCTTGTGATATTGAAGACAACAGCTGTCTCAGAGTTTAATCCAAGCTCTTTGTAGTTCTCAACTTTAGCCTTGGAAGCGTTGTATACTACGAAGTCCGGTTCGAAATTAGCCAGTTCTTCGTCGGTCGGAACGATGAACATATTCTTTACGAAATGAGCCTGCCAAGCAACCTCCACAATAAAACGGATCGCCATACGGGTGTCTTTATTTGCGCCACAGAAAGCATCTACTACAAACAGTCTCTTGTTGGAGAGCTCATTTAAAGCAATATCCTTTACTGCGTTCCAGGTCTCTTTGGATGCTACATGGTTGTCGTTCTTGTACTCGTCTGAAGTCCACCATACTGTGTCCTTAGAGTTCTCATCCATAACGATGAATTTGTCTTTCGGGGAACGTCCGGTATAAATACCTGTCATAACGTTTACTGCACCAAGCTCGCTGACCTGACCTTTTTCATAGCCCTCCAGCTCCGGTTTGGTTTCTTCTTCAAACAGCATCTCATAAGAAGGGTTGTAAACAATCTCCGTTGTTCCTGTGATTCCGTACTTGCTTAAATCGATCTTAGCCATCTTAATACCCCTTTCCTGTTATCCGGCAGCTCCCGTCTGTGTGAAATTGTCAGCTTCGCTGACCAAAATCATGCGCCAAGTCTCACGGACGTTCGACTTGAATTTTGTCTGACATTTCTCACCGAACCGGGGATTTCAGTGTCCCCCACTGTACATGTGTATAGTTTGCAACCGCTTTACCTTTTCACGGTTCTTATATTTTGTACAATGCGAAAGCTCGCCTTTTCTTCTCTTTATCTATTTTTACCAAAAGAGATTACTTCATCATTCTAATGCATTCATGGTAAAAAATCAAGCGAAATCGCGAAATGATTGATATTTTTTTATCAATTTCATTATTTCAAATATATCTGTCGCTCACAGCGTCTAAATCGTTTAAGTTTTAAAATCACACGTACCACACCGCTTCATTCGTCGCTGAAATGGCATCCGTACCCGCCTCAAAGGCCGCCATCACATCTTTTTTGTCAGACAGCAATCCCCCGGCGATCAGCGGAATATCGGTGTACTCGCGCATGATCTTAAGAATCTTCGGCATCACCCCTGGCATGATCTCGACTGCATCCGGTCGGAACATTTCGATCTGTTTTTTCAACGTATCAAGTGCGATCGAATCCACAACAAAGGTTCTCTGGATCGCATAAAGTCCCATCTCCTTCGCGTGTTCCACCAGTGTGTTTTTTGTGCTGATAATACCGTCCGCCCGCGTATTGTGGGCGATAAAATCGACCGCCACCCTCTTGGTGCTCAGTCCCTGGATCATATCCACGTGGACGATCGCCACCTTCCCGGCGTCCTTGATGCGCGCTACAATCTGATCAATATCACAGATCGTGCCAAACAGCACAAATACTACCTTACATTCAGATTTAAGACTTTTTTCCAGCCCTTCCCAGCTCTTAATCGCTGCGATTATCGGAGATTCCTCCAGTAATTCAAGCATTGTCATTCTATGCTTCCTCTTCTCTCATAGTCTTGAGTATTTCTCCCATCTCTTTCAGCCCTGTGAAAATCGCATCCGGCACGACATCCGCCTTCGGTACATCCTCCAGCTTCGTCTCGCCGGTCAGCACCAGGATTCCGTGTGCCCCATTTACCACGCCGGTTTTCACATCCGTGTAGATCCGGTCGCCGACAAACGACATTGCCGCGCGCTTTGCCCCGGTCATCTCCAGAACCATATCCACGGTCTCCTTGAATGGTTTTCCGACATACTTCGGCTCCTTTCCGGTCGATAAGGCGATTGCCGCGCACATTGCGCCGCAGTCCGGGATAAAACCATCCTTCGTCGGGCAGTTGATATCCAGATGCGTTGCCAGGAACACAGCGCCGTTGCGGATATACGTGCAGGCACGCTCCAGCTTCTCATAGGTCAATGTCATATCAAAGCCAATCACGACCACATCCGGCATCTCCCCTGTCAGAAGAATGCCATTTTCACGGAAATTCTCCTCCAGATCCGGCGTTCCCACCAGATAGACTTTCTTTTCAGGATAATACTCTTTCAGATACTGAATCATCACATCCCCGGATGTAATGATCTGATTCCTTTTAATATAACACCCCATTTTTGCCAGTTTGTCAATATATGTTTTCGGAGATTTCGACGAATTATTCGTAAAAAATACATATCTCTTCCCTGCTTTCTTCACTTCCTCCAGGAAATCCAACGCCCCGTCGAGCACATCCGTATCCAGATAAAACGTCCCGTCCATATCGAGGACAAACAGTTCTGTCTCCTTTAAAATTTCACGTTTTTCCATGCCTCTCTCCTTGTAATTTTTATCTCTGTAAATATGTAAACACTAAATTTTTTTCCAAAACAACTTTATCCAATCCTGCACAAATATGCAAGCACGTTTTTCATAAATCTTAATTTCAAAAATGGGAAGCCGTACAAATCTCTTCTATGAGTCTGTACAACCTCCCATCTCTCATCTTTATATTCTGCGACAGGCTGGCGGCGTCACTTTTACGTTTTTTTACGCCCGCTCTACATTCTTGCTCGCCACAACTGCAACCCCGGTTCCAGCGCAGTCTGCGATAATCACATCCCCGATATGCACCGGAGCAGCCACCTTCACGGCGCGGATCTCCTTCATGCAATCAAAGATTTTGCCCTTCGGGATATCCGAAGCCGTCTTGACCGCTGCTCTCTCGATCGTGCCGCCCTCGACGCGTACCGTTGAGGTAACGATTCTCGTCGGATTGGTTACCTCTTTCTTTGCATACGCCTCGCCCCGCGGGCATGTATTTCCTTCTACCTTGATCTCGTCATTTCCCATCGTCACAGTGAGCTGACAGCCCAGCGGACATCCGATACAGGTCAGTTCTCTTACTTCCATCACTCATCCACCTCCGTGCAAATGGTTATTTCTTTCAGATCCGGATATTTCTCCAGACTTTCCTTCGTCAGGATTACCTGCTCCATCTCACCCGGTGCCAGCACGCGTTTTTTGCGGCTGCTCACACGCTCTCCGTCAAAATAAACGGAAATGCTGCGGTTTTTATAAACATCTGCCACACGGAAACGAACCGTCAGCTTGTCTGCCATCGCCTCGGTATCGATCGACTGCGGTACCGTGTAGCGGACGCCATTTTCTGCCTTGAGTGTCACGCTGTGACCTTTCTTCGTCTCGCCGGATTTCACATATTTCGCTGCGTTCTGTCCTGCCAGCGCTGCCTCCTCGGATACATAGTCAACCAGATCATGTACATGAAGCACGTTGCCGCAGGCAAATACACCCTCGATGCCTGTTTCCAGACGGTCATTGACCATTGGGCCGGAGGTAACCGGGTTCATCGCCACGCCCATATTTCTCGTCAGCTCATTCTCCGGAATCAGACCACAGGATAACAGAAGCGTATCACAGTCATAGTGCTCTTCGGTACCCGGAATCGGTTTGCGGTCCGGTCCGACCTGTGCCAGCGTAATGCCTTTCACGCGCTCTTTTCCCTCGATATTCACAACCGTATGGCTTAACTTCAACGGAATATCAAAGTCATTTAAGCACTGTACGATATTTCTCTTCAGACCGCCCGAATACGGCATCAGCTCCGCTACAACCTTAACCTTTGCGCCCTCCAGTGTCATACGTCTCGCCATGATCAGTCCGATATCGCCAGAACCGAGGATGACAACCTCTTTACCGACCATATGTCCCTCGATGTTCATGAGACGCTGTGCCGTACCAGCAGTGTAGATACCTGCCGGACGATACCCCGGAATGTTCAGGGCGCCTCTCGGACGTTCGCGGCATCCCATCGCCAGGATAATCGCTTTTGCCTTGATGAGCTCCAGTCCCTCGCTCCGGCTTACGACTGTGATCTCTTTGTCTTTATTGATATCCAGTACCATGCTGTTTAAGCGGTACGGAATTTCCAGCTTTTTCACTTCTTCCTCATAACGTGCCGCATACTCCGGTCCGGTCAGTTCTTCTTTAAAGGTATGAAGACCAAAACCATTGTGGATACACTGATTTAAGATACCGCCCAGCACGCTGTCGCGCTCCAGAATCAGAATATCCTCTGCGCCGCTTTTCTTTGCCGCTGCTGCCGCTGCCAGTCCAGCCGGACCTCCGCCGATAATTACAATGTCATGCTGAATCATGGTTATGCCTCCTCACCTTTTATCATTTCGGAACCTTTGCGGTTTTTGCAGATCTCTGTGATCGGGATTCCCGTCTCACGGGAGAGAATTTCCATCGCTCTCGGAGTGCAGAAGCCTGCCTGACACCGTCCCATACCCTGACGGACGCGCCGTTTGATGCCATCCATCGAGCGTGCGCCGAGTGTACGGGTGATCGCATCCACGATCTCCCCCTCGCTGATTGTCTCGCAGCGGCAGACGATTGCGCCGTATGCCGGGTTCTTGCGGATCAGTTCTGCGCGTTCTTCCGTATTTAAACGTGCTGCTTTCACGATGCCCTTGCGGATCGGATTGAAATTCGGATTCTTGCCAAATCCAGCTTTTTCCTCGATCATCCCAGCCAGATATTCACCGATCGCCGGTGCGCAGGAAAGTCCCGGAGACTCGATTCCGGCTGCATCAAAGAAGCCCGGTGCGTCCTCCGCCTCACCGATGATGAAATCATCGCCGTCCTCATGGGCACGCAGGCCGGAGAAGGAAGTGATGACCTGACGGAACGGAATGTTGTTGACACTCTTGGCTGCCTTCTCACATGCCTCTGCCAGTCCCTCGGCGGTCGTGTAGGTTCCGTCCTTATCTTCCTGATCCACCGCGGTCGGTCCGACTAAGAGATTTCCGTGAATCGTCGGGCTGACGAGGATTCCCTTGCCATACTTGCCCGGAAGCTGGAAGACAGTCGCTGATACGTGGTTGCCTGCCTCTTTATCGAGCAGGCAGTACTCGCCGCGGCGCGGCACAATGTGAAGCTTCTTTTCCGAAACCATGTTGTGGATCTCATCAGAATACACGCCGGCTGCGTTCACGACATATTTTGTCTCGAAGACACCGTTGTTGGTTATCACACGGTATCCTTCTGTCGTTTTTTCAACTTTTTCTGCTTTTGTGTTGAATACAAATTCAACGCCGTTATCACAGGCATTCTCTGCCAGCGCGATCGTCAGACCAAATGGACATACGATGCCGCCAGTCGGTGCATAGAGCGCTGCCACAACCTCCCCGCTGACGTTCGGCTCCATCTTGCGGACCTCATCGCCGGTCAGAATGGAAATATCCGGCACACCGTTTGCCACGCCTCTCTCATAGAGTGCCTGCAGCGCCGGGAGGTCCTCCTGCGCGAAGCAGAGTACCAGGGAGGAATTCCGCTTGAAATCAAAATCGAGTTCTTTGGATAAATCTCCCATCATGGCGTTGCCTTTTACATTGAGCTTTGCTTTTAAAGAACCTGTCTTTGCGTCATAGCCCGCATGGACGATAGCACTGTTTGCCTTCGATGTGCCGGAGCAGACATCCTCTTCTTTTTCCAGAAGCACGGTGCGGCACTCATATTTCGAAAGCGCTCTGGCGATGCTGCTGCCGATGACGCCACCTCCGATAATCACTACGTCGTATGTATTTCCGTTCATACTGTGATCCTCCATTATTTATACTAAATGTTTTCTTGTTCTCGTTTCAACTATCCTGTTTGTTTAGACAATTTATCCTATTTCTGCTGCATTTCGTGCGTAAGCCCATCTGAACCCTTTAGCTGCTACAGCTCCTCTGCAAACCGGATCTCCTCCATCGCCTGAATATCGCTCAGAAGTGTTTTTCGAAGCGACTTGTCCTGCACTTCCACCGACATCGTCGCGGAGGGACCCTCGCCCTTTAACTTATTCTTGGCAATATCAAAAGACACGATTTTCACATTCTTAGAACGCATGGTATCCATGAACGCCCCAACACACCGGCTGCTGGTAAATTCCAGATAGAAATCGAACACCTTTGCATGCTCATGAATCATTGTATCCACACGTGTCAGGAGCTTCAAGGTAACCGCAATCAGAATCAGACCGTAAACCGCACCGTCCACAAATCCGATACCGGCTGCCAGTCCTTCACAGGCGCAGACCCAGAGACACGCCGCTGTAGTCAATCCACGCACCTGATTACGCCCGGTTACCATGATCGTGCCAACCCCTAAAAATCCGACACCGCTGATAACCTGCGCGCCCATCCGCGCCATGTCCGCTTTTGCAGATGGAAATGTCCGGAACATATATTCACTCGTCAACATGACAAGCGCTGAACCCAGGCAGACCAGCACATGCGTCTTGATGCCCGCACCGCGCCGTTTCAGGCCACGGTCAATTCCAATGAACATTCCCACCGCCAGCGAAAACAGCAGGCGAATCCAGATGCCGACCGCTGTCCAGGTCGCCGCCGTCTCCACAATCCATTTCCAAACTGCCATTTTTTCTCCCTCTGCAAGCCCGTAAAGCTTCTAGAACACAGCTCTTTTTCGCTCCACAAGACTCTTCCATGACCGATACCGGTATCTTTTATGGAACAAAAAAGAGCAGAAAGCATCCGTATTTCTACGTTTGCCTTTCTGCTCTTAATCTCACAGGCTTTATTATATCCAATTTATTAACGTTTTGTCAATCTGTTTCTATGCTGCGCCGTACAGAAGATCCGGTACACATGTAATTAAGAACGGGCAGAAGGTCAGAAGCAGAAGAACAACCAGAAGGGACACGATAAATGGCCATACTTCCTTCAGGAACTCACTGATCGGACATCCCGTGATACCACAGGTCGTGAACATCATCGAACCGAACGGAGGTGTAATACCACCGATCATGATGTTAACGATCGCTACCAGTCCAAAGTGGTAATCATTGATTCCAAGCTGTCTTGCAACCGGAAGCAGCAGAGGTGTAATAATCATCAGCGCCGCGCCGCCTTCCAGGAACATACCCATAATCAGAAGAATTACGTTGCATGCCATAAGGAACAGCCACTTGTTGGTTGTCAGGCTTAACATACCAGTTGCCACGACTCTCGGCAGGTTAATCCAGGTCATGTAGTAACCGAATACATTCGCTGCAACCATGATCAGGACAACGCTGGAAGTACCGGCGATACTGTCAAGCAGGATCGGAACCAGATGCTCTTTCAGGGATAGTTTCTTGTAAACGAAACGTCCGATAATAATACAGTAAAGAACGGCTACCGCACCGCCCTCAGACGGGGTAAACATGCCAAAACGCATTCCCAGGATGATACCAAATGGGAAGAACAGACCCCAGAAAGAGGTAATACCCTGTTTCACGATCTCTTTCAGAGACGGGAATTTTTCACGGGTGGTCGGGTAGTTTCTCTTATGTGCAATAATCGAAACAACGATCATCATCGAGATTGCCATCAGAATACCCGGAATATAACCAGCCGCAAACGTACGACCCAGGGAAATCTGTGCAATCAGTGTAAAAACGATCAGGTTTACTCCCGGCGGAATAACCGGTGTAGCAGCCGAGGAAGCCGCTGTGATCGCTGCGGAGAACGCCTTGGAGTAACCTCTCTTCTCCATCTCCGGAACCAGCATCTTGGACTGCATCGCACAATCTGCGTTGGCCGAACCGGAGCATCCGCCCATCAGCATACTAAGTACTACGTTTACCTGTGCCAGACCGCCTTTCATATGACCGGTCAGCACTTCCGCGAAATCCATCATCTTGTCACTGATGCCGCCGTAGTTCATGACGGAACCAGCCATAACGAAAAATGGAATCGCTAACATCGAGAACGACTGTGTAGAGGTCATAACCTTCTGTAAGATCAGCCAGTTTTTACTGGTTGTATCAATAAATGTAAAATAAAAGAAGGTTGAACCAAACAGTGCATATACAATCGGCATTCCCAGGAAATAGAGAATAAATACCATAAAAATCGGAACGAGTTCAATTAATTCGAGTCCCATCAGTTATTTCCCCCTTTCCCTTTAAATACCTTGATAATATCCTTAACCAAAAAGTAAATACAGAAAATCAGTGAAAGCCCAAATCCGATCGGAACCGCGCCGGAAATATACCAGCTCGGAACACGCAGCGTATTCGTCAGCTTATCCATCGTGTTCATCACATACTGGACGCTTGTTCTGGTCAGCATAATCAGAGTAACAAGCTCCAGAAGATCCATAATAACCTTAACAACTTTTCTTATCTTCTCCGGAAGAATGTTGATCAGGATGTCTACGCCCAGATGTGCGTGCTTACGGTACGCATATGCGCTTCCAATAAAGACGGTCCAGACGAAGAGCCCCGTAGCAACCTCTTCCGACCAATACAACGGTCTTTTCAGGAAATAGCGCATAAGGACGTTTGCGTTTACAACGATTGTACAGAGTGTCAGTGTCACGCAGGTAATAATTGCATCCAGGTTTACCAGCACCGACCCCAGTGTGATTTTTTTCTTTTCCATAGTATATCCTCATGCATTCATAATGGCAGTCAGTTTTGCATAACCGACGACTGTTCTGTCATACAGCCATCTTTCCAGCAGTTGTAACTGTTCAGTACCTTCACAGTCACGCGCAAAAATCCATTAAAAATTGCCTACGGCAATGGGATTTTTGCCTGCTGGCCCATGTTTTCGTACGGTCAGCGCAGTAAATGCGCAGACCTACTGAACAGTTACCAGCAGTTTCATATTTCCGGCACTATACGTTTGTCGGAAGTCTGCCCGGACCTCAGACAATCTTCTTTGTTCTGACAGCCCGGGCAGATATACTTTCTTCTCCGCAGCGGTTCTGATAACCGTTACGTTTTACCATTTCATAATTGCTTTAAAATACTGTATTTGTTCGGAACAATCTACATTATTCGTTCTTTGCACGGTAGTCATTCAGGAAATCAACCAGTTTCTGATGAAGTTCCGGATCTGCGCCGTACTCGTCTACGATCCAGTCATAAACCGGAGCACAAGCCTCTGTGAATGCGTCAATATCTACATCGTTCCACTCAACGCCTTTGTCTTTCAGGAACTCGATCATGGAAGCTTCGTCGTTCTCAGCATTTTCCTGCTCCCACTTACCAGCTTCTACACAGCACTCATCCAGGATGTTTCTCCATTTTTCCGGGATGGACTGATATACGTCCTCAGCCATGAATAACCAACGGGTTGCGATGAAGTGGTTCGTGTTTGCAACTTTCTTGGTGTACTCATAAGCACCTGTATCCTTCAGGGTGGAGATGGAACCTTCGAAACCATCAACAACACCACTGGACATAGCAGATAAGCACTCCGTAAAGCTCATTGCAGACGGGGTAGCACCCAGACAGGTAATCGTCTTAACAAACAGCGGAGACTCGGTCGAACGCATGATCAGACCATTTAAGTCAGCCGGTTTCTCAACTACCTTGTTCGTACATACGCTTCTGAATCCGAACGAATAATGTGTATCCAGAACGTGGATGTTGTGCTCGCTTGCCAGTTTTGCATTCAGATCTTTTACAATATCAGAATCCATCACTGCATTGTACTCTGCATTGTTCTTGTAAAGCATCGGTCCAACTAATACGTTGTAATCGCCGATGTAATCAGCAAAGTAGGACGGCTCCTCCAGACCCATCCAGACAGCGCCGTTGTGTGCCTGTGCTACAGACTCCGCGTAGCAGTCAAGCTGGTTCTGTCCGTAATACTCCAGAGTGATATGACCATCGGTCTTCTCTTTTACCAGGTCTGCCAGATATTCGCTGGCTTTGTAGTTCCACTCTGCCGGCTGAAATACGTTGGAAAACTTGATGGTGATGTAGTAATCATCTGCAGATGCCTCGTCACCTGCTGCCGTTCCTGCGTCTGCTGCCTTTGTGTCAGTCTTTGTGTCAGTCTTTGCGCCGCTGCCGCCGCAGGCCGCCAGGCTCATCGCCATCGTCGCTGCCAGTACTACTGATAATACTTTTCTCATACGTTTTCTCTCCTTCTTCTTAACCTCCCCCAGTCATCTTTCTGACCGGTTCATCAACAGTTTCTACTACTTTCTAAATAAATTACCATTTCAGCATTTAGGCAAAAAAATAGCACCATTTTTAAAAAACAGTCTTTTCCAGCTGTTTCTAACCATGGCGCATCTCTTCGTCTCTGCTTTTGGTCCTTTATTCATCTTTTACCTAATTTTAACACTTATTTTACGATTAGGCAAGCTATTTTGTCGAAATTATATAATTTTTTCTCGATTTTAGTCGATTTTTGTGTGATATTTTTGTAACAATCTTGTTTATTTTTTATCAACATTACAGATTTAACAGATCCAGTTGCGGAAACAGGGAAGAAACAGTATACTACTTCTTAAGATATTTTCTATGCTTCTATATACTGTTTTTATATAGGTGATGATTGATTTTTTATATGAAAGGGCTTACCATGATTTACTATAAGATAGAAATGCACCACAACGAAAAAACCTTCGAATCCCTGTCCCGGATGCAGTACGATCTCTTCTGCGCTTCCAACCGGATCACGCGGACAATTTTAAGCATCCTGTTCATCGCCGGAGGTATCATCAATCTAAGCGAGTGGTGGGGCATCCTCTTAGCCGCCTACGGCTGCTATCTGACGACCAGCACCTACAGCTCCGCCAACCACACCGCCCACAAGCTCGCCGAACAGATCAAAAAAAGCGGCATGCCGTTCCCGGCGTCCCGCTATGAATTCCGTGAAAATCATCTGGAAGTCTATTCTCTTCCGAAAAACACCCGCGAAAGCACACTGGCTTACAATGAATTTGAAAAGCTGGGTGAGGACCGCGATTATTTCTATCTGTTCCGCGATTCCTACGGCGGGTATATGGTGCCGAAAAAGGGGATTGACGCAAGCGCGGGGTCCCGTTCAAATTCGGATGAGAGCCAGAATTTGAAAGCAATTGGCGCGTTTCGGGAATTTTTGGAAAATAAGAGTGGGAAACGGATTTACAGGAAGACGATTCCGCTGGTTCGGGTGATGCAGGCGTTGAAGAAGAAAAGATAGGTCGATAGATATAAACTATAAAATAGTTCAACAACTATAAAAAGCCACGATTTGAACTCTTTGATTCAGATCGTGGCTTTCTCAAAAACCTGCTGTTCTATTCTGTTTTTCTGCCAAAAATCTTCTGCAGTTCCTAGAATCAGCCTTACCGCGTGGTGCTCAAACGTTTTTGCAACACTTGTGGCTAAAAAATATCAATGCAGTTATTTTCTTCTATCTCTGCGCCACCTTATGCGGATTCAGAATATTCTTCGGATCAAACACTTTCTTGATTCCGTTCATCAGATCCAGGTTCTTCTCCGGCAGGGATTCTCTTAAATACGGCTTTTTCGCATATCCGATGCCGTGCTCGCCGGACACCTGACCTTCGAGTTCATGGGCTTTCTGATAGATCTTCTCCATTGCAGCAGACATCCGTTTTTCCCACTCTTCATCACTCAAATCGTCTTTCAGGATGTACGCGTGCAGATTTCCGTCGCCCGCATGACCGAAGCTCTTGATACGGATATCAATCTCATTGTGGAGATCGTGCAGATACGTTACCATCTCATTGACGCGACTTCTCGGAACAACCATATCGACCTCATCCATGTAAGTCGTGGATCCCTTGATTGCCTCCAGGAAAGCGCCTCTGGCTTTCCAGATGGATTCCTCACGCTCCTGGGTATCGGAAATCAGCACGTCCAGTGCGCCCTGTTCCAGGCAGAGTTTGGCCACCTTGTCATACGCTTCTTCGATCTCCTGGGTGGAATTACCATCAAATTTCAAAAGCAGATACGCATCCGACTGTTTATCCGGGAACGCTTTTCCTAAATACTCCTCGGCGTCTTCAATCACTTCCCGCTGCATGAACTCGATCGCGGTCGGGATCGTCTTAGATTTGATGATAACCGGGACGGTGTCGATCGCCTGTTTCAGTGTTGGGAACGGGATCAGAAGGCTGATGACACGCTTCGGAAGCGGCAGAAGCTTTAAGATCGCCTTGGTAATAAAGCCAAGAGTTCCCTCGGAACCAATAATCAGATCTTTCAAGTCATAGCCTGAACTATTCTTTACGACTTTGCCTCCAAACTGAGTGATCGTGCCATCCGGCAGAACCACTTCCAGCCCCATGACATAGTCTCTCGTCACACCGTATTTGACCGCACGCATACCGCCCGCATTCGTGCTGATGTTGCCGCCGATGGTCGCTGATTTCTCACCCGGATCCGGCGGGTAGAAGAAATCGTGATCTTCTACATAGGCGGACAATTCCATCAAAAGGACGCCCGGTTCCACCGTGACCGTCAGGTTTTCCTCGTCCAATTCGAGAATCTGGTTCATCAGGGTGGTATCGATCATGATGCCATGTTCCATCGGAACCGAAGAACCAACCAGACCCGTTCCGGCGCCCCTCGGTGTCACCGGAATCGTATTTTCGTATGCATATTTCATGATCGCCGCGATCTCTTCGGCTGATTTTGCCTTTACCACCACATCCGGATAACTGCTGGTGCCGCTCAGCTCATCGTGGCTGTACTCTTCATTGATATTTTCACCTACGAGGACACGCTCGTCATCCTGAATTGTGTTTTTTATATATAAAATATCATCTTTATCTATTTTCTTGTAATTTCCCATGATATCCTGCTCTCCTTCCTGTGAATCTTTATCTTCCCATCTCAATCTTCTCAATCAGTCTCGGGAGAATCTCATAGAGATCACCAGTCAGGCAGTAATGTGCCGTCTTGAAAATCGGCGCTTTCGGATCTTTATTGATCGCGACGATCGTCTCCGCGTGATTCATGCCGGCAGTAAACTGGACCGCACCGGACACGCCGCAGGTGATGATGAGTTTTGGGCGGACCGTACGGCCACTCAGACCGATCTGGCACTTGGCATCCAGCCATCCGGCTTCCACCATTGGACGGGTGCAGGCAAGCTGACCTCCCAGCAGATCTGCCAGTTTTTCCAGCATTTTCAAATCTTCCGGCTTCTTCACGCCTCGTCCGGCTACCACCAGGACATCAGCATTTTCGATAAAGGTTTCCTTCGGCTTTTCTACGATATCCAGAACCCTCACGTGGGAAAGCAGTTTTTCCTTCTCAATTGTACAGACCACAATCTCACCGCTCTCTTTCTCGGCACGCTCCGGTGCGTTCATGATCTTATAGCGCACGGTCGCCATCTGCGGACGGTGGTTCGGGGTCTTGATGTGCGCCATGATATTGCCGCCAAAAGCCGGTCGGATCTGGGATAAATCAGTATTTTCATCCATTTCCAGGATCGTACAATCCGCGGTCAGACCTGTCTTCATACGGGCAGCCACACGCGGCGCCAGCTGTCTGCCGACCGTGGTCGCACCGACGAGAATAGACGATGGTTTTACTGTCTGGATGAAGTTTTCAAAAACAGCCGTGTACGGCTCGATCTGGAAACGTGCCAGTTCCGGTGCATCATAGACGAATACTTTATCTACATTATAATGAAGCAGTTCGTGTGCAGCCGCTTCGATTCCATTTCCCATAAACAGGGCGTAAACCGGATGTCCCGTTACCTTGGAAAGTTCTCTCGCTTTTCCAAGAAGTTCCAATGTAACCGGATGCACCTTTCCATCCACGTGATCTACGTAAACGGCAATGCCCTTCCATGCACTCTTATCGACGCTTGGTTTTACCGCGTCTTCTACATATTCAACCGCGCCCTTCGGACCTTTTCTCACGCAGAGACGGCACATTTTACAGGCGGCGCTGATCGTCACCTTTCCGTCCTTTTCTTCCATCGCCCCGAACGGACAGAGCTTGATAAGTTCCTGATTATCCGGGATTTTGTCCTGATGTATGATTAACTCAGCCATGCTTCCACCTCCTACACGAATTTCATATCCACGATCTTCTGATACAGCCGGTCTGCCAGCTCTTCGCCGCTTCCGTCCCACATTTCCTTTTTGTCATTGACAGCCGGTGGAAAAATGCGCTGAACCTGCGTCGGGGAACCATTGAGTCCATAGTGCATCGCGTCTTTATCGTCCATATCCGCCAGGGAAAGAATCCGGATTTCACGGTCTTTCGTGTTCATTTTCCGGACATACGAAGGAAGTCTTGGCTGAAAAATGTCCTTGTCAACGGCTAAGAGACACGGAAACTGCACTTTCGCCACCTCGACCTCTTCCGGCAGATCCATGCTGACGGTGATGCCGTCCTCATCAATCTGATTGATCTTGACAACATCTGCCACACTCGGGATATTCAGCCACTCGGAGATCTCCGGACCAACCTGCGCGGTGTCGCCGTCCGTTGTCTGTTTGCCGCAGAGGATCAGGTCAAAATCGCCGCAGCTCTTGATGCCCTGCGCAAGTGTATAGCTGGTCGCCAGTACATCCGCACCGCCAAATTTGCGATCCGATAAAAGCGTTCCGCCGTCCGCGCCCATCGCAAATGCCTCGCGGATCACCTGCTGCGCCTGCGGCGGTCCCATGGAAATGACGTGAACACTTCCGCCCACTTCTTCCCGGATCCGGAACGCCGTCTCCAGCGCGTACAGATCGTATGGGTTCATCTTCGAAGCCGCGCCGTCTCGTTTCAGCACGCCGGTAACCGGATCGACTTCTACTTTATTGCTTTCCGGTACCTGTTTGATACAGACAAGAATCTTCATTCTGTTTCCTCCTTCATATGGATGCTTTGTAAAAATCTTTAAATGATGGATGCTCTTCAGGTCCTCACAAATTTTAAAGAATTTTTAATCCGCATATTGGTTCTACCAATTTATTGAAAAGAAAAAGAATTTTGGTAGAACCAATTTTCTTTATTCGTTAGTATAGTGGGCTGCGTTCTGGTTGTCAACGATTGTTTATCTTTTCACATAGAATGTGTTTTTTCATTTTTTTCCAAAATTTCATCTATCATCCGGAAATGCCGGTCCAGTGCATCCTTCCCCGCTGCATTATCTTTGTTCCGCAGCGCTTCCGCAATCTGCCGGTGACAGAGATTCAGTGCTTCTTTCGCCTCTTTTGTCCGCAGAATTTCCGCGCGCATATTCCGGATGAAGGTATCGATCACGCCGGAACACGCCTCTAAAATATTGAGCAGCAGCACATTTCCCGACGCCTGTGCCAGTGTAAAATGGATCTGTTTATCAATCCGGGCGTTTTCCTGCTCGTCCATGCTCCGGTCAAGACGTTTTACCAGTTCTTCCAGCGCGTCCATCTGGCTCTCCGACGCATGTTCAACCGCCAGGGAAAACGCCTGCTGTTCCAGCGCATAGCGGATCTGGCTGATCTGCTGATAATTAATCTGGGACATCGCAAACATCATCCCCATCGTCTCTGCAATGCTTTTCTGAAATTCACAAGTGATGTAATTCCCCGAGCCCTGCTGGGAGGAAATCACTCCCGTCATATCCATGATCCGCAGCGCTTCCCGGACGGAATTGCGGCTGACTTCCAGCATCTGCGCAATCTCCCGCTCCGGAGGAAGCTTCTCCCCCGGACGCAGCTCGCCCGCCATGATGCGATTCTTGAAATATTCGATGACGCCTTTGTAGGCTTTTTCCTGTTTTTCCATAGACGCTGCATTCCTTTCACTTTGTCTTTATCATATCATATATAAAAATCCGGATTGGACCGAAAAGATTCTTTTTACAGAAAGCTCTCCAATCTCGTCTCCTGCCAGCTTATAATCTCCTGCTCCAATTTACAGTTGTGCTCCAACATATACCGCAATATTCCCGCATAGCTGCTGCCCTGTTTTATCATCGCTTCCGCCTTCGCCCGATCGGGTGCTTCCAATGGCTTCGCATATGTCTGAAACCGCTGCAATTCCTGCACACCCATCGCGCACAGCTGAAACGGCAGTCCCGTCTTTCGGATCAGATGCCCCGCGATCGCCAGACCATCTGGATCGAGATCGCCAAAATGATGCCAGGAAAGTCCCGGATTTTCTCTGGCGATCCGCTGCAATAGCGCCTGTTTCGTGCGGGTATGGTAGCCGCTCAGAAACAGATAAAATATATGTTCCCGCTCCAGCCGGTGAAACGAGGTCAGATTTTCCACCGTCATCAGCGCCGCATCCCGGATATGGATGCTTTTTGCCTTCTGGAATGTCTCAAAAGGGATCGACATCGGCAGATCGTGATAAATCCGAAGTTCGCGTCCATCTTCAAGGCAGATCCGCGCATCCCCTTTCAGATAGATATACGCCGGATTGGAATAAATGTAAAATTCCTCCAGAAGCGCCGTCTGCCGCTCCCGTTCTTCTTCCAGCTCCGCAAGCGGTTCATCATACCGCCCTGTGTGCTCCAAAATTCCACACACCTTTTTCCGGTATATCTTTTCCCACTGTTTACTGTCATGCAGAACTGCCTCTGACATTTCCCGCTCCAGCGTAGTTCTCTGCTTTTCCTGATTTTCTTTTAAAAATTGCACCAGATTCCAGATAGCTTCTGCCTCGGTTATCTCTTTTTCTACCTTCTTTTCATCCAGCTTTCTCGCACGGCTGTTTTTCAGTGTCTGAAGCTTTTCTTTTCCATATGCCTCCAATAAATCGCATTGGCAGAAGCGATGATAAACCTCTTCCAGCCGTTTTTTTAGAATATTCTTTTCTGTCCGGTTCAGACAGGTATAGTAATCTTTCCAGCGTTCCGGGACGGCACAGATCTGACGGAGAATACCAGTATTCGGAGGAACTACATGAATAAGTCCCCCCGATTCCATCTGACGGATCAGTCGTTCAAATTCTTTTTCCTGGAAAAGCTGTTCCGGCGGGAGAAAATCTTTGTTGTAGCCCTTGAAAATATCGGATGGTTTGACCGAAAACACTTGTTTTACCTTATTTTCACCGACATAGGTGACGCTTTTTTCGTATTGATCCAGCAATTTACTTAAAAGCTGTTCTTTCCACTCTTTCCGATCCGCCATTTTTTCTCCTCGTTTCCTATGCCTGCTTCACCAATCCTTCTACCGCATTCGTATACCGTCCTGTCACGATGAGGCTGACGGTTGAATCGATGAACTGACCGATACTGTTGATCTTCTCCGGCGGGGCTGCATAGAATACCTGGAAGTGATTCTCTTCGAAATAACGGACCATCTGCTCGATCCGCTCTCTCGACAGCGCCGAGAATGCCTCGTCGATGAATGCCAGACGGGCGCAGCAGGTGTTTGCCGGATAGCACTGCAAAAGACTCGCCGCCAGAATGATGAAATACGGGGTCTGCTTCTCTCCGTTGCTGGCGGAACCCTGTTTTTTCGATAACTCTGCCGTGATCTCGGTCTGCCCCTGACGGCTGCTGATCTCCATATCGTAAGAAAAATATCTCCTGTAATCCGTGTATTCCCACTCATCCTCTTCCGCCAGAATGATACTCATAAACTCCTGAATATCATTCTCCATCTCCTCGTCGTCGCGCGCCGAATTCATATAGACCTGCGGGGAACTCATATATTTTTCCAGACGCCTGCAGATGCGGAAGAAGAGAGCGCGGTCTGGCTTTTCTTTCATCACAAACTTGTAGGTATCGTTGCCAAACGGCATATGGCGCAGTTCGCGGTTGATCGCGTCCATCTCACGTTTTGCCTCGCGGACATTCTCGTCAATCTCCGCCACGAAATCGTTCATAAACGCGCTCTCCAGCCGTCCTGCCTGCTCCTGCAGCTTCTGCTGGGCTTCCTCCACCTTGACGTGCGCCAGGTTCCGATATTCTTCCCGGTACCACGGGATGTAACCGATGCCGCGCTTTCCGACGTCGATTCCCGCCAGGCGGCAATACGCCAGCTGTGTGTCCTCCAGCTGGCGCTCCCGCTCTGCCAGCATATTTTTGCTCTTGTCGATGGAAAGCTGTGTCGTCACGCGGATCGTGCCGCGCTTCTCGCTTTCGCGGTTATATTCCTCCAGCATCGCCTCTTTGAGTTCCATGTTGACAAGGCATTTTTCCTCATATGCCTTCTGGCATAAATAGATCTCCGTGCTGATACGGCTCAGTGTTCCTTCGCAGCCCTTTAAATCATTCTTACAGCCGCCAAGCTCACTCTGGTTCTGGTTCACACTCTCATTTGCCTCGCGTGCCAGCCGTCCCGCCGTCTCCAGTTCTTTCAGGACTGCGGTAAAGTCCGGATTTGCCTCGATCTCCTCGCGGTCCTTTACCAGGCTGTCCCTGCGCTTTTTGCAGTCCTTCAGCCCATATGCCGCGCCGAAATCGTAGTGTCCGCCGTCCCAGTCGATCTCCTTGATCGCATCACGGTATTTGATAACCTGTGAAAGTGCCTCTTTATCGGCCCGCTGAACCACCTGTAATTCTTCCAGTTCTTTTCTGGACTGTTCCAGCTGGCAGCGGATCGCGTCTGCGCCGAGACACAGCTCGGTCCGTCTCATATCCATCATCGCAACCGCATAGCTCTTCGCCAGCATGCCATCCCGCATGAGTCCGCCCTTCGGGTATTCATGCAGCTCTTCCAGATTTTCACAGAGATGAATGCCGTTTAACAGATAATTGGCGTAACGTCTCGCATAGACGTTCGGGATCCGCAGAATCTCCGCCGCGGAACCTTCCACCGCCTCTGTTTCCGGAAGCTTATCCGTGATCACGACATTTCCATCATAGATCCGCTCTTTCTGTAAAATCTGCATCGCCTTATGGCAGTGCGCGCCGTCCACGATGATATAGAAACGCTTTCTTCCCAGAAATGTCTCAACCGCCTTTCTCCACTCCGGAGCGGTCACCTCCTGGACCAATTCGGCAAAAATGTGGACCTCGGTCTGGATACCCTGTTTTTCTAACCCTCTCTGAATCTTATTCCGGGCATTTTCCACCTCCGCCGGGAACACAAGGATATTCGATTCCAGACGGCGGATCTTCTCCTGCAGCGCCCCTATCTCTTTTTCGCGCTCTTTACACTGATCCTGCAGGTGGATCTTATTTTCCTCATAGATGGCATCCTGACGGTGCACCTTCTCGCGGAATGCGTCAAACGCCTCCCGCTTCTTCGCCGTCTCCCCATCCGCCTGTTCCAGTGTCTCCAGATAGGTGTTTTCCGAGTATAAGGACGGAAGATCTGCTTCCAGAAGCTTGATAAGCGCGCTTATCTTCTTCTTCAATTTCAAAATCTGCGCCAGCTTGTCCTCCCAGTTCTTTTTCTCACGATCCGCTTCCTCGATCTGGCGTTTCAGGGAATCCAGGCTTTCCTGCATTCCCTTGACCATATCGTTATTTTCTGCAATTCGCAGGCGTTCCTGTGCGGCTTCCTGCTGTCTTGCGAGCTCTCCCGCCCGCTCGGTCAGGCGCCCGTACTGGTCTTTTAAAGCCTGATAACGGTTTTTCGTCTGCTTTTCTTCCTCTTCCTTCTCCCGGAGCGCCTGGTACGAAAGCATCAGCTCCCGGATGCGGAGTACCCGCTTTTTCTTCTCGTATTCGTCACTCTGGCGAAGAACCTCTTCGAGCTGAATTTTGCCCTGTCTGAGACTCTCATAGAGTTCCCGCAGGCGCTCAAACTGGCGCTTCTGCTCGCGCAGTTCCTCCAACGACTGGACTTTTCCCGGTTCCAGGACACAGTCCTGAATAAACTGGTCGATATTATTTTCCGGGTTAAATGCCATCATTTTCAGAAGCTTTGTCCGGTATTTGGCTGCGTCCACGCGGAGTCCCAGCGCCCGGAGTACCGCCTCCGTGCCGCGGTCCCGTCCCATAAAAGAGGAAAGCTTCATCGCCTCGCCATTCACTGTCAGCTCATTTTTCGGCGTGATGCGGAGTGCATTTCCCTCAATCCGTGTAAAATCGATATCGTCAATCGCCGCCCCTGGACAGATAAACCAGCTGCTGACCGGCTTGCCAGACTCACTTGGAGACTCAATGCATACTCCGACCGTGAGCGGCACTCCCAGCGTCGGATCGGAAAATTCCATCGCAATATAGCTGACAATGCTGCCATTTCTCAAATAACGCGCCTCGCCATTACTGCGCGTGTCGCCGCGCACATAGCCAAGCACCGTCCGGTCTCGGTCCTTCGCCGCCTTGTTAAACTGCGTGTTGCCCGTCAGGAGATAGGTCATCGCATCAAGCACCGTCGATTTTCCGCTTCCGTTGACACCGGTCACCAGGGTCGAACCTTCCAGCTCGATACAGACATTCTGGAAACGCGACCACTGGACCATCAAAAGTTTTTTCGCCGATTTCCTATTCATGATCGTCTGATTCTTCATCGCCGTCTTCCTCCTCTTTTGTCAGCTCCGTTTCCCATTCGTCCTCACGGCTCCACTTTTCCTGCATCCGCCGGTTGACATTTTCCACAAATTTGCCAAACTCCTGTGGTTCCAGCACAAACTGCATCGACGGATAAAGACAGATCCGGCAGTCCTCCTCGCCGAGCTTTCCAATCACCTGCAGAAGCTGATATTTGGTAAACAGCGTCAGAATCGATGCAAAACTGCTCTTGTCAATCTGATCCCGAATGCCGTATTTTTCCATCTCATAGCGCAGATCGGTCACCGAAATCTCAATATTTTTCGAAAGACTTCCAGAACGCACCCGGTCCGCATAGAGAGTCCAGAGGCAGCATAAAACCACACTTTCCATCTTTTTGAGTGTCACATGGTTGATCTGCAGTTTTCCATTCTCGCCGAGATCCCGGCAGTTCTGCAGCATAATCACGCCATTTTCCCGGTCAATTACAATATCATATCCGATATATCCCAGGTACGCTGAAAATGGTTCCGAACGCTTGGAGACAAAATAGTACGCTTTTTTGCTGTCCTCGTCACGGTCGCGCACGATAAAGGTCTGCTTCAGAAGACGCCTGACACTTTTCTGGAACATGTCCTTCTCAGAGGATGTATATTCATTCCATATTTCTTCAAATCCCATGTTTTATTTCTCCTTCCGGCGTTCGATTTTAAAGCGCCGCAGAAGCATCTGCTGCGTTTCCAGATAACCATCCTCCGCCTGTATCTCATACCCATTTTCCGAACCATAGGCAACCGCCGAGAGCGCGCTTAAAAGATCCCGCTTGCTCTTCATCGGAACCTCCTCGCTGGATATCTCCGTCCGATCTCCTAAAAGCGCCTCCAGATAATTCTTCATCTTATCCTTCGAATACGGGTTCTCTGCCTCCCTCTCCTGTGCCTCCCTCGCACGATCGATGTCCTCCTGTGTCATTTCTTCCAGCTTTGCATAGGTTGCCTCGCGGATCATCTGCTCCCGTCGCGGATAGCGGATCGAGTCGGTATCGATAAACTCATTATTTTCCAGCAAAAACAACCCGTTCATCGACTCCGGCAGTTCTTCCTTCCAACCGAGTGTGTTCATCTCCGCCGCAATCACGCGGATCGTCTGCTCGACATGCCCGCGCACATCGCTGTCCCGGTTTTGAAGAAATCTCGCGCGTCCAATCGCAATCTGTAAATAGATATTAATTTTATGCTTGATATCCCGCATGATCTGGTCGTAATCGACTGAGAAAAACTGCAGAATCGTCTGGATCATATCCAGCACCTTATTCTCCGCCTCAATGTGTTCCAGTTCTTCTTCCTTCGCGCATCCCGCCACCAGGCCCTCAAACAGCTCCTGCCGGTTCTGCATCGCTTCCAGCTTTGACCGGATAAAGGAACGGTACATATGAATATTCTGCTGTTTCGTCAGACGCGCGTACTCGCGGATAAAATCGCCCTCACAGTATTCGAGGACGTTCTCGGTCAGACTTTCCAGGCTTTCCTCGCGCACCATCCGCTCGATGATTTTTTTGATAAAGGTCGCCAGGCGCTTGAGCGCACCGGAGAGCTGTTTCGCGTTGCGGTAGACCGAGCGCAGCGCATTGACATAGATATCCGGTTCCCACTGGTCTGGATTCTGCAAAATATTATAAATATTGAAAATATAACTTGAAAATTCTTCCCACTCCGGCTTCATCATCTTCTGGAGAAATTCTGCCAGAAAGACGCCCTGCTCCGTCATCATGATATGCTTCTCATACGTCGCATCGTCCGTGTCCTCCTCCAGCCATCCGACCTCTTTCGAGCAGAATTTGCGGATCACGGAATTGGCAAGCTGGTTGTAATTCCGGTCGGTTGTCATCTCATCGTCCAAATAATCAATGTGATTTTCCAGAAGATAGATGGCAAGCGCATCCCGGATGCGGCTGCGGGCAATGCGGTAGGTAATCTCCCGATCATACTCATGATAAATGAGCAGAAGACAGTCCGAATAAATGCGGTTGCTGCTGCCGCTTGCCAGGCAGTTGAAAAAGCCGATTGGGAGAGCATCAAAAAGGTTTTTATTTATACTCACGGTGTATTCCTTCCATATATTTATCTGTATTTATGTTTCTGATTTTCCTGAATATTTCAATATCTGAAAACACCTAACTACCAGCTCTTCCAAAAAACGAAAAGCCGGCAGTCTCAGTCGTTTCTTCTTAATAATTATATACTCTATACCGGGAAAATGGCAAGGCTGGGACTGTTTGGACTTTGATTCCGGTTATTTCAAAGAGACGTTTCTTCCTTTATTTAACGTACTCACAAACTGCATCACACATTTCGTCAGCTTCGCAATGCTTTCACTTTCCTCCGCCCCCGGCTTCATACCCATTCCTATTTCCCGGATGCAGGTCGGGGAAACCGGAACGCAGTAGACATCTTCCGTATTTCCGCGGATCATCAGTTCAGACATCATTGAAATGCCCAGTCCTTTTCCCACCATGCGGATCACCGTCTCGTCATCCACATAGACGGACTGCTCCTTTGCCCTGACTCCCTCTTTTGCAAATGCGGCGTGTACATCGATGTCAAACCGCCCGTAAGGCATCAGGAAATCTTTTCCTTCAAATTCACGCAGCGGAAATTCTTTGCGCCCATTTAAGGGATACTGCTTTGGCAGAATCGCATACAAAAGTTCATGATACAGCGGAATCCACTCGCATTTCGGTTCTTTCTGTCTACTCGCAAAAATGACATCCGTCTTTCCGCTCTGTAATAATTCAAATGGTTCCAGCGCATGATCGACCATGCGGAGATCAACGTCCACCTTCGGGCAGAGGCGGCGGAACCGGTATAAAATCTCCGGCATCCAGTACATCGCGATGCTCGCATATGCCGCCACACGGATCGACTCCTCCTGCTGTTCCCGCACCGCCTGAATCTTATTTTCCAGGGTGGCATTTGCCTGCAAAAACTGGCGGATATCCGGCAACAGGTTTTCTCCCGCCTCCGTCAGCGCGATGCCGCTGTAACTGCGGCGGATCAACGGAAATCCAATCTCCCGCTCCAGGCTGTCCACCAGATGGGTCAGCCCCGACTGCGTGTAGCCAACTACCTCGGATGCTTTCGAAAAACTTCCAAGATCTACCGCCGTCATCAATATTTCCAGTTTTTTGGCATCCATGCCGCACCTCCTTTTAGAATATTACATTTTGTCATATTTCTATTATAAACTAGATTTTCACAAACCACAAGGAAGGCTTTATAATAATGATTAGAAAAGAGTTTTCAATTGTTGCTGTTCACGGGTAGGCACTTTTGGAACCGAAAATGCCGTAAGAAAACGTGGTGGCAGCAGGAATTTGCCGTATTTAAATGCGAAGCCACGGCAAATTCCGTTACTGGACACGTATGCGTGAACAGTAACTTTCAATTCTCATGTAAAAGGAGTGAATATCTATGACGCAGACCTGTCTTTCCCATAAGCAGCGGCTTTTAGTTGCCGGAACATTATTCGGCATGTTCTTTGGCGCCGGAAATCTGATTTTTCCGGTACATCTCGGTCAGCTTGCCGGACGCCAGTTTCTCCCGGCAGCGATTGGATTTATTCTGACTGCCGTCGGCATTCCGATCCTGGGTGTTGCCGCGATCGGAAGCACACATTCGGAGGGACTTCAGGATCTGTCCCGCCGCGTCGGACACAGATATAGCTATTTCTTTACCTGTCTGCTCTACCTGACAATCGGACCGTTTTTCGCTATTCCGCGGTGCGCTACGACCTCCTTTACCGCCGGAGTCAGACCTCTTTTAGGAACACAGCTTTCCGAACAGACTATGCTGTTTTTGTTTTCGCTGATCTTCTTTGCGCTGGTGTTTGTATTTTCCATTCGTCCAGGCAGCATCACGCTCTGGATCGGAAAAATCATCAATCCGCTGTTTCTTCTGTTTCTAGGCGTTCTGATTGTGACTGCCCTGCTTCATCCGAGCATCGAGGTTTCAGCGGCAGTTCCCGATGCCTCTTATCAGAATGGAGCTTTCTTTTCCGCGCTCTCCCAGGGCTATGAAACCATGGATGCGATTGCCGGACTCGCATTCGGGATCGTGGTCATTTCGGTTATCCGCCAGATGGGCGTGCGGGAAGATTCAACCATTGCAAAAGAGGTTCTGCATTCCGGTATGCTGGCCGGGCTTCTGATGGCATTTATCTATCTGCTTACCATCCTGATTGGAGTACAGTCACTGGGACAATTCGAACTTTCAGAAAACGGCGGCATTGCCCTCTCCCAGATTGCAGACTACTACCTTGGACGGATGGGCTCCTGGATCCTCGCCATCGCGATCACATTCGCCTGCCTCAAGACCTCCATCGGGCTTGTAACCAGCTGTGCGGAAACCTTTGTGAAACTGTTTCCCCATGCCCTTTCCTACCGTGCATGGGCGGTCGTTTTTACCCTTTTTTCACTCATTGTGTCAAATATAGGACTGTCCGCTATCATCACTTACTCGGTTCCTGTTTTGATGCTGATTTATCCGCCAGCCATCACGCTGATTCTCCTGGCGCTGGTTGGAAATGCATTCCAGCATGACAAAAAAGTCTATGTCTGCGTTACCATCTGTACCTGGGCAGCTTCCATCTTTGACTTTTTAGCAGCTCTGCCGGACGAAATGCAGTCTGCTCTGCATCTGGAACCCGTCATCGCAGTTGCCAGACAGACGCTTCCGCTGTTTGATTTGAATCTCGGATGGATTCTGCCGTCGCTTGTCGGGCTTTGTATTGGACTTCTCCGAAGACGGAAAGAAAAGTCAGCAGACCACTCACACCTTCCTGTATTCCCCATATCTTAATAGTATGAACGAACCGCAGGAGGCAACCATGAAACGAAATAAATTTGCAGCTGCCCTGGCTGTGCTCACCCTGCTTACTACCCTGACCGGGTGTGGACAGGCGAAGGAGACGGGCGGGGCGCTTGAACCGGTCACACTCAATGAGGTAGCCCACTCGATTTTTTATGCGCCGCAGTACGCCGCCATCGAGCTGGGCTATTTTAAGGATGAGGGCATCGCTCTGACACTCGTAAACGGTGCCGGTGCCGACAAGGTTATGACCGCGCTCATCTCCGGGGACGCCGATATCGGATTTATGGGCTCAGAGGCAAGTATCTATGTCTACCAGGAAGGTTCCGCCGATTATGCCGTCAATTTTGCCCAGCTGACCCAGCGTGCCGGAAACTTCCTCGTTGGACGAAGCGCCGAACCAGACTTTTCCTGGCAGGATCTGAAAGGCAAAAAGGTGCTTGGCGGGCGTGCGGGTGGAATGCCAGAAATGGTCTTTGAGTATATTTTAAAGAAAAATGGCATCGATCCAAAAAATGACCTGACCATCGATCAGAGTATCAATTTCGGGCTGACAGCGGCGGCGTTTACGAGTAATGATGCGGATTACACGGTCGAGTTCGAGCCCTTCGCCACCACCCTTGAAACCGAAGGAAATGGCACCGTTGTTGCCTCACTCGGCGTCGATTCCGGTTATGTCCCCTACACCGCCTACTGTGCAAAGCAGAGCTATCTAAATGGGCATCCGGAAATTATCCAGTCGTTCACGAATGCCATCCAGAAGGGCTTAGCTTACGTCAACTCCCACAGTGCGGATGAAATCGCCGAGACAATCCAACCTCAGTTTCCGGAAACAGACCGTGCGGCAATCGCCCGCATCGTTGAACGCTACAAAGCGCAGGACACCTGGAAAAATGATACTATTTTCCACAAGGACAGCTTTGAGCTTCTGGAAAATATTCTGGAAGAAGCAGGTGAACTCAAGGAACGGATTCCTTATGAAAAACTGGTAACGACCACGTATTCTGAAAAAGCGGCTGGATTGCAGAATGAATAACTAGCAAAAAAGAATGTGCCTTGGCACATTCTCGCGCCGAGCGCGGTCGCTTGCGACAACCTACATCTTCGCGCGAGTGCGCATCATTGGCACGTTAGTGCCTTTTTGTGTAATAGGGAATTCCAAGGAATTTCCTATTACACAAAAAAGCTGTCATGTATCACTATTCAAACATGACAGCTCTTTATTTCTATGCCGCAAACACTCCCATTACCTTCTTAAAATAGTCCCAGAGCCCCGCTTTCTCCACCGTTTCTGCCGCTTCTATCTCCACACTTCCCAATTCCCGTCCATCCAGCCGGTAGACCAGATGTCCGATCACATCGCCCTCCTGAATCGGCGCTTTGCGGGATTCTTCCATCATCCACTCTTTTTCGATTCCATCCAGATTCTCTCCTCCCATCGAAAGATAAGAAAAGGTTCCCCGCAGACGTCCTTCAACCTGTTCCTGGATGCCGCCCGCCACCGTCGTTTCCGGCACAGCTCCCGGATTCTCATCTTTGTAAAGATGGCAATTTGCAAACCCATAATTTAATAATGTGACTGCATCCGCAAACCGCGCCTTATAATCCGGTGCTGCCAGAATGACGGCAATCAGATCAACGCCATCTTTCCGCCCGGTTGCGGACAGGCAATATTTTGCCAGCGATGTAGAACCTGTTTTCAGTCCCGTCACCTCAAAATTTGTCACCATTTTCAACAGCTTATTCGTATTGGAAAGTCCAAATTCTTTCTCTCCCTGCTTGGTCCGGTGCGTTATATTTTCCATCCAGATCGTTGAATACTGAAAAATTTCCGGATACTTCGTGATCAATTCCCGCGACATGAGGGCAATGTCGCGCGCCGACATCGCGTGCGTCGTAGACGCCGTCAGACCGCAGCAATCCTCAAACCTTGCTGTCTCCATTCCAAGCCCTTTCGCCCGCTCGTTCATCATCGCAACAAATGCCTCCTCGCTGCCGCCGATATACTCTGCCATCGCCACACTGGCATCGTTTCCCGATGCAATGACAATGCACTTGATCAGCGTTTCGACCGTCTGTACCTCCCCTTCTTCCAAAAACACCTGGGATCCCCCCATGGATTTCGCATGCGCGCTGGTCGTGACCTCATCCTGCAAATGAATTTTCCCCGAATGTAACGCATCAAAAATCAGAAGCAGCGTCATAATCTTCGTCACGCTGGCTGGATTTCGCGCCTCGTCCGCATTTTTTTCATACAAAACGGTTCCGGTGGAGGCCTCCATAAGGATCGCCTCCGGTGCCCGGATGGGAAGCTCAGCGGCATTTTCTGCTGCCTGCGCTGTCTCTGCGGTTACTGAAACGGGAATCCACAGTTCCTCCGCGTAAGATGTGAGCATACCACTTCCCCCCAATTTACCAATTCCAAGCTGTATGCCTGACACACATTCTCCCATCGTAAGCACAACCGCTACACCAATCGCTGCCAGCCCTCTCCAAGCATTTTTATTTAAATACTCTCTTCTCCTGTCTCTGCCCCCTTTGTCCCAACACATACATTCTTTTTCCCGAAACAGCTTCTTTTTCACAAACCAACACCATTTTTCCACACGCTTCCATTTCAAATACCACGCCTCTCCCTGCATGATACATTTTTCATTCATATCTTCCTCCGTCTGCACATACTCTCTTCTCAAGATATGGCATATCCGCCCGTCCCTATGCCAAAGAGAATTGTAAGAAACTGTCATAGACCACCTTTCCTTTTTATGGTATACTATAAGAACACAGACAGGCTTATAAAAACGTTTTCCGCTCTCTTTCTTGCTGTGTCGAGTCGGTGGCAAACTTTCTCGGCCTGTTATTACTATCTGACGCAAAAAACGACAGATAAATATGAATAAACAAAAGGTGAAAACTATGATGAGAAGAAATTCCTCCCTTGGAAGCGTTGGATTTTCTGCACGTGGCGGACGTTCCAGGCGACGGCACGGCGGTTCCTCTAAACTTCCGTATTTAATTTTAATCGGCATTCTGATTGTACTGCTTGGAATTGCCGCGTTCCTCTGGGTGCGCCGCTCTCCGGCAGCACATGTATCTTCGGTTCCAGCGACAACCGAAACGGATTCTGAAAATGGAGTAATTTCCCTTGATAATGCATCTGCACCTGCTGATGACAGCCTCGAGGGTGTCATCGCTCAGGCAAAGCTTCTGGCAGACGGTTATGACTATGACGGGGCAATCAATCTCCTGTCCAGCAGTACATACGCATCTGACGAGTCCGTGACGGCAGCGATCGACGAATACAACGCCACCAAAGAAACACTGGTGCGCGCTGATCCGCGTAAGGTAACGCATGTATTCTTCCATACACTGATTATGGATACCTCGAAAGCATTTGACGGCGACAGCCGCGAAAAGGGTTATAATCAGGTCATGACGACCAAGGATGAATTTATGAAGATTCTCCAGTCGATGTATGAGCGCGGTTTCGTTCTGGTACGTCTGCACGATGTAGCATATGAGGTGACCGCAGAGGACGGTTCCAAACATTTCCAGGAGGGCGATATCATGCTTCCGGAAGGTAAGAAACCGTTCGTCATGTCACAGGATGATGTCTGCTACTACGAATACATGGATGGCGATGGCTTTGCCTCCCGTATGATTATCGGCGAGGATGGCAAGCCAACGAACGAGATGAAGATGGACGACGGTTCTGTTTCCGTCGGTTCCTATGATCTGGTGCCGTTACTGGATGATTTCATCAAAGAGCACCCGGATTTCTCCTACCGCGGCGCAAAAGCGTGCATTGCTTTTACCGGTTACAATGGCATCCTGGGCTACCGCACCGATTCCGCCTACAATACTGACGAGTACAAAGCGGAACACCCGGATTTCAACTTTGAGGAAGAACGCGCCAACGCAGCAAAAGTCGTCCAGTGCCTGCGCGACGACGGTTTTGAAATTGCCTCCCACAGCTGGGGACACCGCAACATGGGTACGATCTCCATGGATAAATTCCGTGAAGATACCGATAAATGGGCAAATGAAGTCGAAACGCTGACCGGTCCGTGTGATATCATCCTCTTCCCGTTTGGAAGCGATATTGGGGACTGGCATCCGTATGATACAAGCAGCGAGCGCTTCCAGTACCTGTACAACAAGGGATTCCGTTACTTCTGTAACGTAGATTCCTCCCAGTATTTCGTCCAGATCGGCGACGATTATATGCGGCAGGGGCGCCGGAACCTTGACGGCTACCGGATGTATTATGACCTTCCGGAAAGTGGAGTCGGCGGCGATCATTTGAGTGACCTGTTTGATGTCAACGAGGTATTTGACCGGTCAAGACCTACTCCGGTGCCGAAGATGACGGAGTAAGATAAAGCTGTAATCCAATTTTAAATAAAAGAAAGAGAAATCGAGCATTTGTTCGATTTCTCTTTCTTTTTTAAAAACCCCGGAGTCTTCCACACTCCGGGGCACACCTTTTCTTTCAAACACAGCTTTCCGTTGCAAATCTTAGAACTGCACAATCTCCTCAATCGGCTCTGCCTTTTCCACGTAATCTGCATAAAGCATCGGACCTTCGCCCTCATACTCCGGCATATACTCATATTCTACGCGGGCACGTACTTTGACCCAGTCTTTCGTCTCAAGCAGACGGGCATTTTTTGCCTTGCACATGAAACCTAAGAACGTCATATCTGCCTCGCAGCAGGTCATCGCCATACGTCCAGGAACAAAGTTGTTCTTCGGGAAATCCGGGGTTTTCAGTACCATGCCGGTAAATTCAACAGTCTTTCCACGGTAACGGTCCGGTTTATCCATCGCATCAATATACCAGATACCATATGCCTCCGGCGGAATCTCGATCACTTCGGCATTGACATCAAATGGAAGATCCGCTTCGGTCACTTCCTCAATTTCGCCCTCTGCGTCCTCAAATACGATCTGAACCTGCGGGTTCATGCCCTTTAAAGTACGGCGGTATACATCCAGATCCTCGATCTCGTCGCAACGGTTCATGATAATCATTTCCGTGTTGCGGACCATGGCACCAATCAATGGTTTCATGTTCTGCAGGTATAAATCAAATGTGGAACCATCGATGATCGTGATCTGCTGATACAGATCCCAATCGTTCGGAAGTTTCAGGGCATCCAGATTCCACATACCGTTCCACTCCATCAGAACTCGCTCCGGATTGTAAAGGAGTTCCAGATCCTGTAGGTATTCCGGCGTCAGCTTTTCCGCTTCCTCTATATAGACAACCGCTGTATGAGTCTGCTTTAAAAGATCCTCATCATACTCTTCCTCGCCCTCTTCGCAGACAATCAGAAGTGTTTTTCCTTCGGTCTGGAAATAATCCTGCTGCATTGTAAATTTAATAAACTGGGTTTTTCCAGCTTCCAGAAAACCATTGATGAGAAACAACGGCATCTTATCTTCATTCATAGTTCATTCTCCTTGTATTTACGCGTTGAACGCTGCCTTCAGACCCTCTTCGTCCAGCTCGGCACCGATCACGCACACCTTTCCGGTAAAATCCGGTGCTCCCTCACGGATCTCAGCCTGCTCCGGAACCATATCAAAATGCAGCCATACGCCCTTTTCTTCACTCGGAACCATGCCTTTCGCACGCAGAACCTCGCCGTATTTATCACCATAAGCCAGATCATCCAGAATCTTCTGCAGATCTTCTTTCTTCATCACGCCGACATTCTCCAAGCCCCAGCTTGTAAATACATCATCTGCATGATGGTGTCCTTCGTGATCGTGGTGGTGGTCATGGCAGCCACAGCCACACTCGTCATCATGGTCGTGATGATGATGCTCATGGTCATGATCGTGACAGCCACAGTCATCATCATGGTCATGATGATGGTGCTCATGATCGTGATCATGACAGCCACAATCGCAGTCATCGTCATGGTGATGATGCTCGTGATCATGATCATGGCAGCCACAGTCGCAGTCATCGTCATGGTGGTGATGCTCATGATCGTGGTCATGGCAGCCGCAATCGCAGTCATCGTCATGATCATGATGGTGATGATGCTCATGCATATGCTCTCTTGCCTCTTTCATCAGCTCCTCTGCCATATCATCTTCCTGCTCGATCATCTCAAGAAGCTGTGCGCCGGTCAGCTCGCTGCATGGAGTGGTCACGATGGTTGCCTTTGCATTGTGCTGGCGAAGCATCTCAACCGCGCCCTGTACCTTCTTCGGATCCGCTACATCGGTACGGCTTAACACGATCGTGCCTGCATTTTCGATCTGGTTGTTGAAAAACTCACCGAAGTTCTTCATATACATACGGCATTTGTTGACATCTACCACGGTAACCGCACTGTTTAACATAACCTCAATCTCAGAAGCTACATTTTTTACTGCATTCATAACATCAGACAGCTTGCCGACGCCTGACGGCTCGATGATAACACGATCCGGCTGATATTTGGTCAGAACTTCCTCGAGGGAACGTCCAAAATCGCCGACCAGAGAGCAGCAGATACAGCCGGAGTTCATCTCACGGATCTCGATGCCAGCGTCTTTTAAAAAACCGCCGTCAATGCCGATCTGTCCAAATTCATTTTCAATCAGAACGACTTTCTCGCCTGAAATTGCTTCTTTTAAAAGCTGTTTAATAAACGTAGTCTTTCCTGCACCCAGGAAACCGGAAATAATATCAATCTTTGTCATTTTACTTACCTTCTTTTCTGTACAAATGTGTACTGACTGTAAATCATTGTCCGCCCGGTACCTGGCATCCCGGCAATGCATAGCTTTACATCGCCCGAATCTGCCGAAGTTCCGATCAGCCACTTATTATTTTACACAAATACCTAGTAAAGTCAAGCATCGGCAAAATCCCGTTACTGGGCGCGTGTGAACACTAACGTTTTTAGCCTCACATATATGCAGCCTTTTTGAGACCAAAAACGCCCTATAAAGACACAGTAATCGTCCGCTTCCAGCTCGCCCCAGCATACACTGCCGTGATAAGCTCTGCCAGCCAGAACGCGTGCCAGACACCGGTAGGACCGATGATCCGGCTGAGCACACATGCGATCGGAATGATAATCACGGCATAGCGCATCAGGGAAATTTTCAGAGATTTAAGTCCCATTCCAAGTCCCTCAAACGCGCCGGAAGCAATGACGGAAACCGTTGACATGACAAAGCCCGGGCTGATGATCCGGAGCGCCGTTCTGCCGATCTCCACCGTCGAAGGCGTCTGCGTAAACAGCCCCATCAGGAAATCCGGCACCAGCTCGCCAAGCAGGGTTCCCGCTGTCATGATAATGCCAACAATCATAAGGGCCGCGCGGAAGATCTTTTTCACCCTCTCCTGCTCGCCTGCACCGTAATTGTAACCGATCAGCGGGCGCATTCCCTGCACCACGCCGCTGGCTCCCTGATAAAGCAGTGCCTGCAGCTTGTAGTAAACACCCAGCACCAGAATATATACCTGCGAAAATGGTGCCAGAATCGCATTGAGCGCCGTCAGAAGCAGGGATGTCAGCGCCATATTGAGTGTTGCCGCGATTCCGACTGAATACATACCGCCGCAGATCTCCTTCGACGGACGCATTTCCCGCAGCGAAATCTCCACATTTAACGGTTTCACATGGTTTAAAATCAAATAAAACAGCAGCGACGCCGTCTGCCCGATTCCTGTCGCCCACGCCGCACCGCAGATTCCCAGTTCCGGCATGGGGCCTAATCCAAAGATAAAGATCGGGTCCAGCACGATATTGACGCCGCATCCAATCAAGACGGCTGCCATCGATATTTTCATCTTTCCAACCGACTGGTAGACCTTTTCATATGCCATTCCCATCGTGTCAATCGTTGAAAACAGAAACACATTGCAAAAATACGTCAGTCCGTAGGAAATCGTTACCTCATCGCTCGTAAACATCCGCAGGAAATACGGAATCACCGCCATTCCTAAAATCGTTAAAATCATTCCATGTAAGGCACTTAAAAATACTCCCTGCGATGCTGTCTGGTTCGCCATCCGTGTTTTTCCTTCGCCAAGGCGTCTCGCCACCATCGCATTGATACCAACACCAAACCCAACCCCGGCTGCGTGCGCGAGGTTCTGGATCGGATAGACAAGCGAAACCGCCGTCATCGCGTCCTCACTGATCATTGCCACGAAAATGCTGTCCACGATATTGTAGAGTGCCCCGGCGATCATCGATATGATGACCGGGATTCCCATCGAAAGCAGCAGCGGGACAACTGGTTTTTCTTTCATGTAGGTCTGATCCATTTTTCCATCTCCATTCCCTTTTTTATTTTCCACTTTTCATGAGCGTTTCTGACACATTCTTCGCAGAAAAAACACCTGGGTTTCTTCCGCAAAGCATTTCTTATCAAATAAAAAAGAGACTACGGACTTTACTGTTTATCTCAGAAACAGTACAAACCCTATAGTCTCTTTAACGCTTAGACAAGCTATTCGATTTTCGTTTTCTATCGCCGACCAGCAACTCTGCAAGCTTTTGCTGGCGATCTGCCCATTCCGGCAACCGGATATTATTATAACCGCAAGCCATTTTATTTGTCAACCACTCCCCGGCAAATTCCTGCTGCCACCACGTTTTCTTACGGCACTTTCGGTTCCAAAAGTGCCTACCCGTGAACAGAAACATGAGCATACAGAATGTGTATGTTCTACAAAAAACATCCTATTTGCGGGCAGTAGCAGCTATCCCTCTCTGTATCAGCGAAAAGAGCAGAAACGCCGCCAGATCCACCACAACAACGCTCGCGCCCGCCGGTGTTGAGTACGTGTAGGACATCACCATTCCTCCAAAGAAACAGATCAGCGACAGAATCCCCGATGCGATAACCACCCCCCGGAAGCTCTTGAACACCCGCATGGAGGTCAGAGCCGGGAAAATAATCAGACTGGAGATCAGCATCGCGCCCATCATCCGCATTCCAATCACGATCGTGATCGCGGTCAGAACCGCTATCAGCACGTTATAGAGCGACACATTGACGCCGGTCGCCTTGGCAAAGCTCTCATCAAAGGTAACCGCAAATACTTTGTTATAACAAAAAAGATATAATCCAAGCACCACCATGGAAAGCACCGCCGCAAACTGGACATCTTCCCGGCTCATCGCGAGAATGCTTCCAAACATATAGCTGCTGACATCGGTCGTCATACCGGTTGTCAGGGAAGTTACGATAATACCGATTGCAAGCGCACTGGCCGAGATCATCGCAATCGCAGCGTCACTCTTTACTTTTCCATGTTCCGTGATCCGCAGCAGGAAAAATGCCGCCAGCACGACCACCGGAATCGAAACCTTTAAAGGTGACCAGCCTGCCGCCAGTGCAATCGAAAGGGATCCGAACGAAACATGGGATAAACCGTCTCCAATCATTGAGTAGCGTTTCAGCACCAGGCTGACACCCAGCAGAGAGGCGCAGAGAGAGACTAAAAGACCGCCGATCAGCGCCCGCACCATAAACGGGTATGATAACATTTCAGATATAATTCCCATCTTCTACACCTCCTTCTCCGCATTTCTGTCTTTCAAATGCTGTTTCGTTTCAGAATCAGTTTCCGAACCCATTTCCGGCTTCTGCATCTTCCTGATTCCATCCTTCTGCATCGGCACTCCGCATCTGTGCCCCAGAGTTGCCAGCTCTTCCCGTCCCAGGAAAGAATGAGCAATCTCACTCTTCACATATTCTTTCATCGTACCCCAGAACAGCGGCTTCTGCCGCATCTGCAAAATTTTTCCTCCCTGATGCACAATATTTGCCATATCATGGGAAACCATCAGGATTGCAACCTTTTCTTCCTGATTCAGTTTCTGGATCAGCTGGTAAAAGTCCAGAATCGCCGACGGATCGAGTCCCGTGATTGGCTCATCGAGAATCAACAGCTTATCCGTCGCACAGAGCGCCCGCGCGATCAGAACACGCTGTTTCTGACCGCCGGAAAGCTCTCTGAAACAGCTTTTTTCCAGATCGCGGATTCCCAGACGATCCAGATTTGCCCGCGCCTCTTTCTTTTCTTTCATCGAATAAAACGGGCGGCTGCCGCGTTTTCCCAGGCACCCGGAGATAACCACCTCAAACACAGTCGCTGGAAAGTCCTTCTGCGCGTCGGTCTGCTGCGGCAGGTAACCAATACCGGCTTTTTTTAATTCTTCCGAATATTCAATTCTGCCCGAAGTCGGTTTTAAAAGTCCCAGAATGCCCTTCATCAGGGTACTTTTTCCCGAACCATTTTCCCCGACAATGCAGATGTAATCGCCCTCATTTACCTCCAGGTTCACATCCAGCACCGCATCCTGGTTTTCATAACCAAAACCTACATGCTCACATTTTAAGAGTAATCCCATCTATAATTCCTTTCACTACTGCTCTACTCTTCTATTGTCATAAACATTCACCATGGCTAAAGACTTTTTCCCATAATCATCTATTCTTTTTATGACAATCCCTTTTTCAAGTTCTTTACGTTCTGCTCCATCAATTCCAGATAGGTAACGCCCGAATCAAACTGGTGTCTCGTCACATTGTGGCAGGAGTGGAACAACAGTGGTTCCGCGCCCGTCTCTTCCCCGATGATCTCCGCCACGCGCGGGCTGGAAAGCTCCAGGTAATAGACGGCTGGTATCTGTTCCTCCCGCACCTTATCGATCAGGTAGGCGATGGTCTTGGCACTCGGCTCCGTATCCGTACTGCATCCTGAAAATGCCGCCCTGTATTCCAGCCCATACTCATCGAAAAAGTACCGGAGTGGAAATTTATCACCGAAAACGACGAGACGGCGCTTGGCATGGGAGACAACTTCTCTGAATTCTGCATCCAATTCCGTCAATTTATCCTGATAGGACGCGCAGTTTTCCGCATAGGAAGCCGCGTGCGCCGGATCTTCCTGTGCCAGCACCTCCGCCAGCACGCCGGCCAGCTTTTTCGCATTGACCGGGGATGTCCAGATGTGCTCGTCATATTCAATCTCGACGCCGTGACCATCGTCCTCATCCAGATACTCTTGAGCGTGATCTTCATCATGAACCGCCACATCTTCCATATCATGCTCATCCTCGCTGTGAATATGCTCTTCTGTGTCGTGTTCTTCTTCACTGTAAACATGGTCCTCTGGCTCATGTTCTTCTTCACTGTGAGCATGATCTTCCGACTCATGATCGTGATTACCCGCATGAACTGTTCCATCCGCATGAACATGCGTATGTCCATGATCGTGCGCCTCTCCATCTTCCATGCCCTCGACGATCTCCTCCTGCACTACATCCACGCAGTCCATCATCGTCACGACGCGCTTCGGTCCGGTACCTTCCCCGAAGGAATCAAGCACCTGCGAAAGCCACTGTTCCATCGTACCGCCGTTGCAGACTAACAGATCTGCATTCTGGATCGTGATCATGTCCGCCGGCGTCGGCTCGAACGAATGGCTGTCCATGCCCGCCGGAACAACCATCGTCAGCCGGATCGAATCCCCGGCAATCTGCCGGAGAAAATCGTAATACGGAAATAGCGTCGTCACAACGTTTAAGCGCGTATCACCAGACGCATCTGCCCCTTTTAACGGATTCGACGATGAATCAGACGATGCAGTTCCCCGCCGTGGCGTACACGCTGTAAGAACACAGGAAAAGGCAATCAAAAAAGCAAGCATCCATGATATCCATTTACATTTAAATCCATTCTTGTGTTTTACCATATTTCTTTTTTACCCTTAACTTCTTCTATTTCAGTAAATGTTTTTCAATAAACATTTCGAATTACTCTTTCAAATATCATTTTCTTTCACAACTGTTTCTCTTTTCACAGCTATGAACAAACACAGACACTACTCCATTCTTCCATGTGACTCATTCTTTTTCTTCACAATCTCCGCTACTTCCGACGGATGTGCCACAATATACTGCGGATGGCAGCCTTCCAGCTCTTCCCGGTCACGGAAGCCCCAGAGCACGCCGACCGTGTCCATTCCGGCATTCAGTCCAGTTTCCATATCTGTATTCGTATCGCCCAGATACAGACACTCTTCCTGTTTTATACCCAGTTCCCGGCAGATGGCGAACGCCCCGTCTGGAGCCGGTTTTTTCGGCGTTCCCGCCTGCTCGCCGCGCACCACATCAAAATATCCTTTCCCAAAGAATGTCTCAATATTCACAATTGCCTGCTCATGCGGCTTGTTCGAAAGGACAGCCACATGTACACCCATCTCTTTTAACGACGCCAGCAGTTCCCGGATACCGTCATATGGCTCTACGTCTTTCAGGCAGTATTTAGAGAAATTCTCCATATAAATCGGAAGCGACGCTTCATAATGAACCAGCTTCTCGTCCCCCGCCAGCACCAGCGCGCGCTTCATCTGCATCCGGTATCCATTTCCCACGATCCGTTTCGTTTCCTCCGGTGTAACATGGCGCAGTCCGAATGCATCCAATGTTAAATTTGTCACATAAGTCAGCGCATAAACCGTATTTAAAAGAGTTCCATCCAAATCAAATATACATAAGCGGTACATTGCGTTTCTTCCTTTCTGTTTCCATCTTTTCTTGTAACTTTTTTGTTACTGTTCACGCATACGTGCTCAGTAACGGAATTTGCCGTGGCTTCGCATTTAAATACGGCAAATTCCTGCTGCCACCACGTTTTCTTACGGCACTTTCGGTTCCAAAAGTGCCTACCTGTGAACAGTACCACTTTTTCCCCTCACAGCCGATTCATACTTTCACAGCTACAGGCAATCATCCATACAAACTCATCTTCGACCAAACATATCGCCCCGCAAATCACGATGTTTCCTGCCTCTCCTTCTGCATCTGCTCTTCACGCTCCCGCTTCGAGAACACGCATCCGCAGTAATTCTGCCGGTATAGATGATACTGCGCCGACAGCTCGATCGAGCGCTTATATCCCTCTTTTTTCTTGAAATCCGACGGTAGAAATGCCACATGATACTCTTCTCCCATCGCCTGCCCGATCGTATTGAGGCGCCCGGCATTTTTGAGCGGACTGATCGTGAGGGTCGTCGTGAACCAGTCATAGCCGCCCTCGGCTGCCAGCTTCGCCGCTTCCCGGAGGCGCATCTCAAAACAAATACCGCAACGCTCGCCGCCCTCCGGATCCTTCTCATGCCCCCGGACTGCCTCATAGTAGCATTCCGGGTCGTATTTTCCTTCTACAAACCGGATCGGATGCACCGCTGGAAGCTCCCGGATCAGCCGCTGTACCTCCTCCGTGCGCGCCTCATATTCCTCCTTCGGTGAAATATTCGGATTGTAGTAGAACACCGTAATTGAAAAATACTGCGACAGATATTCCAGCACGTAGCTGCTGCACGGCGCACAACAGCTGTGGAGAAATAAAGTCGGAACTCTGCCGTCCCGGACTGCTGCATCCAGCACTTTTTCCATTTCTTTCTGATAATTCCGTTTCGCCGTCTGTGTCTTTCTGGCTGGCGGATTTTTCATTGGTTCCGACATTTTTCTCTCCTCTTTCTATAAATTCCCATCTGTCCGTGCATTTTCCATCCAGCACACGATACTTCTATCCGAAACGCTTCTTTCCTGACAAACATCATTTCCATCCTTAGACGTCATATGAAGATATGCACAATAATTCATATTCTTCAAAACTTGAAAAAGCAGCCTGTACCCACGGACGGGTACAAACTGCTTTATCTTTTTATTAAACCTTTCAGGAAATTCCAAACAAATTCCCCTTTTTACCAAAATGATACAACTCTTACAGGAAATCGCGAATCCGTTTGCTCCGGACCGGATTTCTTAATTTACGAAGTGCTTTTGCCTCGATCTGGCGGATACGCTCTCTCGTTACGTTGAATGCTTTTCCGACCTCTTCCAGGGTTCTCGGATGTCCGTCCTCCAGACCAAACCGGAGAATAATAACCTGACGCTCTCTCTCCTTCAGGTCTCCAAGCAATGCATCGATATGCTCACGCAGCATAACAGATTCTACATTTCCTTCCGGCGTTACCACGTTGCCGTCCGCTACGAAATCACCCAGATTGGAATCGTCTTCCTCACCGATCGGGGTTTCCAGGGAAGCTGGCTCACGTGCGATCTGCATGATCTCCATGACCTTATCCTCGGACATGCCAAGCGCCTCGGAAAGCTCTGCCACCGACGGCTCATAGCCCAGTTCCAGCGTCAGCTTACGCTGCATCTTGGACATCTTGTTGATCGTCTCTACCATATGCACCGGGACACGGATAGTTCTCGCCTGATCCGCCAGAGCCCTTGTAACAGACTGACGAATCCACCAGGTCGCATATGTACTTAACTTATAACCCTTTGTATAATCAAACTTCTCAACGCCCTTAATAAGACCCAGATTGCCTTCCTGAACCAGATCCAGGAAGCTCATGCCGCGTCCTGTATAGCGCTTTGCAATGCTGACAACCAGGCGCAGGTTTGCCTCAATCAGGCGCTCTTTTGCATTCACATCACCCTCTGCTTTGCGCTTTGCAAGGCGGATCTCCTCCTCCGCGCTCAGAAGCGGAACAGTACCGATCTCTTTCAGGTACATGCGGACCGGATCTTCCGTGCCGATTCCCTCTAACAGATCGATCGCATCCAGATCGATATCCTCTTCCTCGTTCTTGAGGAATTCATCATCCACATCATCATCGAGCATCGAATCATTTTCCTTGAGGATCGAATCATCGATCACCTCCGGAATGACATCAATATTATTCTGCTCCAGATAATTGTAAATCTGCTCCATCTGCTCTGTCTGCAGATTATCGCCCATAAAAAAGTTATTGATCTCTGTCACGTCCAGCGCGTTCTGCTTGGACTTTGCTAACTCTACCAGTTTCCTTAACTTACCTAAAAAATTTTCTTTCTCCACGAATTAACGTCCTTTCGATTTATTTCGCTTAGAAGTTTCTTTATATCTAACGTGATATTGTCCCTCGATTGTTTGTGTGCTTTTATTTCCCTGCACCTTTCCCTGCAATATCCCGAAAGTACATTATATACGATTAAATTCTATTTTTCAACAATTTTCGAAATTTTTCGATCTATTTCTATTTAGGCAGTTACTGTTCACGCATACGTGCCCAGCAACGCAATTTGCCGTGGCTTCGCATTTAAATACGGCAAATTCCTGCTGCCACCACGTTTTCTTACGGCACTTTCGGTTCCAAAAGTGCCTATCCGCGAACCGTAACTTCAGGCACCCTGATCGCAATCTCTCTTGGTTTATTTTCAATCACGACCTCTGTCTGACTTCCACCAAACTCACCGTCCAGCGACCAGTCCACCAGCTCCTCCGACTGTACCGTCAGTTTCGAGGTGCGGAACTTGAATACGCATTCATTTTCGCCCTCTCTCTGAATCAGATAAGCAGCAATACTTGCAATGTCAAGCGGCGTGCGCGGTTTCCGGACCAGAAGCACCTCAAACTCCCCGTCATCCAGCGCCACGTCCATACCAACCAGTCCTTTAAAACCTCCGATCGAGGTCGTATTGGTCACCATTCCCAGAATAAATTCCTCTTCCAATTCTCTCTGCTCCCCCAGATGTTCCCACGTAAGGCGCATCCGGTAGGATTTAAGCCCTGTCAGGCGTTTGATAGCTTCCAGCATATATGCCTGATGCCCCAAAATATTTTTCGTCTCCTGCGGGGTCGAATAGGATACCTCCGTAAATGCTCCGAACGCCGCCACATAGACGAAATATCGGTTTTTACCGAATACACCGACATCCACCAGAAATGGTTTTCCCCGCACAGCTGTCTGCGCCGCTTTCCGCATATTTTTCGGAAGTCCCAGACTGGATGCGAAATCATTCGTGGAACCCGACGGGATATATCCTAACTCCGGGCGCTTTTCCGGGGTGATCGTCATCAGCCCCGATACCACCTCGTTGAGCGTACCGTCCCCGCCGCTGCACACGACCAGTTCCTTCGTTTTCGCACGTGCCGCCTGATACTCCGCATCCTTCGGGCCCTGCGTAATATAAACAGACGGTCCATAGCCCGCCTTTACAAAACTATCTAAAATTTCAAGAAGACGACTTCGAATCTGTTCTTTGCCAGATCTCGGATTGATGATAAAAAGCATTTTTTTCATAATCGCCATTTCTCCTGCTCCCCCACACTAACAGTATTTCATATTAATATATTTGTATACACGCGAAATGCATTGGGGATCGGATAGCGATCCTGCAGCTGTGCCCGGCACACCATCAAAACTGCTTTATCCTGATAACCGGATGCCCGTTTCAGGCGGATTCTGCGTCCGCACATATGCCATTCAACATGGGAAAAAATGTGGACTGCATCCGGCAGATCCTCGGTTTCCCTGATATCCGCCTCCGCGATCCCCAGTTCTTTCGCTGCCTCCACCGCACTCTTTTTTCCGTCCAGATTGACATATTCGTAGAGGGACGCCAACAATCCCTTGCTGCTGCGCTTGCGGATCGCCACCGTATCCTCCCACTCAATCAGGCAGACCGTTTTTTCCTCGATCCGGCGCGGCTTTTTCGGCGGCTTGACCGGATATTGCTCCTCCTCTCCCCGCCGGTGCGCCAGACAAAGGGATTCCAGCGGGCACTTCTCACAGAGCGGACGTCCGCCCGGGATGCAGACAAGCGCGCCCAACTCAATCCATGCCTGATTATATTCACCTGGATGAAATAGCTCTTCTGACCGTGATGCCGTTGAAACCTCACCGGCATCATCACCGGCTAACAAATAGGAATCTCTTTCCTCCGTCCGGCGCACAAGTTCCGCCTCCAGGCGCCGCTCATATTTCTTTCGAAGCGCCGGCTTCGTGCTGTCCTGTGGGTCAGCAAACAGGCGTGTCAGAACACGCACCACATTTCCATCCAGCGCCGGAGCCGGCAGATCATACGCGATCGACGCAACTGCCCCGGCTGTATAACTTCCGATGCCCGGAAGTTTCAATATCTCATCCCGCGACGCCGGCATCTGACCGCCGTAGTCTTCCATCAGGCAGACCGCTGCCTTTTTTAGGTTCCGGGCTCTGGAATAATACCCAAGTCCCTCCCACAGCTTCAAAAGCCGCTCTTCGTCCACCTGTGCGAGCGAGGTGATGTCCGGGAGTGCTTCCATAAAACGGGCAAAGTACGGTTTGACCGCCTCTACCCGCGTCTGCTGCAGCATGATCTCCGAAATCCAGACCGAATACGGTTCCGGATTCTCCCGCCACGGAAGGAGCCGCCGGTTTTTCCGGTACCAGGAGAGCAATGGAGCGCCGGATGCCGCCAGCCTCTCTTCTTCCGCATAAGGTATTTCCCCCTCTAAAGGCTTCAACGACGCATAAAAATCTTTATACATATCCGTAAATGCCCCGGACAGATACCTCTCCTGAGATCACCTTGCATACCTTTCCGTCTTCTGTGCGGACCAGCAGTTCGCCCATCTCATCAATTCCAAGCGCCATGCCCGTATACTCATTGCCCGGAGACAGGACGCGCACCTGTGTACCGCAGTTTGCCAGACGGCTGTTATAAACGTCCATCAGGGATTTCATGTTCTGGTTTTCCATGAATTTATCATAATATCCCTCATACGCACGCATGATCGCGGCGATAAGCTGGCTGCGGCGCACTTCTTTTCCTGTCTCCAGATACAGAGACGTTGCCACATCCCGAATCTCCTCCGGGAACTCGTGATTTGCCACGTTGATACCAATACCAGTCACGATATAATTAATACACTCTAATTCCGTGCTCATCTCGGTCAGGATACCGCAGACCTTCTTTCCATTGACGACGATATCGTTCGGCCACTTGATCTTTGCCTCCAGATCACAAACCTCCCGAATCCCGTCGGCAACTGCCAGAGCCGCCACCAGCGTCAGCATCGACGCGCAGGTCGGAGGAAGCTCCGGGCGCAGAAGCAGGCTCATCCAGATGCCGACGCCATGCGGCGCCGCCCAGCTTCTTCCGCGGCGTCCCTTTCCCATCGACTGATAATCCGCGACTGCCAGCGTACCGTGCGGGGCATCTTTCTCCGCCGCTTTCTTGATCTCGGTATTGGTTGAATCCGTCTCGTCAAAATATAAAATATTTTTTCCAGCCCACTCGCTGTCGATGCTGCTCTCCAGCTCTGCCTGGCTGAGAACATCGCCCAGGAAACGCAGCCGGTAACCGCGGTTCCGGACCGCCTCTATCTCATATCCTTCTGTCTCCAACTGTTTGATAACTTTCCAGACTGCCGTCCGTGATACATTTAAACGCTCACAGATCTCCTGTCCGGACAGGTAATCATCCGTTTCTTTTAACATTCGCAAAACTTCTGTTTTCACTTTTATTACCCCCACCATATTGTAAGTGTACTGACAATACATAAAAGGAACAATCCTGCTCCCACAGCCATCAGGATCATTCCGCCGGTCCGCAGATGCTTTCTTCCCCTTCCCCGGCGATAGCGGTCATAGCCATTGGCAAAATTCAGTACCGCCGCCAGAAGAAAGATTACCGGAAACAAAATCCGGTTTTCATCCGGGTTCAGAAACGCAAGAACCGCAAATATCACGATCAATATACCCACTACGATATGAAGCATATCCAGGGCAAACGCGATATTCGCGCTTTTCTTTCTTTTTTCCTGCAGGTTCAACGCATCCACTCCTTACTTATATTCGCAAACAACAGCCTCATTCTTCATATAGCACATAGCTTCTTGCATATACCCTTTCATCAACATATATGGGTATACATATCACTATGGGATATTATACCGAATGTCCGCAGGCTTGTCAAAAAAGAAATCGAAAAAGGCTGCGGTTCCTGCTTTACATAACCATCAGCCTTTTCTTATACCTTCTTTTTATAACTTAGAGCCGCTCACTCCCGGCTACTCTGCCTTTTGAACATCCGTGCCAACTTCCGTCAGACCCTTTACCAGACCGGCAATGCCCTGGATCTCGGACGGGATGATGATCTTCGTCGCCTTGCCGTCCGCTGCTTTGGCAAATGCCTCCAGGCTCTTGAGCTGCAGCACTGCATTGTCCGCGCCTGCTTCCTTGATGAAGCGAAGTCCGTCTGCTTCCGCTTTCTGGACTTTGAGGATCGCTTCCGCCTCACCTTCTGCCTCGCGGATCATCTTTTCCTTCTGTGCTTCTGCACGCAGGATCGCCGCTTCCTTCTCTGCTTCTGCTTCCAGAATCGCGGACTCTTTCTTACCTTCGGCTACCAGGATCGTCGATTTCTTCTCGCCTTCGGCACGGAGAATGGACTCACGGCGCTCACGCTCTGCCTTCATCTGTTTCTCCATCGCATCCTGAATGGCTGCCGGAGGAATGATATTTTTCAACTCAACACGGTTTACCTTGATTCCCCACGGGTCTGTCGCCACATCGAGTGCAGCGCGCATCTTCGTGTTGATCGTCTCACGGGAGGTTAAGGTCTGGTCAAGTTCGAGATCACCAATGATATTTCGAAGGGTGGTCGCCGTCAGGTTCTCGATCGCCATGATCGGGTTCTCAACACCATAAGCAAACAGCTTCGGATCCGTGATCTGGAAAAATACAACCGTATCAATCTTCATCGTAACGTTATCTTTCGTGATAACCGGCTGCGGTGCAAAATCTACAACCTGCTCTTTTAAAATGACTCTTTTTGCCACGCGGTCAATGAACGGCACCTTGAAATGCACGCCAACCGACCATGTCTCCAGATAAGCACCCAGACGCTCTACGACTAATGCCTGTGCCTGCGGCACGATCCGGATACAGGATGACAAAATCAGAAGTACCACAATCGCAATGACAAGAAAACTGATAACTGCTCCCATATTTCCTACTCCTCCTTACATTTGCTGACAATCAGCTTGACGCCGCTGACCGCCTGAATCTGTACCATCGTATCCCTCGGAATCCGGCTTCCATCCGCCGAGCGTGCCGTCCATTCCTGGCCGGACACCATCGCCGTTCCTCTCGCCTCGTCGTTATCAATCTCTGCGGTTACCCGCGCTTTTTTACCCACCAGCGCGTCCACATTGGTCCGCACCGTCTTCTGATTGATATACCGGAGTGCCAATGGTCTTGTTGAATACAAAAGAAGGAATGAAACAACGACAAACACTGCCATCTGAATGTAAAGATTCACTCCCGCGATCGACAGGACACACGCAATCAGAGCGCCTCCAGCAAACCAGATCGAAGTCAGCGCCATCGACGCTGCTTCCAGCCCGATACACACTACAAACACCACCAGCCAGACACACCATACTGCCATGTCATCCCCTCCTTCCATATAGGTCTTTTGACCCTGATATCTTAAAACTAGTATACGATATTTTCTGACATTTATCAACCAATCAGCTCTGTTTTTGAACTTACGGTTTTATTACAAACTTCTTAATGGAACATATCCATCGGCAGTTCCATTTATCTCTTCACAATTCTCTATCTGCACAAACTATTCGGCTCAAAAAGATTGTCTCAAAAAATGCATTTTACTGCCGCCTCTGCCGTGCCGTCTCAAACAGCAACACCGAAGCTGCCACCGCTGCATTGAGAGATTCGACCTTTCCAGCCATCGGAATCTTCACCCACGCGTCAGCAAGCTCCGCCGTCTCCTCGGTCAAACCATTCGCCTCGTTTCCGATCAAAAAGCCGGACGGACCTGTATAATTTTCTTCTTCGTAGTTATGTTTTCCCTTTAAATGCGCCGCATAGAGGCGAATTCCCTGTTTTTTCACTTCCCCGATCGTCTGATGCAGGTCATCCGTGTAGATAAACGGTACCCGGTAGATCGAGCCCATCGTGGAACGGATAACCTTCGGGCTGTAAATATCGGCTGAACCGCGGTCAAGAATGACGCCCGTCACACCCGCTCCCTCTCCTGCACGCAGGATTGTTCCCAGATTACCCGGATCCTGCAGCGTCTCCAGAATCACAAGCTCCGGTGCCTTTCCGTCCAGGCTATTTTTCAGCACATCTGAGAGCTGATAGGAAAACTGTTCCGCTACCGCCAGGATTCCCTGCGGTGTCTGGGTGTCCGACATATGGCGCATGACCTCATCCGTCACCGTCTCATACCGGCAGCCAGCCAGCAGTTTTTCTGCTCTTTCCCCCTGCTGGCGCAGAAAATTTTCCGACACATAGACTTCGCGGCGTCTCTCCACCGGCAGTTCCCCGAACATCTTCGGACCTTCCACCAAAAAGACGCCCTGTTCCCGTCTTGCTTTTGCTTTCTTTGCAAGCGCCGTCACCGCTCTGACACGGGCGTTGCCCGTGCTCGCGATCACAGGCTGCCTCCTGCCGCGTTCGTCTCCGGCACTCCGTAAACGCAATCCTCATCCAGTGTTTCCAGCTCCTCCAGCCACAGGCGGCTGCACGCATCGCTCGGCATACGCAGGTCGCCGCGCGGTGATACTGCAGCAGAACCTACCTTCGGACCATCCGGCAGGCAGGAACGCTTAAACTGCTGGTTGAAGAAACGGCGGTAGAACACCTTCAGCCATTTAAGGATCGTTTCCTTATCATAAGCACCGTCAAATGCCTGACGCGCCAGGCGGTAAATCTTGCCCGGACGGTAGCCGAATCTTAATATATAGTAGAGATAGAAATCATGCAGCTCATAAGGACCAACCAAATCCTCCGTTTTCTGTGCAATCTTTCCATCCTCCTCCGGCGGCAGAAGCTCCGGGCTGACCGGTGTATCCAGTACATCCAGTAGAATATCAGAAAGCTCTTTCTCGCCACAGGTATCTGCATAATAGCGCACCAGATGGCGCACCAGCATCTTCGGAACCGAGCAGTTGACACCGTACATCGACATATGATCGCCGTTGTAGGTCGCCCAGCCAAGCGCCAGCTCCGACATATCGCCGGTACCGATGACTAGACCGCCGATCTTATTGGCAAGGTTCATCAGAACCAGCGTTCTCTGGCGTGCCTGTGAATTTTCATACGTTACATCATGAACCGACGGATCCTGCTCAATGTCACGGAAATGGATAGTAACTGCCTCTCGGATATCGACTTCTTTCAAGGTTGCACCCAGCTTTTTCGTGAGCTGGCAGGCATTCTGGTACGTCCGGTCAGTCGTACCAAAGCACGGCATCGTCACAGACAGGATATTTTCACGCGGAATCCCCAGCAGATCAAAGGCGCGCACGGTTACTAAAAGTGCCAGCGTTGAATCCAGACCGCCTGAAATACCAACGACAGCATGGCGGCATCCGGTATGTTTGAGACGTTTTTTCAATCCCATCGCCTGGATCGAAAGGATCTCCTCGCAGCGGCGGTTCCGGCTGCCCGCATCGTGTGGGACAAACGGGGTCGGATCGATCGTGCGCTCCAGCGCAAGCGGTTTCCGATCCAGCGTAAAGCTTACAAACCGGTAATCCTCACGGTCTTCTGTCTGATAGGTCGTCATCCGGCGGCGCTCACATTCCAGACGTTCCAAATCGATATCTGCGTAGATTGTCTGATTCTCAAATCGCGCTGACTCCGACAGGATATTGCCATTCTCAGCGATAATATTCTGGCCGCCAAAAACGAGATCCTGGGAAGACTCTCCCTCGCCCGCATTGGCGTAAATATACGCACAGAGCAGCCGCGCCGACTGACCGCTGATCAGACTTCTGCGGTACTCGCTCTTGCCTGTCACCTCATCGCTGGCAGAACAGTTGACGATCACCGTTGCCCCCGCCGACGCGTGTGCAATACTCGGTGGATTTAAAACCCAGACGTCCTCGCAGATCTCCGCCCCCACGACGAGATTTTCCACATTGTCACAGGAAAATAAAAGCTTCATTCCCATTGGCACCTGATAACCGTCCCAGGAAACGTCGATTGTCTTTTCCCAGCCCGGGTTGAAATAACGTCCCTCATAAAATTCAGAATAGTTTGGAATCCATCTCTTCGGAACCAGACCGAGCAGCTTTCCATCCTGGATCGCCGCTGCCACATTGTACAATTTATTGTTGTATTCCCACGGAAGTCCTACAAATACAAGCATTGAATCGCCAGCTGTAAAGGCGATCAGCTTCCTAAGCTCTTCCTTTGCCTTCGCCAGCAGCGATTTCTGGATAAACAGCTCACCGCACGTATATCCCGTCAGCACCAGCTCTGGAAATACCATAATCGAAGCGCCCTTTTTGCGCCCCTCCTCTATCTGTTCACAAACCTGTTCCCGGTTGTACTCTACATCTGCCACCTTCACTTCCGGTGTTGACGCGGCAACCCGGATAAAGCCATCTCTTATCATATGGTTTGTCTCCCTTATAAATGATTTTTAGAAACACATATTTATTGTAGCGGTCACTATACAAAAAGTCAAACACATAGGACGAAGTTTCCTATGACATAAAAAGAGAGCCGCTTTTCCCCCACAGAAAGCAGCTCTCCGGTCACGTTCACAACCGTTACATTAAATAGTTTGATTGCTGTATGTAAATATACCACTCTTTTCCAATTTTGTCAACGTCACCTTTGTCATTTTGCACAATAAATCTTTTTCTTTTTTCGACAAGAAAAAGCAATTTTCACAGTTCTTTTTTACGAATCTTTCCGCTTTCAGTCTTTGGAAACTCCTTTAGCAAGGCAAATTCGCGCGGGATCTCATAATCTGCCAGTCTTTCCGCCAAAAATTCCCGAATTGCCATATTGGTACAACCACATTTCCCGCTGTCACTTCCGACATTTTCTAGTATATCGGAATTTCAAAAGATTGCCAAACTTGTACCACTGAAGGTTTACAAATTGTTTTTCTTTTTACTCAACTGCCAGAACGGATATTTCACGATACCGGGTGTGTTATTGTTTTGTCGTTTTAAACGGTTGCTTTTCACTTCCGATGAATTTATAATAACGCCATAGGTTACAGTCTGAAACCAATCCCCGACGCAATGCGGACCAGGGGCGGACATTATAAACCGACACAGGAGGATACTGCCAAATGATCACCATTCAAAATCCGCTGACCTTTACTTCCTCTTATCCGCCCAAACGGTTAGGAGCTATCTCCGATCTGCTCTTTTTCGATATCGAGACGACCGGCTTTTCCGGCGACTACGCCTCAGTCTATCTGATCGGCTGCGTCTGGCACGACGGAAACACCTGGATTCTGACCCAGTATTTTGCCGAGACGAGGGATGCGGAGGAAGAGGTTCTCGACGCTTTTTTTGCACTTCTCCGGACAAAGCGCATCCTCGTCCATTTCAACGGCGACGGGTTTGACATTCCATTTCTGACGAAACGCTGTGTTTTTTATAAAAAGAACTGGAATTTTGAAGCAGTTGAAAGTTTTGATATTTATAAGAAAATACGCCCATTAAAAAAATTGCTGGGACTTGAAAATCTGAAACAAAAAAGCATCGAGCGGTTCCTCGGCATTGCCCGCGAAGATAAGTACAACGGCGGTCAGCTCATCGAGGTTTACGGTGAATATTTACAGACGCACTCTGAACTGCTGAAACACCTTCTGATTCTCCATAACGAGGATGACTTAAAGGGAATGCCGCAGATTCTGCCGATTCTCGCCTACCCGGACTTTCTGACCGGCGATTTTTCTTTCAAAGGTTCAGAAAGCCGTGATATCCCATATGCGGACGGAAACTCAGAAAAGCACCTGCTGCTTCACTATGAAAGTCCCGTCTCTCTGACAAGCAGATTCCAGTTTTCCATCGGTGAGCTGGAGCTGTCGGCGGAAGGAAACCGCCTGACGCTCGACCTTCCATTATATTCCGGGGAACTGAAACGATTTTACAGCGATTATGAGAATTATTACTATATGATCTACGAGGACTGCGCCATCCACAAAAGTGTCGGTCAGTATGTGGATCGCTCCGCCCGCAAGAAGGCAACCGCCAAAACGTGCTACACCCGCGCAGCCGGGCTGTTTGTGCCGCAGCCGCTTCTTGCAGATGGCACTCCGATGTGGCATGAATGCCTGAAAGCAGACTATAAGAGTAAGCAGCTGTTTGTGCCGTATTCAGAACAGCTTTTCACAGATCCAGAGACGGCAGTGCTGTACTTACATAATTATCTGAGAGAATTGTCCTTATAAATTACAGCACCCGTCCACGCTCTCTTATCTCCCGGATCACGTATCCCATCCGTTTTCTCCGGACTGCCTGTTCTTTCGCCCTCTCCCGCGCAAGCAGCGCCCGGATGAACGCAAAGGTTCTCTCCTCGCCCTGCTCTTTCAGCATCGTGAGGAGATATTCCAGCTGGTACTTCGTCCTCGGGTGCATCACGACAAAATCTCTGCCTCTTTCAAAGTATTCCCACGCACACGCATCCGTGTAATCTTTTCCCTTATAAACCTTCGACGCGGCAATCCGGTCCATTACCATCTCGATCAGGTAGCGAAGGGGCATTTTATTGCCGACAAGCCCCCAGGACTTGTCCGGTGCAAAATCGATCCAGTATTCGAAATGATGTTTGTTGCGTCCCTTGTGGTGCAGCCATGCCGCCGAATAGCCCTTTTCTTCTTTTTCCGCTGCATTTGGGCTGCGGTTTCCCTGATAATATTTAACGCCGGTCACAAATTCCTCCCAGGAATACTTGGAGAGGTCGTGCAGAAGTCCCTGGCGGTACAGCCCTACCGCAAAGCAGTTTTTCATGACCTCGCATTTATGTTTCGTGATCGTCAAAAAATGATGATACGCATTGTAAATATAATTCATTTTCCTACCTCTTTCCCCTTTTCTTTCCTCCTATTTTACCCCCCGTATTCTGGTTTGACAACCCCACTTTCTTTCGCGGCTTTCTGGAAAATACCCGTTACTGGGCACACATGTGTGTACAGTAACAAATGCCCTTATTTTCCACAAAAATTTAACTATTTTTAAATGTCTGAATTTCCAGAAATTTTATGCGAAAACGTTTGACATCAATATGAAACTATGCTATTCTTGGAACAGGTCGTAAATCCATGCGACCATCACTATTTTTTATATTTTTTTGGAGGTATCATATGAACAGAGGTACTGTAAAGTGGTTCAACAACCAGAAAGGTTACGGATTTATCTGCGACGAGCAGGGCAACGATGTATTCGTTCACTACTCCGGACTGAACATGGAAGGCTTCAAGTCTCTTGAGGAAGGCGCTCAGGTAGAGTTCGAAGTTGTTAACGGTGCTAAGGGACCGCAGGCTACTAACGTAACCAAGCTTTAATCATCAACTTTCCAGTGTACCTGTTTTCCAAATATGTTTGATATATATTTTGCGAATACGTTATATTGATCTAAGTAAAGTGATTATAAAAAGGGATACCGCTTCGGCAGTATCCCTTTTTTCGTCACTGCTCACACATGTGTGAACAGTGACCTTTTTTTCTGTCCTGCCATGCGGAACATATCCAAATATCCTTTTTCCGCACAGCAGCCATATCTATTATCTCATTTCTTTTTACTTCTTAGCTTTCTCGTACAGTTTTTTCAGCTCATCCACACTAAATTCATAGTGCTTGTTGCAGAACTGGCAGTTGACTTCGATGCTCTTGCCCTCGTCGATCATCTCCTGCAGCTCCTTGCCGCCGATGCTGATCAGCGCCTTTTCTACACGGCTCTTGGTGCAGTTGCAGGTAAACTGAATCGGCATCTTATCCAGAATCTCCAGACCAAATTGTCCTAAAATCAGCTCCAGAATGTCCTCCGGGGTCATTCCCTTATTTAACATCGTCGTCACCGGCTCCAGCTCACCGATCGTCTTTTCAAGTGCCGCGATCGTCGCCTCCTCTGCTCCCGGAAGAAGCTGGATGATAAATCCGCCTGCCTGGCGCACCGTATTTTCTTTATTCATCAGAACGCCCAGTGCCACGGAGGACGGAGTCTGCTCGGAGGTCGCATAGTAATAAGTCAGATCTTCCGCAATCTCACCCGTTACCAGGATCGTCTGTCCCACATACGGCTCTTTCAAACCGATATCCTGGATTACGCTTAAGACGCCGACTCCCAGCGCACCGCCCACATCCAGCTTGCCCTTCGCATTCGGCGGCAGCATTACCTCCGGGTGGAACGCGTAGCCCTTGACATTGCCGTTCTTATCAGCTGTCACCGTCAGACCGCCGATCGGACCATCGCCCTCGATCCGGATGGTTAAAAGATCACTGTCCGCTTTCATCATCGACCCCATCATGACCCCTGCCGTCATCAGCCGTCCCAGCGCTGCGGTCGCCACCGGGCTGGTATTGTGCGCCTGTCTGGCTTTCTCCACCAGATCGCGGGAAGTCGCCGCAAATGCGCGGATCTGACCATTCGCCGCCGTCGCACGGAGCATATAATCTCCGGTCTGTTCCGTTATTTCACCTGCTTTTATCTTTTCCATCATTTATACCTCTTTTCCATGTTCTCTCGCAACCACATAGATTCGGTCGCTCTCTTTTCGCGGCGCGTTCTTCGTAAATGCGTCATACGCCGCCACAAATTCCATGCCCGCCTCTGTGAGCGCCTTTTTTATCTCGTCCAACGACCACGCGCGCTCAAAATGCGTCTCCTGATAGCGGCGGTATAAGTCATCCTCCTCGCGGATAAAGAGCGTCAGATCGTAGGAGTTAATTTTCTCCTCTTCATCATACTCATTTTCCCAGATGAAGCTCCCCTCGTCGCGCGCCTCCGCGATCGTCTCACTTCCCATTGCCTGAAACTTTGCCTCCGTGTTCAGGTCGAAAATGAACATTCCCTTCGGATCCAGATAATTGTTGACCAGCGAAAATACGTGCGCCAGATCGTCATAATCCAGAATATAATTCAGCGAATCGCAGATACTCACGACCGCCCGGACCGTCCCGTACAATTCAAATTCGCGCATATCCTGCAATAAATACAAAATTGGCAGCCCGGATTCTGCCCGTTTTTCGATTGCTTCCTGCAGCATATCCTCCGAGACATCCACGCCGATCATATCATAGCCTTCCTTTGCCAGAAGCTCCGTCAGCGTGCCGGTTCCGCATCCCAGATCCAGCACCAGACCATCATTGATCCCATATTCCTTTAAAAGAGAAGTCAGGTACCCGCACCAGTCCTCATAGGGAATATTATCCATAAACATATCATATACTTCCGCAAAACTCGTGTAAGCGTCCATTTAGCCTCTCCTTCTATATTGCCAATGCAAAAATGACTGCCATGCATCGAAAGCTTTCCCCTACTGCACAATCTCCTTCCGATGCCAGCACTCCCATCATAGCAATTTTTCGCCCTGTTTGCAAGAATAATTGAAAAAGCACGCGCAGATGACCAGGAATGGAGTAATTGTTTACAGGTAGGCACTTTGGGAACCGAAAGTGCCGTAAGAAAACGTGGTGGCAGCAGGATTTTGTCGTATACACTAACTCTTGACGTTCCACGCAGAACTGACTATACTAGAGCGTATGAAAAATTTGACTGAAAAACAAAAACATTCCCCCATCAAAAGCCGCCGTTTTTACCGTCGGCAGATGTGGCTTCCGGCGCTGGTGCTGATCGCGTCCATCCTGCTCCTGTGGCAGAATGCCGGGGAAAATTCACACTCCCCGCGGCCGATAAACAGCCAGTGCAAGTTTGAAGATTTTTATAACCCGGCTCAGCCCTATGTCTCGGTGAACGCTCCTTCCTTATATTATACAGGGTGCGCTGCCTACGATGGAAAGAAAGAGACCGGATATTATTATTACTCTCTGGAAAATGGAACCTGCCATTTCTATCTGCTCGATCCGTCTTCCGGCTATCCAGAGCCGCCCGAACGCAAAGCACTTTCATTAAACGGGCGTTTGATCCGCCTGAACGAGGATACCTATGAATCGCTTCTCCAGACGATGGCGGACAGTCTCTCCTGGACGGTGAGCTCCCTGCGGAACATGACTTCTCCTTATATCATATCCGCTCTGCCGTATCCCGCTCTGACGCATGAGGTATTTCATCTATTAGCCGGATGTGCGTTTCTGATCGCCCTGGTGGATCTGATCTGGCTTTTTTACCATTCACTCCGGCACCGCCGGGAGCCGCTGCAGCTTTCCGGTGAGGCACAGCAGGGGCAGCAGGATTCTTCCAGTGAGCAGCCGCGCACTTTAATTTCCCACCGCAGGAAAAAACATTGACAGACGATTCAAGCCATGCCGCTTTCCCTGGCATAGGCTGAACCGTCTGTCTTTTTTCGGCTGCTATTTCGTTTTTCTCTATTTCAGCTTATCAGATTATGCTTCTATCTGAATACACCGCGCCCAGTGTGTCCTTGAAAGTTGTACTGCCTCCGGTGACAGCGGCACATGGGCACACGCCTCTCTTCTCTTCGGACAGCGCTCATAAAAGATACACTTCTCCCCACTGCCCGCTATCTTCTTTGGTGCATTCTGGACGGACCGCTCTTTTTCCTGATTTTCCAAAAGGTTCCCTTTCGTCTGTCCCCGCTCCGGTTTTTCCATCCGGCTGTCTCTCTCCGGCTCCGCACTCTGCTTTCCTGCCTCCGCATCCAGTTCCATTGTATCCCCGCCGATCGCCGCTTCCAGCAGAAGTTTCGTGTACGGGTGCGCCGGATGCTCATAGATCTCTTCTGCCAGACCTTCTTCCACAATCACACCCCTGTAAATGACCATGACACGGCTGCAGAGCCCGCGCACGACGTTCAGATCGTGGGAAATAAAGAGGATGGTCATCTGCTTTTCGGCGTGCAGCTTCAAAAGCAGGTTCAAAATCTGGGACTGGACCGTCACATCAAGCGCCGAAACAGGCTCATCCGCGATCACCAGGCGCGGATCCATGAGAAGGGCCACGCCGATGCTGATGCGCTGTTTCTGACCGCCAGAAAGCTCTCTCGGATGGCGCGCCGCAAAGGACTCGTCCAGTCCGACATTTTCAAGCATTTCTTTCACTAGCTGCCTGCGCTCTGCGCGGTCTCTGATGCCGCGCAGGCGCAACGGTTCTTCCAGAATCCATCCGATCGTCCGCGCCGGGTTAAGCGATCCCGCCGGATCTTGAAATACCATCTGCGGACGGACACCGTCACGCACCTTCACCTCACCCGTATAATTGTCGTGAAGTCCCAGGATCGTCTTGCTGAGCGTCGATTTGCCGCAGCCGCTCTCGCCCACGATCCCCACAATCTCTCCCTCTCTTGCCGACAGGTTCAGATCGTGAATTACGTGTTTTTTTCCTTTTTTGCGGAACAGACCGCCACGCACATCGTAAAATACGTTCAAATCCGTCAGGCGCAGGATCTCCCCGCCGGAGCTTTCCCCTTTTTCTCCCTCCGGAATCGACGCCACCAGATGGCGCGTATATTCATGCTTCGGATGCAGAAGGACGTCTTCCGTCTGCCCTTCTTCCACGATCTCGCCCTTATAAACCACGATCACACGGCTGCAGAGCGCACGCACAACATTCAGATCATGGGAAATAAAGAGAATCGACGTTCCCTTGGTCCGGTGGATATTCCGCAGAAGCTCCAGGATCTGTGCCTGAACGACACAGTCTAACGCTGTCGTCGGCTCATCCGCAATCAGAAGACTCGGAGAATTGATCATCGCCTGCGCGATCATCACACGCTGGCGCATGCCGCCAGAAAGTTCATGCGGGTATTTACCGCACAGCCCCTCCGGGTCCGGCAGACCGACTTCTGAGAGTGCCTGCACGACCCGTTCATGGATCTCAGCATTTCCGAGTTTCGTATGGATCCGCAGGCTTTCCCCGACCTGCCGTTCGATTTTCAATACCGGATTTAAGGAGGTCATCGGCTCCTGAAAGACCATCGCCATTTTGCTGCCGCATAGCTGTCTCCGCTTTTCCGGTTTCATGGTCACCAGATCTTCTCCCTGAAAACAGAGCGATCCGGAGGCAATCTCGGCGTCCTTCGGAAGCAGCCCCATCAGTGCCAGCGCACTCATGGATTTTCCTGACCCTGACTCGCCGACTACTCCGACGATCTCTCCTTTTCCGATCGAAAAGCTGATGCCCTTGACTGCCTCAAAGGTCGAATTTCCTTCTGGAAAACGGATCGACAGATTTTTTATCTCAACCAATGGTTCCATCTTTTCGCCTCCTTACTGCTGCATCGAGCGCAGTCCCTCGCTCACCATGCTGAATCCCAGAATAATCAGGATGATCGTCACGCCCGGTCCGATCGCGTACCACGGCGCATTGAACAGGTACGACTGCGCTTCGTAAAGCATTCTCCCGAGACTCGGCTCCGGCGGCTGGATTCCCAGTCCCAGATAACTCATACTCGCCTCAGCCAGCACCGCATTGTTAAATCCGATCGCCGCCGCCGTCAAAAGGCTGACCGCCGCATTCGGCAGAATATGGGCGAAAATAATCCGGATATGCCCTGCGCCAAGGATCCGCGCACTCTTGACAAAATCCAGTTCCCGGCACCGTATCACCTCACTACGGACGATCCGGGCAAAACTCGGGATAAAAAGGATTCCCAGCGCCAGAATGATGTTGTAGCTTCCCGGCTTCGTCAGGCTGATGAAGATAAGCGCCAGAAGAATGCTCGGAAACGATAAAAGGATATCATTGAAACGCATGATCAGGTTATCGAAAAAGCCGCCGAAATAGCCGGTCAGCGCACCGACGATCGTGCCAAACACACACCCGATCAGAACCGTGCAGACTGCCACAAAAAAAGTGCTGCCGCTTCCCGCCATCACACGGCTCAAAATATCGCGCCCGAAGTTATCCGTTCCCAGCGGGTGTGCTGCACACGGCGCCAGATTGACTGCCATGGAGTCCATCGTCGTTGTCCCATACGGCGTCCAGAACTGTCCGATCAGGGCAACTGCCAGAAAGAACAGCGTGATCGCGCCCCCTATCATCAGATTATAATTCTTTCGTTTCATTCGTCTTCCCTCTATTCTTCCGCCGTCCGGACTCTCGGATCCAAAACCTGATAAATCATATCAACCGCAAAATTGATAAGTACGACCACCGATGTGATGTACAGCACGATCGCCTGCACAACCGGATAATCGCGGTTGGAGATCGAGCTGATCAGAAGTCTTCCGATTCCCGGCACGCTGAACACCTGCTCCGCCACGATGCTGCCGGCAAGGATCTCCGCGATTACCATCGCAAAGAACGTCACAACCGGAATCATCGCATTTTTCAGCACATGCCCGTACAATACCGCCGTTTCCGTATTGCCGCGGCTGTAGGCAGTCCGCACGTATTCCCGGTTCATCTCGGTCAGAATCGAGCTTCGCAGGAATTTCACCACCATCGCAATCTTCGGCAGCGCCACCGCGAGCGCCGGAAATAAAAGGTACTGTGCAGACTTTCCAAAATTTTCCGACGGTTCGATAAATTTACCCGGCTGGAACATATGAAGAATCAGTCCAAACACGTAGGTCAGGATCATGCCGAGAAAAAATGACGGCACCGCCATCAGAATCTGCGTCAGGCAGTTCGTCAGCGTATCGACCCATTTTCCGGCAAACCGGGCACTCAGGATTCCGAGTGGAACTGAAATCACCGTGATGATGAGCAGGGAAATGACTGCCAGAAGCACCGTGACCGGAAGCCGCTGTGCCAGAAGGGAGCGGACTGAGGTTCCCTCATACCGGTAGGACTCCCCGAAATCCCCCTGCATCGCATTGGTCACCCATCTTCCATACCGCTCCAGAAGTGGATCATTTAATCCCATCTCATCCCGCGCCCGCTCTAACTGCTCTTCCGTCGCGTCCTTTCCCAGCCTGGAAAGTGCCGCATCGCCCGGAATCACAGAAAAAGCGGTAAACGTCAGGAAGGATATGACCAACAATGTGATAATGAGAGTTATCAGTTTTTTTATAAAGAATTTCATAATTCCCTCCTGCGTTTACCGCTTCTTATTCTGTTGTTATTTCCTGGTTACTGTTCACGGGCAGGCACTTTTGGAACCGAAAGTGCCGTAAGAAAACGTGGTAGCAACAGGAATTTGCTGGATTGTAACTGTATATTTTACTGCTCTACCTGATATAACAGGGACATATCCTCTGCTGCCGTCGGGTAGAAGGTGTAGCCGCCAAACTTCTTGCTGACTGCTACGAGGTTCGCCGGATCTTCGATGTAAACGGCTGCCGCATCCTCTGCCAGGATCATCTGCGCCTTCTTGTAGTTTTCTACTTTTACATCGTCATCAACGGTTGTGTATGCTGTATTAAATACATCGTCGTACTCAGTGTTGGAGTAATGCATGAAGTTCTTCGCATCGTCTGTCACATATTTCTTGAGCCAGTCGCTTGGTGCCAGCGTTCCGTCAAAACCGATGACGGTCGCCTGGAAATTGCCTCCCTTGTATACATCCTGCAGCCAAGTGCTCCACTCAACCTGATTTAAGGTCACGTTGACGCCGACCTGGGACAGCTCGTCTGCGATGATCTGCGCGCTGTCTACGTGCTGGCTGTATGAGCTCGGAACAGTAATTTCCAGATCAAAGCCATCTGCGTATCCGGCATCTGCCAGAAGCTCTTTTGCCTTCTCCGGATCATAGCTGTATACAGTCTCTGCTTCCGGCTCATAGTATTTCGACATTGCCGGGATCATATGGGAGCCGATGATGTGGCTCTTTCCGCCGAAAATAAAGTTGTTGATCGCATCGCGGTCTACCGCATAGCAGAGTGCCTGACGCACCTCTGTCTTGGAAAGCGGCTCGTAAGCGCTGTTTAAGTACATCGCATGGACGAGGTTCATGCTTCCCTGTACGATGTTGTAATCTTCATCGCCCAACGTCTCCGCTTGTGCGGCGGTTAAATATTTCAGAATGTCGATGGTGCCAGCCTGCAGCTCTACAAATGCGGTGTCCACATCGGCAATAAATTTAAATTCCACGCTGTCCAGGCTCGGAACGCCCTCCTGCCAGTAGCCGTCATATTTTTCCAGCTCCAGGTTCTGACCCGGTGTGTAGGAAACATATTTGAATGGACCGGTACCGATCGGATTGCCTGCCGGGTCCTCGTTGGACTTCGGAATGATGGCAATCGTCATCATCGGAAGAAACTCTGAATAACTTTCTTTCAGGTTTACAACCAGTGTCTTGTCATCCTGCACCTCTACACTATCTACAAGCGAAGAAAAAGCGGAGGATTCGCCCTGAATCTCCGCATAACGATCGATGGAATATTTGACATCTTCGATGGTAACCGGTGTGCCGTCATGGAATGTGACGCCATCTCTCAATGTGAAAGTATAAGTCTTTGCATCATCGGAAATGGTATAATCGCTGGCAACAGCCGGAATAAATCCGCCATCGGAAGTAGGCTTTACAAGCCCTTCGTACAAATTGAAAACCACGTCTCTAGTTCCTGCGTCCGTATCTACATGGGGGTCAAGACTAGCCAGGTCCTGCGTCATGCCATACACAACGCTGCCGCCTGGTACTGGTGTTCCTTCTGAAAGAGTATTACTGGTCTCTGCTTCGCTGGACTCGCCAGCTGCTTCTGAGGTGCCTTCTGCTGTCTTGCTGCCTCCGCATGCACAGAGTGAAGCAGATAACAAAAGTGCCATTACGCCTGAAAGAAGCTGTTTCTTTTTCATATCTTTGTCCTCTCGAATTCGTAATAATCTCTCATTATTAAATTGTCCTAGCCATTATAGCAGATTTTCATAGAAAATCAACTTTTCCAGCATAATTTAGGACTTTCTCACTATCTTTTAGGATGTTTTTTGTTAAAATTCACGAATTGATCCGGCTCGAAGCTGTCAAAAATAAAAACATCAAACTGTTTCCGGTGCCGGTTTAATTCGCCCTGGTTTTTGATCGTCCACGCCGCCATCTTACATTTGTAGAAATAGCGCAGCATTTCCACCGGAAGCGTGTTGCTGAACTGGCAGTTGTACGCAATGAAATCCGGTCTGCAAAATCCGTTCAGCATACAGTATGTAAGCATCTCCCGCACAATGACCGGCGTTTTCAAGCCCTCGCCGCGGTGATTGGTCGCAAGCTGCCCGCGCAAAACATTCGGACGATGGTGCTTAAACCAGCCGAGTGCCAGCGGACTGAACGATTCGATGCAGTACTCACCCGGATAACGATCTAAAAGCGCCGCGCATTTCTCACACAGCTCCCGGTGGACAATCTCTGCTTTCAGTTCGATGATAAGCGGGGTACGCCCATCCGCCAGCTCAAGCACTTCCTCAAAGGCCGGTATCGTCTGGGATGAACCAAACAAACGATAGCTTTGCAGCTCTTCAAAGGTACAGTCGCGTATCTTCCGGTCAACGCCCGCCGCCCGCTTCAGATCCCAGTCGTGAAATACGACCGGAACCCCGTCTTTCGTCAGCTGTACATCCAGCTCAATCCCATATCCCATCTGGATCGCGCGCTCAAACGCCGGGAGCGAATTTTCCGGACATTCACTCCGGTTGTCATGAAATCCCCGGTGGGCGATGTATTGCCGCTCAAATGCCTGCATTCTCGCCTTCCGCCCCGTCTCCGGCAGCATACTGCAGTAAAACAGAGATAAGAGCGATAACGTCACCATCCCTGGAATTACGATTGTCATATGTAAATAGCCTCTTTTCTTTCGTCACACAACGGCTCTGCGCCGTCATACTAATCTTCTATCTCCCAATGCACCTGACTTCCGCCATTTCCTTTTTTTACCACCAGCTTGTGTCCCATCTCCTCTTTCAGCTCCGTCACATGGGAAATGATGCCGATCAGGCGTTTTCCTCCGGACAGCTCCTGCAGCACCTGAACCGCCCGCGTCCGTGATTCCTCATCCAGAGAACCAAACCCCTCATCAATGAACATAGCATCCACCTTCACGCTGCCTGCCGCATTCTGGATGACATCCGCCATGCCGAGCGCCATCGCAAGCGCCGCCAGAAAGGATTCTCCACCAGACAATGTTTTGACGTCCCGGACCCGGTCGGTCACAAAGCTGTAGACATCCAGGTCAAGTCCCACTTCTCCCTGTTTTCCCAGATCGGCCAGACCGCGGCATTGAAGTTCAAAGGTTCCTTTCGTCATCCGGCGCAGGTGGCGGTTGGCTGCCTGTATCATCTGGCGGAAATACTGGCGCTGTACATACGTCTGGAAATCGATCCGCGCCGCGCCGCTCAGTTTTCCGTCCGCCGTCTGGTAAAGCTCGCTGATCTGCTGTTTTTCCCGGTCAAGCTGCTCCCGTTCCTGCAGATACCCCCGAAGTGCCGCATATGCATCCTCGTTGCGCGTCCGCACCGACATATGTTCCCGGTGAAGCCGCGACCAGCGCGTTTTTTCCTCTTCCCAGTGCCGGATCGCCTGCTGGATTTTTTCTTCCGGTTCTGTTTCTGAATCTGCTTCAAAACGTTCCTGGAGCGAAGATAAGCTTCCCTCCAGCTCCCGGCATTTTTCCCGGCACTCCTGTGCTTTCTTATCAGCCGCTGTCACCGCCTCTGCAAGTGTTTCCAGCTCCCGGCTGCGCTTCTCAAGCTCCACCTGGAGTGTCCGGCTGTCTTTCCACTCCAGCCGCTTCGAGAGTTCCTCCAGCTCATTACGTCTCGTCTGGCTCTCGATCGCCGCCTGCTGCACCTCACTTCTTTTAAGCTCCAGCGCAGCTTCCAGCTTCTTCTGTTCGGCTCCGTTCGCCTCCCGTTTCTGCCGGATCGTTTCTTCCATGGCAATCCGGTCTGTATAAGTGGTTTCCGCCTGCCTGCATCGCCGGATTTCCTGTGCCATCTGCCGTAGCTCCTTCTCCAGAGCATCCACATCCGGCTGGGCTGCCGGGCTGTCCTGATTTTGGCCGTACAGTTTTCCCTGGATCTCTATCCGCCGTCTGCTCTCATGTTCCAGCGAGATCTGCGCCTCCTGGCACGCCTCAGCGGCTGTCCTCTGCTTCTGATCGGCATCATCCCGCCCGGCACGCAGCGCTTCCACCTGTTCCTCCCGGATCGGCTCTGTCTCCAGACGGCAGGGAGCCGGGTGTTCCAGCGAGCCACAGACCGGGCACGGTTTTCCTTCCTGCAGCTCTGCCGCCAGAAGTCCCGCCTGCATCGCCAGAAAGCGGCAGGACGCGTCCTGATACAACTGATCTGACTGCTGGTACGCCCGCGCGGCTGCCTGAAATTTTTCCTGGCGTTTTTCCAGTGACTTCCTCCATGTCCGCTCCGCTTCACAGCATTTCCCTAACTCCTGCAAAACCGCCTGGCGCCGTTCCATCTGCTCCCGCCGTCCCCGGCATTCTGCCAGGGCAGCGCGCGCCTCTACCGCCTCCCGCTCCTGGTTTCGAAGTATTTCTTCCTGTGTACGGCACGTTTCCAGCTGATTCTGCATTTTTTTCAGGTTTTGGGTCAGAGCCGTCCGCTGATGTTCCAAAGTTTCATATGCCTGCCGTTTTTTCTCCTGCTCCGCATAGAGCGGAAGCGCATCCTGCATCCGCCAGATCTGATCCTCCAGCTCCGGTTTCCGGCTCTCATAGGCTGCGGCAGCTTCCCGGCGCCTAGCCTCCATCTCCCGTCCAAATGCTTCCAAACGGCTCTTTTCTTCCAGTACCCGTTTTTCCTTTTTCACAAGCTCCAGATGGTTCTGTCCGGCGGCAAGCTTCTGGATTGTATTCTCTTCCAGTCTCCCCGCCTCTTCCTCGATCCTCCGGCTTTCCTCCGACAACTGATGCAGAAATGCAAGCAGTTCCGCTCCATTTGTCCGGTACCGCTCTTTCAAAGACTGCCATCTTTCTTCCCACTCCAAAGCTGCCGCCTCCTCCGTCCTGGGAACCGTCACCTGCCGGATGACTTCCTCGCACCGGGTCTTGTTATCCTCCAGCCTTCCATACAGCGTCCGATCTGCCTCCCGCAGCTTCTGCTGGATTCTACCGTAGATCCCGGTATGGAAAATGCGCGAAAATATCTCTTTTCTTTCTTTGGAGGATGCATGGAGCAGACGGATGTATTCGCCCTGCGCGATCATCGCGATCTGCGAAAACTGATCGCGGTCCACGCCCACGATCGCCCGGATCTTCTCATCGATCTCACGGATCCGGCCGGACATCTCACTTCCATCCGGCAAAAGCAGAGACGCTTTCGGCGCCACACTCGTCGCCGTGTATGCGCCGTCCTTATTTTTCCGCTTGCTGAGGCGCGTGTATGCCGGACTGCGGCGGATCGTATAATCCTGCCCCTTATCCTCAAACGTCAGTTCCACCCAGGTCTCCGCGTCCTCCGGTGCATACTGGCTGCGAAGCATCGCGCCCTCTCTCCCGGCGCCGCTCGCCGCCCCGTAGAGCGCAAACGAGATCGCGTCAAAGATCGTCGTTTTGCCTGCCCCCGTATCGCCCGTGATCAGGAACAATCCCGTCCCCGCCCGTTCGAAATCAATCTGCGTCACGCCCCCATAAGAGCCAAACGCCGACATTGTAAGCAGCTTCGGTTTCATACGCGTTCCTCCTCCTCTGCCTCTTCCACCATGCGCGCCAGAATCGTCTCCTGTTCCTCTGTCATCGGGCAGTGGCGCACCGCCTCATAAAAAGAGGCAAATGCCTGAAACGGCGTCACCGCCCCTGTTTCCTCCGGTTCTTCCTCCAGTCGTTTCCGCGTCCTCTCATTGTCCACCCGGATCTCCAAAATATGCGCAAATAACTCCTCCAGGCGCTCCCGGAAATCGTACATTTCTTTTTCGTCCGTCAGGACCACGCTCACATACGCGTCCGCGCGTCCGCTTCCATCCGGCATCTTTTCCATCGTATCTGAAAGCAGCTTGAGTTCTTCCAGTGTCCCCCGCACGCGCTTTACATCGGGATGGCAGAGAATCGGCAGACGGCGGATCTGAGGCTCACTTCCTTTTTCTCCCAGTTCCACCACCGTGATCCCCTTCTGATGGTGTTCTTCACTGATCGAATATTTGTACGGCGTCCCACAATAGCAAAACCGCTCCTGCCCTACCTTCTGTGCCCCATGGATATGCCCTAACGCCGCATATTCAAACGGTTCCAGCACCGACGCATCAATCGCATCCAATCCGCCGGAGGTCAGCACCGCCGTCTCCGAATCGCAGGTTTCCGGATTCTGACCGTTCCAGACAAAAAACTGGTGCGCCAGAACCACATTGCGCTCCTGCTTCCGGATCGTCTCCCGCGCCAGGAGTTTCTGGAATGCATCGGTATAACCATTGGTGTCAAACAAATGGCGCACATGACCCGGACGGATAAACGGTACCAGATAAAAATGAACCGGTCCCCACTCATCTGTAAGTGTGACCTGCTTTAAATACTCCGTCCGATCTGCCGGCGGCAGCGCCGCGATATGGATCCGGTGGCGTGCCAGAAACGATGCGCCATACGCCAGCCGCTCCGGTGAATCGTGATTTCCCGCAATGATCAGGATCTCCGTCCCCGGACAGCGCCCGGATAGCTCGGTCAGAAACCAGTCAAAAAGCGTATACGCTTCCCCCGCCGGGACCGATTTATCATAAATATCCCCGCATATCAGAATCGCATCCGGCTTCTCTTCCTCCGCATATTTAAGTATCTGCAAAAACGCATTTTTCTGGCTCTCGCGCAGGCTATAGCCATTTAACATTTTCCCGATATGCAGATCAGAAAGATGAAATAGTTTCACGCAGGCACACCTCCTTTTTCTTTCTTTGAGCCACTGTTTTTTTGATTTCCAATTTTTTCCGCTTAAACATATAGACATTTTCCGGACATATATGGCAAAAAGCGCCGACACATCGAACCACTTCCCGTGCCAGCGCCTTTTTTGGTTACTGTGAACCGTTACCTTTTTCTGTTTTGTTCTTCACTCTTAATCCAGCTGGATCAATGCCATAAAGACCAGATCTTCATCTCCGGTATTGGCAATGCCATGACCACAGCCATCCGGCGTGAAGGTCTTATCGCCGACGGTAACCGGACGTTTCGTTCCATTATCATCGTACTCGCCCTGTCCCTTGATGATATAATACGTCTCGCTCTCGCCGTGGTGCTCATGATAGCCCAGGGAACATCCCGGTGCGATCGTTACCTCGGCAAACATCTTACATTTTGCATTTAACTCATTGTCATCCAGAATGTATTTTACAACTACCTGTCCTTTACCGCCGTTCGCATTTTCCTTAACAACTGTCTTCATGCTGTTTCCTCCTCATCCTGTGCCATTCTTTCAGATTCGTTCGACACTGTTTTTCTATGGAGTATTATAAGCGATTTTTTCCTCAACTTCAAGCTCTCTACTTAAGGGCAATCCGCATTTGTTGCAGTTCAGAAAATTCCTACTTGCTAAGTTCAATCCGCATTTCTAACTCGCTGTACGGAATTGTTACCTCCGGGAATCCTTCCGCATACGATGCAATCTCATACGGCGCATAATAGAAAACCACGCCCGTCTCGCTCAGATAAAACGGCGATTCGTAGCTGATGCCGTCTGCCACCGTATGTTCCAGATCCTCCGGTGATTCAAAGGCAAAATTTGTCTTTTCCGCCAGCTCCCGGAATGCCGCACCAACCTTCGCCTGCAGCTCCTCCACCGGATTCTCAACCACATCGCTCAAAGACAGGCGTGCCCCCGTTTCCCGGTCAAAGACAAAATACTGGCGGAACGGCGTTCCGTGTGCGCCGCCCGTATATTCGTATCCATCCGCACGGACGCAGACATAATGATCATCCAGATACGTAATCGCGTCATCTCCGTCGATCGTAAGAGCCATCGAATAGATCGGCTGCGCTGCATCCGCCTCCTGCGGAAGTACCTCTTCCTCCGATCCGTCCGTTTCCGCTGTATCGATGCTCATCTCCGTATCAAGATTCATGGAATCCGTCCGCGCCGCCGACAGAACCGACGCCTGCAGCTCCTGCATCGTCTGGTTCATCGCCTCGACCGCATCGCCCTCTCCGTCAAATACCAGCCGTTCTGCGTACACACTTCCCAGCTCCCGGCTTCCATCCGCACTCTTTAACGTCTCCGACTGCGCCTCGACATGCCCCAGCTCCCGGATCGGAGACTGGAACAGAACCGGCTCTAACAATGTCACTTCCCCGCCTGCCGCATCATCCAGCGTTTTTTCTCCCAGATAAACGCCGTAATCCTTAAACTGCTGGCAGTATGCCTGATTTCCCGTCACATAAAAATTACCATACATAGAAAAATCATTCGTCATGCCCGGCTCTTCCTCGACCGTAAAAAGCGCATTCTGCGCCTCGGCGGCATTTGCCGCTGCATCTGCCTTAGCATCCGCCGCAATCCGCTTAAACGAAAATTTTCCCGTGCTGATCTGGGAGGTCTGATTTTCCATCAGGTACAAATATCCGTCCTGATACTGCACCAGGCTGATATTTTCCGCCGTCTCATATAAAAGCGTCCGTTTCTCCGGGTCAGAGACCTCATAGCGGTAACACTGCGTATTTCCATTGCCATCCCGAAGCAGGGCAAAAAATGCGTCCTTCGCAAACAGCACCGACGATGTATTCGTAATATCCGAAATCTCCCTCGGATGGCTGCCGTCCACATCCGCAATCACCAGGCAGGTTTCATTCTGCACCGGCATATACCCAAACTGTTCCGTATAATATGGAAGAATCCCATTAAACAGCTCGCTGCAGCCTGCCGGAATCTCCCCGTAGATCGTGTCTGACGGTGACAACTCTCCCGCTGTTTTGCCATTCTCATCGAGCGTATAAATGACATTCATGTTGTAACCCTTGACATACAGGCGGTTCTTTGACGCATAGAGCACCGACGGCTGATCCGTCAGATCCGCTAAATGCTCTTCCACACCGCTCTCCAAATCCAGCCGGTACAGCCCATAAAGCTCCGTGCCCTGTGTGCTGCCACTCTCCGCCTGTATCCGATCAAAATACAGCCCGCCTCCGTAGACCCAGAAGGTGCTGTTTTCATCTCCCGTGTCAAACTGGCAGAGCGTCTTCATCTCGCCTGTCTCCTTCGAAAGGGAACGGATCTCCGTGCGGTATTTGAGGTACAGCATGCCATTCTCCTCCAGCACCCGATCCGCCGCTCCGAGCGCCGTGCTGACCGCGCCCTCCGTTTCCTCTGCCGCCTGTGTCTGCGCTGTTGTCTCAGCCGCCGGTGATTTTTTGCACGCTGACAGGGCTGCCGAAGCAGCAATCAAAAACATCGAAGCCGCCAGCACTGCCCTATACCCTGTCTTTTTCTGAACCTTTTTTCTCTGGTTCTGCTCTGTTCTTCCCTGATTCTGTTTCATTTCTTCCCGTTTCCACTCTTTCTGAGCCATCCGTCCAAACTCCCCACACTTTTTCTATTTTTCATCGGACCTGCGTCCGCTTTTTCTTCTGAATACAGGCGGAAATGGTGAATCCATCCCCGCCTGTCATACAGTGTACCCTGTTTTTTTTGCAATGTCAAAAGGTGTTCCAATATATTAAGTTATATTAATGAAACTGTAAGATTACAGTGCGCGGGTCTTTGACACCTGCATACCAGCTTTATGAGGCAATCGGCATTCCTACTGCAAATTATCCGGTCCGAATCCCATCGGTAGAAGCTCCGCCAGTGTATAGACCTTATATTCCTTCACCGAACGTGCCAGAATGATCTGAAATCTATCATCCTGGCAGAATTCCTTCATCACCTGACGACACACGCCACAGGGCGCACACCAGTCAAATTCCGAAGCTCCTTCCGGGCCTCCCACAACTGCAATCGCTGTGAAGCTGCGTTCACCCTCACTGACTGCCTTAAAAAAGGCAGTGCGTTCCGCGCAGTTTGTCGGTGTATAGGCCGCATTTTCAATATTGCAGCCACGGTAAATCCCGCCTTTTTCAGTCATCAGAGCCGCCCCCACCTGAAAATGAGAATAGGGTGTATAGGCCATTTTCCGTGCTGCGAATGCTTCCTCGATGAGTGTTTCTATCCTCTCATTATTCATTCTTCGCATCCTCCTGAATCAAGATACGGATGGCTTCCACCGCTGTCCGGATCGCTGCCTCTGTATCATGGGCCTGTTCATTGGACAAGCCTTTTTTCGCCCGCTCCTGATTAGCCAGAACCAGGAAGCAGGCACCTACACGCACCCGAAGGAAGCTGCCTGCGATAAACAATGCTGCTGACTCCATCTCCGATGCCAGGCATCCCATCCGAAGCCACGCCTGCCACTTATTTTCAAGCTCGTAGCTGACCGGCATCACCTCCGGCTCATGCTGTCCAAAGAAGGAATCCTTCGACTGTACAACGCCCGCATGACAACGGAACTTCAGATTCTTCGCTGCACGGATCATGGCATTCATAACATCCACATGGGGCACAGCCGGATACTCAATGGGAGCGTACTCTCTGCTGGTTCCTTCCATGCGGATAGCTCCGCTTGCAACTACGATATCTCCGCCCAGTACATCCTCCTGCATACCGCCACAGGTGCCCACACGCAGAAAAGTATGGGCTCCGCACTTGGATAACTCCTCGATAGCGATAGCCGCTGACGGACCACCGATGCCGGTTGACGTCACACTGACTTTTACCCCATCGATGGTTCCCGTATATGTGGTATATTCACGATTATCCGCAACTAACACCGGATTTTCAAAATGTTCTGCTATCTTCTTGCATCGCTTGGGGTCCCCCGGCATGATGACATATCCGCCGATATCCTCCGGACCGATTCCTGTGTGGTACTGTTTTCCCGTTCCTTCTGTATAATCAACCATATAATCGCCGCCTTTCTGTTTTTAACTTCAAGTCCAATGTCATTTATTTTATCTGATCCAGCATAGAAGTTCCGATGGTTCCCTCCGGCATCTTGACACCGAAATTGTCCGCAATAGTCGCACCGATAACGGCAAAGGTGTCACTGGTATCAAGCTTCCCACTTTCCGTATCCGATGGTGAATACGCAATAAACGGGACCTGCTCTCTCGTATGATCCGTTCCCTTGTAGGTTGGATCATTTCCATGATCCGCCGTCAGAATCAGCAGATCGTCCTCACGGAGCAGCGGCAGAAGCTCTCCCAGCTTTTTATCAAATTTTTCGATCTCTTCCCCATATCCCACCGGATTTCTGCGATGTCCCCATAACGCATCAAAATCTACCAGATTGGTAAAGCAAAGTCCCTTGAAATCCCGCTTTGCGATATCGATGGTCTGCTGCATGCCATGTACACTGCTGTCGGAATGATTGCTTTCTGTTATCCCTTCTCCCACAAAGATATCGTTAATCTTTCCAACGGAAATCACATCATATCCGGCATCCTTCAGGGCATTCAGCGCCGTCGGTCCGGTGGGTTTCAAGGCATAGTCATGTCGGTTGCTCGTCCGCTTAAATTCGCCGCGCTTTTTGCCCACATAGGGTCTTGCGATAACACGGCCAACTCTCCACTCATCCCGCATAGTCAGTTCTCTGGCAATCTCACAGTAATGATACAAGGTCTCAAGTCCCATGGTTTCCTCATTGCCACAGATCTGAAGCACAGAATCCGCTGATGTATAGACAATCAGCTTTCCTTCATTCACTTCCTGTTCACCCAGCTCCTCCAGAATCTCCGTTCCGCTGGCTGCCTTATTGCCGATTATCTTTCTGCCGCAGCGCTTTTCCAGTTCGTCAATCAGTTCCTTGGGAAATCCATGTTCTGTAAATGTGATAAATGGCTTATCCGTCCGGATGCCCATCATCTCCCAATGACCGGTCATGGTATCTTTACCATTACTCGCCTCATTCATCGCCATAAAATATCCTTCCGGATGTTCTGCCGGCTTTACCTGCTTAAGGGCCTTGAGATTGGCAAGTCCTAATCTCTGCAGATTCGGAATATCCAGATGTTCCACTGTTTCTGAGATGTGCCCCAGCGTATCCGCACCGGCATCGTCAAATCTGGCCGAATCCGCCATGGGACCGATTCCAAGGGAATCAAGTACAATTACAAACACTCGCTTAAAACGCATACCACTCACCCTTTCTACTAATTTTTGCTATATTTGATAGTTTACTTTTTTACACTCTCACACAGTCACGGGTAATTTCAGCAAGGGAAGATACGCCGCACATAGCCATGGTATCTGCAAGCTCACTTCCGATCTTCTGGATATAAACTTCGACCCCTTCTCGGCCTCCGCCATATACAGCTGTGACGAAAGGTCTGGCTATGATAACCGCATCTGCCCCCAGTGCCAATGCTTTAAATACATCGGTACCGGAACGGATTCCGCCATCCACGAAGATTTTCATGGAACCGTCCACTGCCGTTGCTATTTCCTCCAGAACTTCTGCAGTTGCCGGGCACTGATCCAGGACTCTTCCTCCATGGTTAGATACCACGATAGCTGCTGCACCGGCCTCTTTAGCCTTCAAAGCACCTTTTACCGTCATAATTCCTTTTACAATAAAAGGTACTCCTGCTGCCTTCACGATCTCACGAAGCTCCTCCACTGATTTACTTCCGGCCGGTGGATTGAAATTTTTCAAAAATGGAAGACCTGCCGCATCAATATCCATGGCTGCAGCGAAAGCACCTGCATCCTTGACAAGCGCCATCTTTTCACGAACCATCTCCACATTCCATGGCTTCACTGTAGGAATTCCCAGTCCCCCTGCCTTTTTGATGGCTTCCGTGGCTGCCACCATCACATTGCTGTCCATTCCGTCTCCTGTAAAAGCGGCAATTCCAAACTCTGCGCAGGAAGAAACTAATATATCATTGTAAGAAACATCATTCAGTGAATCGCCGTAATGCATATTCACGGCTCCCACCGGACCTGCAAAAAACGGATACTGAAAATTCTTTCCAAACAACGAAAGAGAGGTATCGATGGGACGTTTCTCCACCAGTGTATCCATCTGGACACGGATTTCCTTCCATTTGTCATAATTCCGAATCGCCGTATCTCCGATTCCTTTGGCTCCCGGACCCGGCATCTGATTTTTGCAGGCTCTTCCGTTGCATTCCGGACAGGCCTTGCAGTAATTACCCATTTTTCCTCTTGCCAGTTCTAAACATTCTGCATAATTCATTAATCTGGTTACCTCCCTGTCACTTTCATGTGTTCTCGAAATCCTTTTGTACTTGATTCTGCGAGAAATTTTTTGACAGCTGCATCATTTCCGGTAAGCAGCTGTCCACCACTCAAAACAACCATTTCACATATGATATAATAAAAATCTATCCCTTCTTCGGCCTCTTCTCAAATCCATGCACCCAATTTCCCCTTAAAAACAAAAACAGGAAAATCACGGAGCTGATGCTCCAGGTCAGTGGGTATGCCCAGAATATGACCCGGATATCCGGAATCAGACGCACTGCCAGTGTGATGTAGCTGACACGGAACAGACACCATACACAGAGCAGAACGATCATGGGCACGGCAGCATTGCCGGAACCCCGGAGTACAGCCGCGATACAGTGAGTAAATGCCAATAAACAATAAAACAACGCAATGGTTCTGGCCTGCATCACCCCATAATGTATCACATCCGGATCACGGTTGAATGCTGCAATCAGCACCGGTGCCGCCGTATATATGGTGATACCAATCAGTTCTGCAATGGAGATGGAGCAGAGGATACCGAACTTCGCACCTTTCTTTGCTCTGTCATACTGCTTTGCCCCAAGATTCTGTCCCACAAAGGTAGTTATCGCCATAGTAAAGCAGGTCACCGGCAGGAAGGCAAAACCTTCTACCTTAGAATAAGCTCCGCAGCCTGCCATGGCCATTTTACCGAATGCATTGATGTTGGACTGTACAAACACGTTGGCTATGGCAATGACTGAGTTCTGGAAACCGGAAGGTACACCATTCTGAATAATCTGCCTCAGCATATGTCTGTCAAAACGAATCCTCCTAAGCTCCAGCCGGTAATCTTCCTTCACCCGCATCAGATGCACCATACAGAGAATCGCACTGACAAACTGGGATATAGCCGTTGCCAGGGCTGCCGATCCCACTCCCATGCCAAGTCCTGTGATAAAGAAGATATCCAACACCACATTCACACAGGAGGAAATAATCAGATAGATCAGCGGATGGCGGCCGTCCCCCACCGACTGCAGGATTCCAACGAAAATATTGTACATGACTACACCCAGGGAACCTGCAAAATAGGTTTGAAAATATACAATCGATTCCGGAAGTACATCTGCCGGTGTTCCCATCAGTACCAGAACCTTCGGTGCCAGATACATTCCCGCAGCCGTCAGTGTGATTCCGGCCACCAGACCGAAGGCTGTGGTTGTATGAATCGCTCTCTGGAGATAATCCTTGTTTTTCGCCCCATAATACCTGGCAATTACCACACCAGCTCCCATGGCAATACCGTTAATAAAACCTACCATCAGGAAAATCAGATTTCCCGACGAACTGACTGCTGCCAGCGCATTGCTGCCAAGATAATTACCTACAATCAGGGAATCCGCTGTATTATACAGCTGCTGAAACAGATTCCCCAGAAACAATGGTATGGCAAATAAAATAATCTTCTTAGAGATACTTCCCTCTGTCATCCTCGTTTTGCTTTCAGCCCCCATAAAACCCCCAAAATTAATCATATTTATGCACACAGTCGATGACTATTCATCGCCCCTCTGCACGCATATGTTCTCGATCTCATTATAGCCGACTGCCAGCAAATTCTCAATACTTCTTGCGCTGAGTGTGCAGCCCATTGTCTGTGATTAACAGTGCTAATCGGAACACATCGTTTTTATGTTTCTTTATATTTTTGCTGTCAACCTGATCTCCATTTAACTTGCGTTCTTTTAAATCCTGCCACGCTTTCGCCTTAAATGGTATCAGGCAAGTCGGACTTAATACCGGAATGCCATCAACCATCTTTTGTCCGGTTTTTAGCAATTCATAATACGCTTCATTTAAAAGGATTGCCGACAAACTAGATATTTCATCATCTATCAGAAGCGGTGTGAGAACTGCATCATCTTCCAATATAATGAAATCCGGATTTCTGGAAAATATCTCTATCATATTAAGCAAAATTTCCACTCGATGAGTGGAAATTCTACAATACCTAAACTACTTCTTGAATTTATATTTTCCTTTTCCATGACCGGATACTGATTCAATAATATCTGCCTGCACCAAATTGGAAAGAAGTTTTGAAGCACCTGAACCTTTCAGCTCAAGAAGTTCCATAACTGCACTTCTTCCAAACACCTCATCAGAGCCAAACTTTTCAAAAAGTTTATGGATATGAACCGTCGTTTTCACCGAGAAGTCGCTGCCTTTTTCGGAAAGTACACTTTCAATATCCACTTTTTCATCTTGAATGTCCACTTTTTCATTTTCAATATCCACTTTTGTATCACCAATGTCCACTTTTTCTTCATTCAAAAGTCCACTTATATGAAGATTTCGATTATGAAGCTCATTTTTCTCGTTCAAAAGCAGATTTCTGAGAAACGCTTCCAGATACTCTGTTGTTTCGTGAATACCTTTTTGCAGGTTCGTATAGTTTGCACGAACAAGTGCATTTCGGAAATACCACGCATTTTCCGCAAAAATATCATTAGTTGCAGAAAACCCAAGTGTCCTTAAATATTTAATGAAGAACACTGCCGTTGTTCTCGTGTTGCCTTCCCCAAAGATATGAATTTGCCATAATCTTGAAATGAATACCGCAAGATGATGGATAATCTCGTCCATTGAAAGTCCTTTATAACTATAATCCTTCTCCTGCGAAAAATCATATTCAAGTGTGGCTCTCAATTCAGATGCACTACCGTACATAACAGTTGCCCCATCAAGAACCCATTCTTTCTTTGTAATGTTGTAATCTCTAATCTTTCCGGCGTGTTTATAAATGCCCTGAAAGAGTTTGCGGTGAATAGAGATATACTCATTCGGAGAAAATGAGAACGCTGTTTCAGAAAGAATTTCAGCAATACGGGACGAAACCTTATCTGCTTCTTCGGTACGCTCATCATCCGACAAATGCACCGGTCTTTCTTCATAGTAGCTATCAATAAGACTTTGTGCTTCTTTCATCGTGATTTTGCCTTCAATATTCTGAATGGCGGTATCAATCAGATATTTAGATGGTTTGAGTCCGTCCACCGCCTGAAGTCCGATTGCTGTACTCCAAGCATAACTTTTATAAGCTTTATTCGGTTCAGACTCCCTCAAATATTCCTTAAACGGATCTTTCTCCATATCCACTACCTCGCTTCATAGCTTATAATTCTATCTTCTGTAAGATTGAACGTGCTATCTAAAAGAGTAAGTTGTTGATTATCATTTTTAACAAAAGACATATGCATCACCTCACAGAATCTTACCTATATTTTACCAGAAAATCCAATGTTTTTATATATCGTGTTAAACTTTCAAGGTACAAATTTATATCAAAGGGGATGCGAAAAAACTCAATCGAGTTTTTTCACATCCCCTAATTTCTTCTAATTCAAATTTCTTATATGATATATCAAAATAATACCCGAACCGAATTTTTTGACATTTGCCGCACTGAATTACCTGATTCTCTAATCTTTATGATTAGCGTTCTAAAATCGTATACTTCTTCTCCAGGCGAACCGGATGCATACTCTCTTTCGTCCGCCTGAGATTTTCAAGCCCCATATCGTCTTCCCGGTTTACAAATTCCGCCTCCGGATAAACGTGCGTTAAAAATTCTTTTTCCAGGTAATTATAAAGCCCGCGTAACTCCAGATTCGCCTTTTCCACATGGGTAACAGTCATATTTCTCTCCTGATTCATCGTTCCCATCGAAAATGCTTCCAGAGTTCCTCCTATCCGGACTCCCGCCATCGCGATCCCCGCCTCGCGTCCAAAACGGATTGTCTCAAAGATCCCCTGTTCTTCGCTGTCCAGCCGGTTCAGATCATCGTCGCTCTCCTTATTCTTAGACCAACGTTCCAGAAACGTCCGTATCTCGCCCTCATCCTCCGGATTCAGGATCACAAACTCTGCCGTTTCCCCGTAATCCCGACGGAATCGCGAAATCCGGTTTTTCATTTTTGAATATTTTCTTCCGGGAAGAACACGCATTTCTTCCCCGGAATAAATATAGTCAAAGCTGTCCCGATCCTCCAGCACCTCATAGCGCTCTGGATCCGGACGAATCGCTCCAAGCGCCGCCTCATCCACCAGATACATATGCATTTTCACACCAATTTCTGTGAAATATGCCTGCAGGCGGTCAAAGTTCTCCCGCATATCCCCCAGGGCGCAGACCGGGACCATCGTTGCCTGCTCATCATAATCGATCTTCTGAAGCCACACAAGCCCCTTTTCGTCCGCATAGTATTTTGTCTCATAATAAGGTCTCCAGAGCAGATGATAGGCAAAATGGGATTCCGCACAGTCCGTCGGACGCAACGAAAAATACGGCTGCAGACCGATCAGCTTCTCCGGTGTCAATGGTTCAAATTTTATCATGCGTTGCTCTCCTCCCCTGCATCTACTTTCTCACCAAAGAAGAAGAAAAGTACAGCTGCGGCAAAACCACTTCGACGCAAACGGTCAAACTTCGACCTAATTGGTATCTGGGGATCAAAAAAATGCCGCCTTACGCGACATTTTTCTGAATCCGAATCTTATATTTAATTTATAATCACACCTCCAGCTTCCGCTTCTTTGCCAGCCTCTTCATCTCCTCCGCATTCTGCCGCACGGTCTCGGTGATCTCCGCGCCGCCCAGAAGTCTCGCAAGCTCGTCCACCATCGCCTCGCGGTCTAAGGCGCGGATGGAGGTTGCCGTCCGTCCATCGGACGCGGATTTGCGGATCTCGAAGTGCTGGTCCGCCATCGCCGCGATCTGCGGCAGGTGCGTGATGCAGATGACCTGACGGCATTTGGAGAGGATCCGCAGCTTCTCCGATACCATCTGTGCAGTCCGCCCGCTGATACCGGTGTCAATCTCATCAAAAATCAACGTTGGAACCTGATCGGTCTCCGCCAGCACCGTCTTGATTGCCAGCATGATACGCGACAGCTCACCGCCGGACGCCACCATACCGAGCGGCCGAACCGGTTCGCCCGGATTCGTGGAAATCAGGAATTCCGGCTCGTCGATACCGCCCGCCGTGAAATGATCCAGCCGCCTAAACTCCATCTCAAACTGCACATCAAGGAAATTCAGTTCCCGAAGCCCGTCTGCGATCTTCTCCACCAGCTCCCCGGCAAACTGCTTACGCGCTGCTGACAATGCCTCGGAATGTTCTTTCAGTACTGCTTCCGCCTGTTCCAGTTCTTTTTCCGCCTGTTCCCGAAGTTCATCGTAATTCTCCAGTTCCTGCAGTCGCGCTTTCTTTTCTTCCAACGCCTGAAGTACCTCCGGGATCGTCTTCCCATACTTGGTTTCCAGGCTCCGGATCAGGTCAAGCCGCTCCTGTGTCTCCCGAAATGCCGCTTCGTCAAAGGTCATATCGTCCATATATCCGGCGATCTCCCTGGAAAGATCCGAAAGAAGGGAATCTACATCGCACAGCTCGTCACGGATCCCCTTCAATCCCTCGTCAAATGCCATCGCACCATCGATCTCACGGAACGCCCGCGACACCGCATCGCCGGACACCGCGCCATATGCCTGTGAAAGACTCTCAGCGATCCGTCTGGCATTGGAAAACCGCTTAAAATCGGCTGCCACCTTTTCCTCTTCGCCATCCTTTAACGCGGCATTTTCAATCTCTTCGATCTCAAACCGGCAGAAATCCATCTCCCGCAGTCTCGTCTCCTGATCGGATGCAAATGCGGCACATTTCTGTTTTAACTGCATATACAAGCGATAGGCAGCTTCCGTATTCTGTTTGAATGGGAGAAGTTTCTCCCCGCCATACGCATCGAGGATTTCCAGATGTTTTGACGCATTCACCAGCGACTGGTGTTCATGCTGTCCGTGCAGATCGATCAGAAGACCCGTGATCTCCCGCAGCCTTGCAGCCGTTACCGTCTCGTCGTTGATGCGGCTGATGCTCCGGGTCGGTGTGATTTTCTTAGAAATGATTAAAATTCCCTCTTCATCAGGGTAAACATCGTGTTCCTTCAGCTGCTCGCGCTTTCTCTCATCATCGATGGAGAAAACCAGTTCAATGTAGGCGCTGTCACAACCCCGGCGGATCATCTCTTTCGGTGCTTTTCCGCCCAGCGCGATCTGGACCGAACCGATGATGATCGATTTTCCGGCTCCCGTCTCACCGGTCAGAATGTTGAGTCCGTCCCCGAACTCCACCTCCGCCGAATCGATCAGAGCCAGATTTTTCACTCGTAAATGATAAAGCATCCGCTTTCCGTTCCTCCTTATCAGCGGTTCCCGCAAAAAATGCGTGAACCCACCTTACCTCATCCCGCAATCAGCTTGCGGATCTTGTCCATCAGAACGATCGTATCGTCCACCGTACGGACTGCACACATGACCGTATCGTCCCCGGCGATGCAGCCGACAATCTCTGAAAAATGGATGGCGTCGAGAGCTGCCGCGACTGCCATCGCCATGCCTGACACCGTCTTGATGACAAGGATATTCTGCGCCATATCCATGGAAACGAAGCTATCGTGCAGAATACGGGTATATTTATCATTGAACGCCGTCTGAGGATGGAAAACCGCATATTTCTGTCCGCCGTTTTCTGTCTGGATCTTAGACAGCTTTAACTCCCGGATATCCCTGGAAACCGTTGCCTGCGTGACATTGTATCCCTCTTTATTCAGATATTCCGCCAGCTCTTCCTGCGTTTCAATCTCATATTTTCCAATCAATTCCACAATCTTGCTGTGACGTTCCATTTTCATGGCTCTGACTCCTTTTATATCTGTTTCATTTTGTTCCGTATATTTTCCAAAAATGGCACCTGTTTGAGCTGTATCAATGTCGTCTCGATCTCTGATTTTGCTATCTCGATTGTATCACCCGGCTCAATATCAACCACCGTATCGCCGTCAAAGCTCAGCGAAACCTTCGTCCGCCCGGTCGTCTGAATCCGCAGACTCAAATGGCTATCCGGCGGCAGAACGATGCTGCGCGAATTGAGTGAATGCGGGCAGAGAGGCGTCAATACCAGCAGTTCCGCCTCCGGCGCCACGATCGGACCGCCCGCTGACAGGTTGTATGCCGTCGAACCGGTCGGGGTCGCAACCACCATGCCGTCCGCCGAATATTCGTTAAACAGCTGTCCATTGACAGCCAGCTCAAACCGGAACGCATCAATTCCCATACGGTTCAGGACAATATCATTCAGGGCGATATCCTCCATAACAACCTTCCCGCCAGAAATCACGCACCCCTTGATCATCATCCGACTTTCCAGACGGTAGTGATCTTCCATCAGATCCCGCATGGCAGGCAGAATGTCCTCCTCATGCCCAATCTGCGTCAGATACCCCAGATGCCCCATATTGATGCCAAACAGTGGAATCTTCCGTCCCGCCAGATCACGCGCCGCCTGAATCAACGTTCCATCACCGCCCAGACAGATCACACAGTCTGTGTCCTCCGGCACGGTCCGACGATCGGTATAGCGGTATGCCGCAGCCACTTCTGCGTCCCTGCGAAGTCCATCATGGCGATCCAGACGGATGCAGCGGCAGCCCTGTTCTGCAAAAAAACTGCAAATCAGATCGGCTGCCTCCTCTACACGCGGCTTTTCGCGGTTTACAATCAGATAGAAATTTCTCATGTTTTGTCTAACTCCCTGTGAGCTTCCTCAACAACCTGTTCCGGTGAAACCGGACACTCTTTTTCCGCTTTTGCAAGTGCTTCCTCACCCGTCACAGTTTCCTCCGATGCCTGCTCCGGTTTATGCAGGTACAGGAGGTACTCGATATTTCCCTCCGGTCCCTTGATCGGGGAAAATTCCAGATTCCGGATCTCAAAACCGATCTCTGCCGCATATGCCATCACCATCTGAATGACCTCCAGATGCGTGCTCTTCTCGCGGACAACGCCCTTCTTTCCGACTTTCTCACGTCCCGCCTCGAACTGCGGCTTGATCAGTGCAACCACCTCGCCGCCCGGGCTTAAAATCTCCTTGACCGGACCTAAAACCTTCGTCAGGGAAATAAAGGAAACGTCGATCGAAGAGAAATCTACCGGCTCGCCGATATCCTCCGGTGTCACATAACGGATGTTTGTCTTCTCCATGCAGACCACACGCGGATCATTGCGAAGTTTCCACGCCAGCTGTCCATGTCCTACATCGACCGAAAACACCTTGACCGCGCCATTCTGCAGCATACAGTCGGTAAATCCGCCTGTGGACGCGCCGACATCCATACAGACCTTTTGATCCAGCGTCACTCCGAAATGCGTCATCGCCTTCTCCAGTTTCAGACCTCCGCGGCTCACATATTTTAAGGTAGATCCACGTACCTCGATCTTCGCATTTTCATCGAAGGTCGTACCCGCCTTGTCTTCTTTCTGATCTTCTACATATACAATCCCGGACATGATGATCGCTTTCGCCTTCTCACGGGATTCTGCCAGACCTCTCTTGACGAGAAGTACATCTAACCGTTCTTTCATTCTATGTTCTTCCTTCCGCTGCTGCCACTCTTTTGTTTCCCATCATGCTTCCGCGTCAGTCTGCAGCACACCTTCACGTTTCAGCTGCGCCAGAATCGAATCACTGTCAATTCCCAGCTCATTCCGGAGCACCGACACATTTCCGTGTTCGACGTAGGCATCCGGCAGCGCTATATTAACTACCTTGATCTGCGGATAATGCTTCTGTACATAATCCGTCACCCGCTCGCCGTAACCGCCGCGCAGGACATTTTCCTCCAGTGTCACGATCGTATGATGCGTTCCAGCCAGATGGTCGATCACATCGGTATCCATCGGTTTCACAAACCGCCCGTTGACCAGCGTACACGGCTGCCCGGCACTCTTTAATTTCTCCCGGATATGCTCTGCCGTGCTGACCATGCTTCCGACTGCCAGAAGCGCCGTCCCTCTCTCCTCATACAACATCTCGCTGACGCCATACTCGACCGGTGCCAGAAATTCCTTCAAGCCCCGGTAGGCCTCGCCCCTCGGATAACGGATCGCAATCGGTCCATCGTAGGAGATGGCAAACTGCAGCATCTTTTCCAGTTCCCAGCGGTTCTTCGGCGCCATCACGCTCATATTCGGCACAGAGGAGAGAAATGTCAGATCAAAAATACCCTGATGCGTCTCCCCATCGCTTCCGACCAGTCCCGCGCGATCCACGCAGAACACAACCGGAAGATTCTGGATACAGACATCGTGAATGACCTGATCATATGCCCTCTGTAAAAAGGACGAATACACCGCCACCACCGGTTTCAGACCGGCTGCCGCCATACCTGCCGCCGAGGTAACCGCGTGTTCCTCCGCGATTCCCACATCGAAAAAGCGGTCCGGATATTCTTTCGAGAACCGTTTGAGCCCCGTTCCATCCGGCATCGCCGCTGTCACCGCCACGATCTTCGGATTTTCCGCTGCCAGACGGCAGATTTCTCTGGAAAATACATCTGTATAGCCCGGATGTTCCTTTTTCCGGAGCGGTTTTCCCGTTTCAATATCAAATGGTTCAACTCCGTGAAATGCCGACGGATTCTTCTCCGCCGGACGGTATCCCTTGCCCTTTTTCGTAATCACATGGATCAGTACCGCGCGGTTGATCTTTTTCGCCTCGCTGAAAATACGGATCAACCCCTTAATATCATGTCCATCCACCGGTCCCAAATACGTGATTCCCATATTTTCAAACCACATGCCCGGAATCAGAAGCTGCTTGATGCTGTTCTTTGTCCGGAGCAGCGTGCCGACCAGATCCGAACCGATCATCGGGATACGCGATAACGTGCCCGCCACATTCTTCTTCAACAGATTGTAGCCCTCATCTGCACGAAGATTATTCAGATACCGCGACATACCGCCGACATTTTCCGAAATGGACATATTATTATCATTTAAAACAATAATAAAATTCGTCTTGAGCCGTCCCGCATTGTTGAGCGCCTCATACGCCATACCGCCGGTCAGCGCGCCGTCCCCGATGACGGAAACGATCGAATAATCCTCGCCCAGCAGATCGCGCCCCTGTGCCATACCAAGCCCCGCCGAAATCGAAGTCGAGCTGTGTCCCGTGTCGAACGCATCAAACGGGCTTTCCTTCCGCTTCGGGAAACCGCTCAAGCCCCCATACTGGCGCAGCCCATCAAAATTATCCTTCCGCCCGCTTAAAATCTTGTGCGTATAGGACTGGTGCCCTACATCCCAAATAATCTTATCCTTCGGAAGATTCAGCGCGCAGAACATTGCAATCGTCAGTTCCACCACGCCTAAATTGGACGCCAAATGACCGCCTGTCCGGCTTGTCGTCTCGATCAGAAACTCGCGGATTTCCGCCGCCAGCTCCTTGCGTTCTTCCTCGCTCAACCGTTTTACATCCTCCGGTCCTTTTATCGTATCTAATACCATTCTTTCATCCCCCAAACCGTTTTCCACATCCGCTGTCGTCCCCGGTCTTCGATTGGATTTTTTATTTTTCACGGCTGACCAGCATCTCGATCAGCTCTTCGAGGAATTCATTCTTTCCAGGCAGGGAATAGAGAATATCAACCGACGTCTCCGAAAGCTGTTTGACATCATGCTTCGATTTCTCGATTCCCTCCAATGTCACATAAGTGGTTTTATTGTTTTTCTCATCGCTCAGAACCGGTTTTCCAAGCACCTCCTGGCTGCTGGTAACGTCGAGAATATCATCCTGGATCTGGAACGCCAGACCGATCGCCGCCGCCATACGCTCTACTGTCCCGCACTCAGCTTCGCTCGCGCCCGCCATCACGGCTCCGATCACCATCGAAGCCTCCAAAAGTGCTCCCGTCTTTAAACGGTAGATAAAATCCAGCTTATCCTTCGGAATCGGCTGATTCGTCAGTTCCACATCCACCGTCTGACCGCCGATCATGCCGTAAATACCCGTTTTTTCGGATAAAATCTGGATACAACGTCCCACCTTTGCCGCATCCGGCGTCATCGCAAATGCCTTTGCCGCCGTCTCGATCGCGTAGATCAGAAGGGCATCTCCCGCCAGAACTGCCATATCATACCCATATGCAACCCAGGTCGTCTTTTTGCCACGGCGGTACTCATCATTGTCCATACACGGAAGATCGTCATGAATCAGGGAAGATGTATGAATCATCTCGATCGCCGCCATCAGCGGCTCAATCTCTTTTCCCTGACCGCCAAACAGACGGTATACCTCACGCATCAGAATCGGACGAAGGCGTTTGCCGCCTGCCTTCACGCTGTAATTCATCGCTTCAAAGATCGTTTTCTGATGCCCTTCCTCTGCCGGAAGATAAGAATATACAATCTCTTCCGCTTCTTTGACTGCCTGTGCCAGCCGTTCCTTTGCATTTTCCATCTCTGTCACGCCTCCGTCTCCTCGCCGTTTACGACCATAATCTGTTTTTCAACCTTATCTATCTTTTCACTGCAGGCGCGGACCAGACGCATTCCCGCCTCATACGACGCAAACGATTCTTCCAGCGTGCTGCGGCTGTCCTCCAGCGTCCGCATAATGCCATCCAGACGGTCAAACATTTCCTCGATCGAAAGTTCTTCCTTATTTTCTTCCATCGATCCTGCCTCCTGTTTTATCTAATATACTCTCGGAATCTTTCCTGAAAGAAAACGTGTTCTCAAATCTCTCTGTTATGATTCACACGCAACACAATGAACCACTTTTTTACCCAGGCAGGTTTTCCTGATAAACCTCCCGGATCTCCGCCTCCACGCGTCCATCCGGCAGACGGACGGTCAGCGTATCCCCAGCTTGCAATCCTGTCACTGTCTCCACACGTTTTCCATCTGTATCCGTCACGAACCCATATCCGCCGCTTATCTTTTTTAACGGGGATAGACCATCCATCCGGCTGCACACCAGTTCCAGACGATGGCGCAGATCGGACATCTTTTTCTCCATCTGGCGCGCCATCTTAACTCTCGCATCTTCCAGATACTGCCGTCTCTCATTTAACTGGCTCTGCGGACTGTGAAGCTGCAGGCGCAGACGAAACTGCTCCAGGCGATAGGCATACTGCTCCGCCTTCTGCTCCATCCGCTTCGTCATCTGCTGTGCCGCCGCAATGCACTGCTGCTCAAACAGGTGGTAATCAAAAACCGCCAGTTCTGCCGCCGCCGAAGGAGTAGGGGCACGCAGATCCGCCACATAGTCCGCGATCGTAACGTCTGTCTCATGCCCGACCGCCGAGATTACCGGCGTCCGGCACGCAAAAATCGCCCGCGCCACACTCTCCTCATTAAACGCCCACAGATCCTCAATCGAACCTCCTCCGCGCCCGACGATCAGCACATCCAGATGCAGCGCATCCAGGGTCTGGATCGCCCGCACGATACTCGGCGCTGCCCCTGCTCCCTGCACCAGTGCCGGGCAGAGGACAAGCTGCACGTAAGGGTTCCGCCGTCCCGAGATATTGATAATATCCCGGATTGCTGCGCCGGTGCTAGCCGTCACGATACCGACCGTTTTTGCATACTTTGGGATCGGCGTTTTATATTCCGGGGAAAACATCCCCATTTCTTCTAATTCATTTCTCAGTTTTTCAAAGCGCCGGAATAAATCGCCCGTGCCGTCCAGCGTGATCTCGCTGGCATAGAGCTGGTATCTTCCATCCCGCTCATACACTTCGATACTGCCCTTGACGACCACCTGCTGTCCTTCTTCCAGACGGAACGTAAGTCCCTTCCGCCTACTGGCAAACATAACTGCCTGCATCGCTCCCAGACCGTCTTTCAAGGTAAAATAAATATGACCGGACGTATGATATTTGCAGTTAGAAACCTCGCCCTTGACCGAAATCCGGTTCAGGGCAAAGTCCTGTGCGAACATATTTTTAATGTATGCATTAACCTGCGAAACCGAATATACGCCAGCCATCGCTTATACCAACTTCGCTAAAATGCCGTTGATAAATGCCGGTGAATCATCGCCGCCGAACTTCTTCGCCAGCTCGACCGCCTCATTGATCGCTACCTTCTCCGGTACATCGTCATCGTGCTTGATCTCGTATAATGCCAGGCGCAGGATCGTCAGTTCCACCTTGCCCATACGGCGGGTAGTCCATCCCTGTGCAACCCCATCGATTGCCTTGTCAAGCTCCGGAAGCACATCCAGAATCTTCTCAACCTTGCTCTTTACGTATCCGCCGTCAAAGGTGTCTAACATCGGATTATGGATGATATCGCCGATTCCGCTCGGAACATCGTCCTCCTCTTTCGGCTCTGTAAAATATACATCCACCTGCTCCTGCATCTCATCCGTCGGGTAAAAATCCGCACAGAAAAGCAGCTTAAAGCAATGTTCTCTCAGTTCTCTTCTGGTCATACTAATCCTCCTGTTACCTGTTTCTATCCGTCTGATACGCCCGATTTGCTGCCTCGGTATCGCAAATATCCCTTTCGTAATCCGCTGCAATCGTTTTCTGAATATCCACAGTCTTTCCTGCATAATTGTTATATTTCTACTATTCTAATGTATCATTATACCGTATCCCCGGTTTTTTCACAAGAGTTTGAGAAAAAGAATCCGCCAAAGTTACTGTTCACGGGTAGGCACTTTTGGAACCGAAAGTGCCGTAAGAAAACGTGGTGGCAGCAGGAATTTGCCGTATTTAAATGCGAAGCCACGGCAAATTCCGTTACTGGGCACGTATGCGTGAACAGTAACCCGCCAAAAAAGCGGCATCCCTGCTGAAGCAGAAACGCCGCTTTTATATCGTTTACAATCTTATCGATTGCTTATGCTATCCAATTTTTATTCATCCACGCTGTAGTTCGGAGCCTCTTTTGTGATGTGGATATCATGCGGATGGCTCTCTTTTAAGGATGCTGCGGAAATCTTGATGAAACGTCCGGTCTCCTGAAGAGTCGGAATATCCGATGCGCCGCAGTAACCCATACCAGCACGCAGACCGCCGAGCATCTGGAATACGGTATCTTCTACCATTCCCTTGTATGCAACACGTCCTTCTACACCCTCCGGAACGAGTTTCTTCGCATCGCTCTGGAAGTAACGATCCTTGCTGCCGTTCTCCATCGCTGCGATGGAACCCATGCCGCGGTATACTTTGTATTTTCTTCCCTGGTACAGCTCAAAAGTTCCCGGGCTCTCGTCGCATCCTGCAAACATGGAACCCATCATGCAGACGCTGCCGCCTGCTGCGATCGCCTTCGTCAGATCGCCGGAATACTTGATACCGCCGTCTGCGATGATCGGAATGCCGTACTCTTTGGCAACTGCGTAGCAGTCCATAACAGCGGTGATCTGCGGAACGCCGATACCTGCTACGACACGGGTCGTACAGATGGAACCCGGTCCGATACCAACCTTGACCGCGTCAACGCCTGCCTCGATGAGAGCTTTTGTTGCCTCTCCGGTCGCTACGTTACCTGCGATTACCTGCAGATCCGGATATGCTTCTTTGATCATTCTGACACAGTGAAGAACATTCTCAGAATGTCCATGTGCAGAGTCTAGAACAACTACGTCTACTTTTGCTTTCACCAGGGCTTCCACACGATCCAGCACGTTTGCAGTGATACCTACTGCCGCGCCGCAGAGCAGACGTCCCTGTGCATCCTTTGCAGAGAACGGATACTTGATCTGTTTCTCAATATCCTTGATAGTAATAAGACCCTTGAGGTTAAAATCCTTGTCCACGATCGGAAGCTTCTCGACACGTGCCTTGGCAAGAATCTTCTTTGCCTCCGTCAGGGTGATGCCCTCCGGAGCGGTAACCAGATGCTCAGAAGTCATGCACTCTTTAATCTTCTTGGAGAAATCTTCCTCGAACTTGAGGTCACGGTTTGTGATAATACCAACCAATTTTCTTCCCTCTGTGATCGGAACACCGGAAATCCGGAACTTGCCCATCAGCTCATCCGCATCCTTTAATGTATGCTCTGGGGATAAATAAAACGGGTCAGTGATTACACCATTCTCAGAACGTTTTACTTTATCGACCTCCTCAGCCTGCGCCTCGATCGACATGTTCTTGTGAATAATACCAATTCCACCCTGTCTTGCCATTGCAATCGCCATGCGGTGCTCTGTAACCGTATCCATGCCGGCACTCATCAGGGGGATGTTCAGCTGAATCTTCTTGGTCAGATGTGTCGTCAGGTTTACCTGATTCGGAATAACCTCAGAATAGGACGGCACAAGCAGGACATCATCAAATGTAATGCCATCGCCAATAATCTTACCCATTATATTACCCTCACTTTCGTAAATTTTAAACACTGGACATTGAAAACTGTCTGATGTTAATAATTGATTTTAGCAAGTTTTTTGAAATATGTCAACCAGAGAATAAAGGGGTTGACGATAGAATTTACTTACGCCATTTAATTAGCGTATCTTATAAATAATACCAATCAGATAAGTATTAATAATGCAGTCATCCTTAGCCTCATTTCCCTGCCAATTTTTTACCCAAAAAAGAAGGACTGCCACACCTTCGCATAGCAGTCCTTCTCTCCCCTGGCAGCTGCCTGTCAGAGATTCTTTCTATAAATTACCATTTTTATTTTCTACATTCGATACTGCATCTCTGATGTAACATCTTCCGCCATTTTCCGGCTCTCTTACTTACATCATGCCGCCCATGCCAGCGCCTGCTGCCGGACCTGCCGGTGCATCTTCTTTGATGTTGGCAACTGCGGACTCGGTTGTAAGCAGGGTAGATGCAACGCTGGTTGCGTTCTGCAGGGCACTTCTGGTTACCTTTGCCGGATCCAGGATGCCTGCTTCTACCATATCTACGTATTCCTCATTGTAAGCATCGTAACCTACGCCTACTGGGGACTCTTTTACCTTGTTGATGATAACAGAGCCTTCCAGACCTGCGTTTGCTGCGATGTGGAACAGCGGAGCTTCCAGAGCTTTCAGGACGATACGACCGCCGGTCTTCTCGTCGCCTTCCAGTCCATCTACTACCTTCTGAACTTCTGCTGCTGCGTGAACATATGCAGATCCGCCGCCTGCGATGATGCCTTCCTCAACAGCTGCCTTTGCTGCGGACAGGGCATCTTCCATACGCATCTTAGCTTCCTTCATCTCAGCCTCGGTCGCTGCACCAACACGGATAACGGCTACGCCGCCAGCCATCTTAGCCAGTCTCTCCTGCAGTTTCTCACGGTCAAAATCAGAAGTGGTTTCCTCAATCTGAGCCTTAATCTGAGCCACACGGTCTGCGATGGCTTTCTTATCGCCGCAGCCATCTACGATGATGGTGTTCTCTTTCTGAACCTTAACGGATTTCGCACGACCAAGCTGATCCATGGTGGTATCCTTTAATTCAAGTCCCAGTTCCTCGGAAATAACAGTACCGCCGGTCAGGATTGCGATATCCTTTAACATTTCTTTTCTTCTATCGCCGTAACCCGGAGCCTTCACACCAACAACGGTGAAAGTACCTCTCAGCTTATTGACAATCAGGGTGGTCAGCGCCTCGCCCTCAATGTCCTCAGCGATGATGAGCAGCTTGGAACCAGACTGTACCAGCTGTTCCAGCAGCGGCAGAATCTCCTGAATGTTGGAGATCTTCTTATCGGTAATTAAGATGTACGGATCGTCCAGAACGGCTTCCATCTTCTCCATATCAGTTGCCATGTATGCAGATACATAGCCACGGTCAAACTGCATGCCTTCTACCAGATCAAGCTCGGTCTTCATAGTCTTGGACTCTTCAATGGTAATAACACCGTCTTTGGAAACCTTCTCCATCGCGTCTGCTACCATCTGGCCTACTTCCTCATCAGCGGAAGAGATAGCAGCGACTCTTGCGATATCTGCCTGGCTCTTAACGTCCTTCTTCATGCCTTTGATTGCCTCTACGGCTGCATCTGTGGCCTTCTTCATACCCTTTCTCATGATGATCGGGTTAGCACCTGCTGCCAGGTTCTTCATACCTTCGTTGATCATCGCCTGGGCCAGAACGGTTGCGGTTGTAGTACCATCACCAGCTGCATCGTTGGTCTTGGTTGCTACTTCCTTCACCAGCTGTGCGCCCATGTTCTCAAACGGGTCTGCCAGCTCGATCTCCTTCGCAATGGTCACACCATCGTTGGTAATGAGCGGAGCACCGAAGGATTTATCCAGAACTACGTTTCTGCCTTTCGGTCCTAATGTAACTCTTACGGTATCTGCTAACTGATTTACGCCCGCTTCCAGGGCTTTTCTGGCTTCTACGCCATATTTAATTTCCTTTGCCATGGTTATCAACCTCCATAATTTTCTTGAATAAACGTTCCGATCAGCATCTGTCTTCCAGACATCCTGCCCATCGATTAACCGATAACAGCCAGAATATCATTCTGTTTTACAATGACATATTTCTCATTGTCCAGCTCAACTTCTGTGCCTGAGTATTTCGAATAGATAACTTTATCGCCAACCTTTACCTGCATCGTGATTTCTTTTCCATCTACCACTCCGCCAGGACCAACCGCGATTACCTCTGCCTGTTGCGGTTTCTCTTTTGCCTGACCCGGAAGAACGATACCTGATTTGGTCGTCTCCTCTGCAACTAACTGCTTTAATACAACTCTGTCAAATAATGGTGTTAACTTCATTATTGGCTCCTCCTTATCCATCCAAATTTATTCCATCTGATTGCTTTTCTTTCGTAATCAGATATGTATCTTCTTCTTACGAAGTATGTTATAACACGTTCTGTTAGCACCGTCAAGTGTTGAGTGCTAAAATTTTAGTAAATTTTACGGGGAGAACTGAAATATTCCATTTCTCCCCGTTCTATTAATTGCTCTCCTCAAATGCCTTAATCGCCGCAACCGTTTTCTCATAACACTCTTTTACCGATGCAAAATCTGCCTCGTATCCGGTCAGTTCTCTGCCTCTCAGTTTTTCGGTCAGCGCTGCGCTTACCTCATAGAAAGCATCAAAGCCCAGGTTCAGACAGATTCCTTTCAGGGTATGTGCCGCGCGGAATGCTTTCTCCGCATCCTTTTCTTTTAATCCATCCTCCAGATCCTGAAAGCTGGAATCGCTCAGAAACTTGATGGCAAATTTTTCCACCAGCGCCACACCTCCAAAGCGTTTCTGAACTCCTTCAAAATCCCCGCCCATTTCTTTGTAGCATTCCTGAATTGTCATGACAGCCTCCTGTTATTTCTCTTCCTCAGTTTTCATACGGCTCAGCTCCTCGCCCGCAGTTCCATACTCTTTTTCAATCGCCTGCGTCACCGCGCCGAAAAACTTCTTCTGTGAATTGTCATAATGTTCAAATTTCTTATTTTTTCGCTCCGGATCACTCATCTCACTCCGGTATGCTGCCTCCTGCAGCTCCTTTTTAATAGGATCCTGAATCTCACACAGGCACTCAAGCAGGAGCGGGTTAAATGTACCACACTCTCCGTTGCAGATCATCTGCACCGCCTCCTCATGAGAATAAGCCTTTTTATAGACGCGCTCACTTGTCAGCGCATCATACACATCCGCCAGCGCCACCACCTGCGCTGAGATCGGGATCTCCTCCCCTTTTAGACCATCTGGATATCCTTTTCCATCATAGCGCTCATGGTGCCAACGGCAGATCTGGTACGCCACTTTCATCAGCGGCTCATCCTCATACATCTGAAGATTCGCAAGCATGTCCGCACCGATCACTGTATGTTTTTCCATGATCTTACGCTCCTCCGGCGTCAGACGACCCGGTTTATTCAAAATCTTCTCGTCAATTCCGATCTTTCCGATGTCATGCAGGGATGATGCCGTGCTGATCAGCATCCGGTTCGACCAGGACAAGGGGTATTTGTCCGTCTTCTTGACGAGCTGTTCCAGAATCATCGTCGTCAATATATTAATATTGAGTACGTGCATACCGCTCTCGCCATTTCGAAATTCCACGATCTCGCTCAGAACACTGATCAGCATCCGGCTATTCTTCTCTTTCTCAAAAACCTGGTTCGTCACCATTGCCACCAGGCGGCGCTGTTTCGCATACAATTTGATCGTATTTAAGACACGCCGGTGTACAACCTCCATATCGAACGGGCGCTTGATATAATCAGAAACTCCCCACTCATACGCCTGCTTGATGACCTCGCCCGAATCTTCGCCCGAAATCATGATAACCGGGATATCCCCGATCAGGTTGTTGCGGTTCATGTATTCCAGAACCCCGAAGCCGTTCATCCCCGGCATGACGATATCGAGAAGAATCAGGGAAATCTTCGTCTCATAACGGTTCAGCATGTCGAGACATGCTGAACCATTTTCTGCCTCCAGAATCTCGAATTCGCCTTTCAGCATTTCTGAGAGAATCATACGGTTCATCTCCGAATCGTCCACGATCAAAATGCGGTAACGACTCGCATTGCGCCGCCCGGCTGCCACGATCTCCTCCGGTGTCCACTGTCCATCTTTCTCAGTCACAATCATGTTCTTGGAGGTCTTCGCCTGATACATAAATTCGTCCGCCCGGCACATCGCCTTCCCGACTGTCTCCCCGTTCGTCAGCGTACCGCCGATGCTGACTGACAATTTCAGTTGCGGATATCCTTCAACACTCATGTTGCAGATCAGATCCTGTATCCGATGCAGCTTCTCAACAAATGCCTCCAGACTGATGCCCGGCATCACAAGCAGGAATTCATCCCCGCCATAACGCACCAAGCGGTCCGTCTTACGGATACAGCTTATAATCGCCGCCGACACCGTCACCAGCACTTTATCGCCCGCCACATGCCCATATATATCATTGTAGGTCTTAAAATCATCCAGATCGAGCATCGCGATACCGGCATCCATCCGCTGCTCTTTTAACTGATCTTCAAAATATCTCCGGCTGTAGCTCCTCGTCAGTGCATCCGCATACAGCTCGCGCCTGTAGTGTGCAAATTTCTTAACGAGTGCTTCTCTTCCCTCTGCGTCAAGAAGTGTCTCATCATCCAGACAGGAAATCATCTCCACCACACAGGGAACTCCATCCACCTCCAGATACTTCGCGATGACCTGATACATCTTCAGACCGATAAATTCAAGCTTCATGCACTGTCCCTTCATCGCAAGCGCGCGCTGTGCCGCACAATTCTCACAATTCTTTCCTTTTTCCCAGAACGAATAGCATTTGCAGTCCTCGGATCGGAGTTCCCCGTTCCTCACGTCCATCTTATGGAGTAGATCTTTATCTAAAATACGTACAACCGTAAATATCCTTTCCATCTGTGCAATCATTTGTTCCAATTCCTGCGCCGTCATCTTTGTATTCAAATTCATCATTTTATTTTTATCACCACCTAGCAAATATATAATTTTATTCTACATGATTTCCGGTATGACAACAAGCATTTTTCTCATGCTTCCTGTACATAATTACCGCCCCTGTGTTACTGTTCACGCATACGTACCCCGTAACACGTGATTCACACACTTCCCGTTGTTCACAAAAGATTCCCTTTATTTTTTAGGCGTTTCGTATTACAATAAGGATATCGAATCGTATAGAGAGGAGTATCAACCATGGCAAAAAAACATTTTGGTAAATTACTGACACTGGCAGCTATCGTCGGCGCTGCAGCAGCTGGTGTTTCTTACGTCTTACAGTATAAATCATTCCACAAGGAACTGGATGAGGATTTCCACGACTTTGAAGATGATTTCGATGATTTTGACGATGCCGGCGATAAAGAAGCTTCCAAGGCTTCTGATACAGCTGCCTCCGAACGCAGCTATGTTTCCTTAAATCCGGAGAAAAAGGAAGCTCCGGCTGAGACTCCAGAGGAAACTTCTGAACATTCTGAGGAAAGCGAAAAAGCTCCGGCTGATGCAGATGTCTCTTCCGAAGAACCAGTCAAAACAGAAACCGTCCGCGCAGATGCTCCGGTTTCCGAGGACGGCGAATCTTCTTCCGAGAAAGAAGATTCCGACGCAGCCCCGGATGACAGCACAACCGTGACGGTTGAGGAAATCACAGAATAACACAGGAGGATTCTTTGCATGATACAAAGTCTTCTCCGCGCGATGGAACTTCTGGAACTTTTAAAAGAAGCCAACCACAAATATTCCATCGCAGAACTTTCCGAATCAACCGGGCTTCCGCCCAGCACAATCCACCGGATTTTGCAGACATTTTGTGAAAAAAAATACGTGATCCGCGATGAACACGCGCACACCTACCAGCTTGGTCCCGCCCTCATCTCTCTCGGTCGGGCGGCGGCTGACAATGTGCGGATTCAGGATGCGGCGCTTCCGATTCTCAAGAACCTCTCCTACTGTACCCGTGAGGATTCCTATCTGATCATCCAGGTTGGCGACAAGGGACTGGTACTTGACAAAACGGACGGTCCGAACCACCTCAAGGTCGTCGAAGAATTTGGCTATGAGATGGATCTGCACTGCGGTGCGATCCGCAAAGCGCTTCTGGCTTTCCAGAGCGACGAATACATCCGCCGCTATCTGGACACACGCTTAACCCGTCCTGAGGCATTTCCAAAGGCGGATCCCGCAGAATTGGCAGAAGAACTCCGCACCATCCGTGAGAAGGGCATTGCCGTTTCCCACGGCGAATACGTCCCGGATGCAGTCGGGATCGGTGCTCCCATTTACGGTATTGACGGACGCATTTCCGCTTCGGTCGGAATCATCGCACCGTATTCCCGTATTGAAGATGACACACATCTTCTGCACCTGCAGGATCAGGTCCGCCACAGTGCGGCAGAATTATCCTATTATATGGGACATACATTTAAGCAGGAGAAATAAAGGAGATTTCACTTTATGATTAATAAACGCTTATTTTTAGCAGGCTTAACAACCGGTCTTCTCTCCCTCTCCGTCGCTTTTCCGGCGATGGCAGGAAGCTGGAAAAATGGAGCTGGTGACAATGCTGCCCGCTGGTGGTACGACAACGGTGACAACACCTGGGCGGCAAATGGCTGGCGCTGGATCGACGGCAACCAGGACGGCGTCAGCGAATGCTACTATTTCGACGCCGAAGGCTGGCTTCTAACCTCCACCACGACACCGGACGGCTACACTGTAAACGCAGACGGCGCTTGGACGGTAAACGGCATCGCTCAGAGCCGCCAGACCGCGGCTTCCAATGAATTCGATAACGAAAGCTGGGACGATTTCCAGAACAGCTCCTCCAAAAAGACGAAAAAAACAGCCACCAGCTCCAGCAGGACGCCAGATTCCGGAAGCTCTGACTCCAGCACCGGCTCATCCGAAGATTCTTCCAGCGATGATAGCAGCAATTCCAACGGAAGCTCCGGCAGCCACAGCAATTCCGGAAGCTCCGGTCCGTCCAAAGAAACCTCTTCTACTTCCGGAGACAAAAAGCCGGATGCTCCAAAGAAGAACTCCAAACAGGAACCAGGCAGCGGCTACCGCCAGGGGTCTGTGACGGATGAGCAAATTGCAAATAATAGTTCTTCTGACTCCACTAAGGAATAAATAAATGTATGCCGCAAGGCGCACCAAACAAACGCCCCCGCAAGAAAATCTCCTGCGGGGGCGTTTCTATCTCATCATTCAGTTTCCCAAACGAATCTTCTATTATTTCTGAAGTGCAAGAACGTCAGCGAATGCCTGAATAGCAGTGCTTGCCTGACCGAAGTCTCTCATCTGCTGGTCGATACCCAGTTTGATGTGCGGAACGCCTGCATCGTTCAGAGCTTTCTTCAGGTATGGATACTCCATCTCCTCCGGATCACAGAACTGCTGCATAAACAGTACCAGACCCTGAGCGCCGCTCTCTTTAACCATGTTAGCTACGAACTCACCACGACGGTTCTTGTCAGATTCCGGATCGTACAGAAGTACTTCGTAATCGATGTTAGCGAACTGTTTAGCCAGTGCTCTAACCGGATCCAGCTCGTCTTCCGGAGCGTCTACACGGAAGGAACGTGTCTCATGTGCTACATCATCTGCAGCGATAGCGATGTTGTTCTCTTCGAAGATAGAAAGCAGCTTCGGATTATCACAGATAATACCGGAGGTAACAACCTTGGTTCCCTTCCAGTCACAGACAGGAAGTTTAGCCAGCTCTGCGTTCAGCTCGTTCAGCTTTGCAGTGTATTCCGGCTTCTCCATGAAGTAGAATGCCTTCAGAACTGCGGAACGTTTGGTTGGTGTGATAACATCACAGTGCTCGTTAGCCAGTTTTACGAACTCACGGCGAGCTGCACGGCTCTTGTTGTATACAACGATAGCATCCTGGATGTCAGAATCAGTAATCTTTCTTCCAGCGATCTCTTCCAGATCAGCTTTTACATGGTTGTACTGATCGATACAGAACTGAAGACCAAACTCTTCGAAACGGTTCTGCGGATGAGCTAAGAAGATAACTTTCATCTTGTCGCCCATAGCTACACGGAAGTTCTGGCTCATCGGACGAAGAGTATCACAGATAGTAGGTGTGATAATACCGTCTAACTGATCCATAGTTCCATCCAGCAGCATCTCCAGAGCTAACTGAGCGATGGTGCAGTAGAAAGTAGCGCAGTACTCTTTTGCACGGCTGATGGTCTTAGTGTTGGAACCCCACATACCCATCGGAACGATACCAGCGGCATATACAAGCTCTTCCGGAGCGTAGTAAGGAAGAACACCAACTACTTTTTTGCCCTGAGCTTTATATTCAGCAAGCTGCTGCTTCGGAGTTGCAGCTTTTACCTTAAATTCTTCTAATAATGCGTTAACACTCATGGTTATTTAGCCTCCTTTGCCTGCTTATTTGCTTCCATTGCCTCAACCAGACCCTCTACACGAGTCTCGTACTGAGCAGCATTGAAGTTACGCGGGTCAGCCTGATCGCCGTCGAAACCAGCACACGGGATACCCAGGTCAGCAGTAAAGCGACGCTGCATCTCAGCCATGTAACCACTCCACGGTTTACAGCTTCTGTTGTAGTGAACCAGAACGCCATCTACCTTGTTATCACGGCAGATGCCTTCACGCCAGTCAACACCCTGCTCGATGCAGACAGAGTTCGGAGCTTTGTAGTAAGCACGAGCCATCTCATCGATGTTGTTGTAAACGAAACCAAATGCCGGAGCATATACAACGGCAGTAACGTTTACACCGTGGGTCTTCAGCGGTTTGAACAGAGCCGGCAGTTTCGGCCAGCACGGAATACCCTCGAACATAACACGGTATTTCTCCGGGAACGGAGTTGTGGTCTCACCCTTCTTAACTGTCTCTTCCAGGTCTTTTGCAAGTAATTCAAAAGCATCACCAGCAGCTACAGTAGCACGTGCAGTTACAACGTCTGCCATGTGGTTGAACAGGTCAAATCCACTGTATGGAGCCGGTTTGTACTGCAGGAAATCACAGACTTTCAGCCAAGCCTTAGCGGTACGGTTAGCGTTTGCACAAGCCTGCTCGAACTTCTTCTCGTCGAACTTCTTGCCTGTCAGCTCTTCCAGCTGTTTGATCGCTTTGTCGAACTGAGCGCGAACGTATTTAACATTCTCATCATGAACTTCTACTGTATTGTTGTACGGGATATCGATCATGATCAGCGGAATGTTACACATACGAGCGATGTTCTCATACCATTTTGTCATACAGTTACAGATGTTGTTGCAGCAAAGAACGAAATCCGGCTGCGGAATACGCATCTGACGAATCGGAGAAATAGCCTCAAGACGTTTCTCTTTTTCCGGACCATCCGGGAGTTTTTCAATCTCAAGCAGGTTGTCCAGCTGCAGATACGGAGTCTGAGTCTTCGGATCCTTCTTCGGTTTTCCGTCTTCACCCATCACTACGTTGCCGTCAGCATCTTTTAATGGTTTACCTGTGCTCGGATCGATGATGTATTCACCAGTCTCCGGATCATACTTACGGGATACACGTACACCAGCTGCATATGCAAGGCTGATACGAGCGTAACCGCAGATATCGTTGTCATATCCAAGATCCTCAGCTGCCTGGCACATCAGCTCACCGTAACGGTTAGCTGCGATACCAGCTGCCTGGTTCTCCGGATACATAACGTGTAAATCAAATGCTGCTGCAAGCTCACACGGGAATTTGGAAGAAGACCATCCAACTAACTCGCCTCTTGCTTTGGCCTCACGCGCCTCTTTGTGTACGTCATCTACGACTTTACGAAGCGCAAGAACACCAGGACTAACTTGTTTTGCCATAATAATTATCCTCCATTCTTAAAAATTAACTTAGTTACTTCTGACGGCTGGCTACCTGATATGCCATCAGGGCTGCGCCAAGCGCGCCGTTATACTGTGTCAGCGGGGATGTACAAATCTTTACGCCAAGCTCAGCCTCAAGCGCATCTACTACGCCCTGGTTCTGAGCCACACCGCCTGTCATAACGACATCCGGCACTACACCGATTCGGTGGGCAAGACCCGTGACACGATGAGCCACTGAACGATGAATACCGGCAATGATATCACATTTATCCGTTCCCATCGACAACTGGCTTATAACCTCACTCTCTGCAAAAACCGTACAGGTGGAACTGATTCCTACCTGCTTCTTGGACATAGCGCCAAGACGGCCTAGATCACTTACCTCAACTTCGAGAACGCGAGCCATAACATCCAGGAATCTTCCGGTTCCGGCTGCACACTTATCGTTCATCTGGAAGTTTGTCATGACACCGTCCTCAACGCGAAGAACCTTCACGTCCTGACCGCCGATGTCAATTACGGTATGAACCTTCGGGAAAAGGAAATAAGCGCCCTTTGCATGACATGACAGCTCACTCATCTGCTTATCGGCAATTCCGTCCATCAGAGATGTACGTCCATAACCGGTAGCCAGTGTGAATGCCATATCTTCTTTCTTGAGGCCTGCATCTTCCAGAACTGCCTCGATGGCACGGCTTGGACCGCTGGTACCTGCTCCAACGTCAATCAGAGACTTACCTACGATCTCCTTGCCATCCTTCAGGATGATACATTTGGAAGCTGTAGAGCCTACGTCGATACCTAAAGTGAAAATTTCGCTCATGATGTATCTTTTTCCTTTCAATACTGACTTTCTATGCCTGATTTTTGTTTCAACGATGTTTTGGCAGATCCGTGCTATCACATCGTCTCCACCCATCATAATACCACAAAATCAACTAAAAGTCGCTGTAAAATCTTGAAAATGTTATAAAATAATTCTTAACAAAACTATTACTTATTACTTATCTGCCTGAGTATACCAATAAATCGAGCAAAGGTTCCAGTTCCTTTGCCCGATTTATCTGCAAGCATCCGGCAAAACGGTTCATTTACAGTCATACAGACAAGCCGCTTCGCCAGAGCCTCACACTATTCACACTATCAATTTGTTACTTATCACTATTTACACTATCACTGTCAGCCGCGTACTTACGCGCCTTCTCTTTTTAAAATGTTATCTTAGCGGCACCTATCACAATGCCGTTTTAATTTGATAATTATTTACCGTAGTTGATGAACTCACGAGTAGATCTCGGAGCCAGCATCTGATGCATCGGGCAGATAGCCTGAGCATTCTGATAATAAGCCTCGGTAAATGCCTGGATGTACGGACGAAGATCGGTCAGATCTACGATCTCATCAACCATACCCTGTTTTGTACAGTATTTCGGACGAGATTTGTCTGTGTACATCTGGATCATAGCGTTCATCTTGTCGATGATCGGCTGAAGCGGCTCGCCAGCTTTTTTAGCTTTAACAAGCTTTCTGGAGTACATAGCGTTTGCAGCGGTCTCACCCGGCATTACGTAGTACTCGCAAGCACCTGTACCGATAGAGAATACGTTGGTGTTGTTGCCCTGCGGACCACCCAGAACGTAGTGAGCAGCAGCACTTGCCTTACGAAGAGTAACCTCCAGAGACGGAAGCTTAGCATTCTCGATAGAGTAGATCAGGGACTGACCTAAACCAAGCAGCTCTGCCTTCTCAGCGTCATCGCCTACATCGATACCTGTGGTATCCTGCAGCCAGATAACCGGTGTCTTATCACGAGCACACAGAGTAACGAACTCGTTCATCTTAATCAGACCCTGACGGTACAGCTTACCACCGATACCTACAGAACCCTGTTTGTACTCCGGATAGTTCATGAGTAAGCCCTGTACGTTAGCGATAACACCAACCAGAAGGCCGTTAACTTTTGCAAGACCAGCAACGATCTCCGGACCGTAGCCTTTCTTATACTCGAAGAACTCACTGTTATCGAACAGACGGCCGATTACATCGTAGATGTCGTACGGACGTTTCTGGTTCATCGGGATGATGCTGTACAGATCCTCAGCCGGAAGCTGCGGAGCCTTCGGGCTGTCAACACGGAAGAACTCCAGGTTGAAGCACGGAAGGTAGTTGATGTACTTCTTGATTCCCTCGATAACGCCTAAATCATCCTCGTAAACTTCACGGAAGAATCCGGTCTCATCATAGTGGATCGGCACGGAACCCGGAGCCGGAACGTGATGTTTGCTGTTCTCGATCTGAGCGTTAACGATCTGCTCTGCTGCTTCCTCATCGATGTAACCCTTCGGGTTCATACCGGAAAGGATACCAGCGCCACCAACTGCCATGTTCGCATCTTTATGAGCGATCAGGATAGTCGGGGAAATGCTGTGGTAACCACCACCTGCCGGGTTGGTTCCGTAGATACCTACGATAACCGGAACACCAAGCTGGTTTAACTCAGCGTTGCGGAAGAACGGTGTACCACCACCACGACGGTTCGGGTATACTTTGTCCTGATTCGGGAACTCAACGCCTGAGCAGTTTAACAGGTATACTAACGGCAGATGCAGCATCTTAGCGGTATCTGCAGCACGGAGCAGGTTATCTGCCTGTCCCGGAACCCAAGCACCAGCCATCTTCTTGTTATCAGAAGCGATGATGTAAACCCATTTGCCATTTACACGGCCAAGACCATTCAGAACGTTAGTTGTCTGGAAACGGTTGTCTTCCGGATTGTAAAGGCTGTTTAACGGGCACCATGTACCTGGATCGATCAGGGCGTTGATACGCTGTGTAGCAGAAAGCTGTCCACGTGCGTTTAACTTCTCTTCGGTTGTGATACCAGCATCAAGAGCCTGCTTAATGGACTCATGGATGTCGTTCTCAACAGCCTTCAGTTCCTGCTCGTTTTCCGGATTCGGATTAACCAGAGCTTTACCAACAGTAGGCATATTCTGGAAATATCCTGGCATTGAATACATATTCATGTCTTCTTTTCTCCTTATAAAATAAAAAATAAAAATGGTTATAAATGAATTGCTTGCGGGACAGTTCGTCTCCTGTCCCGCCTGCAATCAGTAACTAATTAATCGACAGAAATGATATCTGTCTTGATTCCCTATGGAAGGCTAATTACTTAGTCTCCTTCGGAACTTTGATGAATGCCTGACCTGGGTCGATCTCTTCACGAATAACGCGGATGATCTCCGGATCCGGACCTTCCATCAGCTGAGCTCTGGAGGTATCGATCTCGAAACCAGTGTTCTCCTGAACCATTTCCGGAGAGGAGAATGGATAGTAGTAAGCCAGGTACATTCTCTTGGTCTCTTCGTCGAATTTCATGATACCAAGATCGGTAACTACCATCTGCGGTCCACGGTTGCCCGGAAGACCTGCTCTCTCACGTCCGCCAGGGCCGTCCATCCAGCCACAGCTTGTGATGTAGTCAACATGCTCCATGAATCTTCTCTTCTGATGCTGCATCATGATGATGGTGTTGCAGAAGGTAGCGATTCCGTTTGCACCGCCAGAACCTGTGAAACGTGTGGTAGGTTTAACATAATCACCCTTACCAAAGATACAGGTAGAGTTAACGTTTCCGTACGGGTCGATCTGAGCGCCACCGATGAATGCGATCATACGATCAGCATCATGTAACCACTCATTAGCCTCGAAACCTACGAAACGAACGTTTGGCCACTGTACTGCACAGTGAGCCATGAAACGGTTGTCACCTACAGAACGCGGAACCTCGATCGGAGAACAATCCATAAGACCACTCTCTACGATCGGATGGCAGCTCGGGCAAACAACACGTTTTGCCAGGGATGCACCGATTAACGGAAGACCGGTACCAACGATAACGATCTGATTTTCTTTAATATTTTTTGCGATGGCGTAAGCCTGCATTTCCTGCTTTGTATACTTTGTATAATCAGCCATTTTAGATTTTCCCTCCCTCAATTAATGTCTGGTAGAATAGCCAAGATGCGGCTCATTCTTAAGGTTCATGAGGCGAGCGCCGCCCAGTACGTTGAGCAGATCATCCTGATCCTTGCATCCATATACATACTTCTGAAGGTAATCCTTGAAGGTCTCCGGAATCTTGGTGCCGTCAGCAGCATCTTTTGCAGCCTGTGCAGCAACTTCTGCAGCTTTTGCAAGCTTCTCATCTTCCGGCTTAGCAGCAGCAGCCTTAGCAGCTTTGTCTGCAGCCTTCTGAAGCTGTGCCTTAGCATCCTCAGCGTCAAGGTACTTGGAAGCCTTGTCGTACTCTTTCAAGCCCTTATCATCATCATCATAATAGCCGTAGCACTGTGCCGGCCAAGCACCGTACGGTGCACGAACAACGGCGTCTACACACTCACCAAAGATTCTTGTCTTGGTTGGGTCACGACGGATATACTCATCACTTACGATCTCCTCGCAGGTAACGATACAACGTTTTGCAGCTACAGCGATATCTACGTCATGGAACTCATCACCATCGATGATACAGGTTCCATCCGGAGAGGCCTGCTGAACATGGATGATAGCGCAGTCAAGCTTCGGAACCGGAACAGCCAGCAGCTTCTCGCCTGGCTCAAGCGGGTTCTCGATCTCTACGCATTTCAGGTTGTCAACACCTTCCATGGTTCTTCTCTTCTCTTCGCTGATACCCCAGAACTTAACAAGTCCGGAGCCCTGCATCATACGTACCGGCAGGTACGGAAGACCCAGAGATGCAGCATGAAGCTGAAGCATCAGAACGTCCTGAGAATAATCCTCATATGTAAGCTCACCCTTCTCGATAGCTGCACGGAAACGACGAGCTACGTTGGTGTAACCAGAGTTTGCAGTATAGCAGTTGATGTAGGCTCTCACACGGCCCTCACCGATTAACGCATCCCAGTCACCACCTGCCGGGCCAGACCAGCCTACAAAACCAGTTTTACCCTGACGAAGGATCTCGTAAACTGCTGCATACGGTTTACGGTTTGTTGTAAATCCGCCGAGACAAAGTACATCGTTGTCACATACATACTTTTCTACGGCATCGTGTAAAGACATTACTTTATTAGCCACAATAAAGCCTCCTTTAAAAAAATTTTCTATAACTACCTATATAAATAAGTAAAAACGGGATCCGGTACTTCCGGCGCTGCGGTCTTTCGCAGGCCAGATGCAGCCAGATCCCGGCTGCAACAGCCAAAAATCAATATTCGATTAACCGAAAATCAGCATGAAGAAACCTGCTGCTACGGCAGAACCGATAACACCTGCTACGTTTGGTCCCATAGCGTGCATCAGAAGGAAGTTGGTCGGATTCTCTTTTGCACCAACTGTCTGAGAAACGCGGGCAGCCATCGGTACAGCAGATACACCAGCGGAACCGATTAACGGGTTGATCTTGCCGCCGGTTACAGCGCACAGCACCTTACCAAGGAGAACACCTCCGATGGTAGCGAATGCGAATGCAAGAAGACCCATGCAAACGATAGCGATGGTCTGAACACGCAGGAAGATCTCGCCGTTTGCGGTCGCACCTACGGTAGTACCAAGCATGATAGTTACGATGTTGCACAGTGCGTTCTGAGCTGTATCAGAAAGACGCTCTGTAACACCAGATTCACGAAGCAGGTTACCAAGCATCAGCATACCAAGCAGCGGAGCTACGGACGGAAGAAGCAGGGAGCAGAACAGTACTACGAATACCGGGAATACGATCTTCTCAACCTTGCTTACCTTACGGAGCTGCTTCATAACGATGGAACGCTCTTTCTTAGTGGTAAGAAGCTTCATGATCGGCGGCTGAATCAGCGGAATCAGCGCCATGTAGGAGTAAGCGGCAACGGCGATCGGAGCAACCAGATCCGGTGCCAGGTTGTTAGCTACATAGATAGCGGTCGGACCGTCTGCACCACCGATGATACCGATAGCAGCTGCCTCACCTACTGTAAACAGACCAGTTGCGTTAGCCAGCATGAATGCAATGTAGATACCGAACTGAGCAGCTGCACCAAGCAGAAGGCTCACCGGGTTTGCAATCAGCGGACCAAAGTCTGTCATGGCACCTACTGCCATGAAGATCAGACACGGGAACAAACTGGACTTAACACCGCCGTAGATGATACGCAGAACACCTGCGGTATACCACGGCTCGCTTTCCTTCATCAGGTCAGCCAACGGCAGGTTTGCCAGGAACATACCAAATGCAATCGGAAGCAGAAGAAGCGGCTCGAACTGCTTTTTAATTGCCAGGTATAATAATACAAAAGCAATGAGAATCATTACACAGCTTCTCCAGGTCAATGCTGCGAAACCCGACTGTGCAAGAAGCTCTTTTAATATTTCAAAAAAGTTCATTACCTAACCTCCTAGTTCAGAGCAACCAGAGCAGCTCCTGTATCAACAGAATCGCCAGCCTTAACAAGGATCTTGCTGACTGTACCGTCTGCCGGAGCAACGATCTCAGTCTCCATTTTCATGGCTTCCATAATAACTACTACTTCGCCAAATTTAACTGCCTGTCCTTCAGATACCTTGATGTTCAGGATTTTACCTGGCATTGGAGCTTCTACGGTAGTTGCGCCCGCCGGAGCTGCTGCCTTCGGAGCCGGAGCTGCTGCCGGTGCCGGAGCTGGAGCCGGTGCTGCTGCAACTGGAGCCGGAGCCGGTGCTGCCGGTCTCTGTACCGGTGCGGATGCCGGAAGAACCGGAGCTGCCGGAGCTGCTACACCATTACGATCCAGAGATTTGTAAGCTTCTAATTTTTCTACTTCAACTTCGTATTTCTTTCCATTGATCGTAGCAACATATTTCATAATTCTTTACGTCCTTTCGAATGTTTATCATTACTGTTCACACATGTGTGCCCAGTAATGGGATTTTGCCGATGCTTTGTATTCCAAATCGGCAAAATCTGTTGCCTGAACTGTATCATACAGAATTTTCAGTTCCGAAAATTCCTTTTTGTAAACAGTTGCTATTTATCATAGTATCGTCTATTAGTTCAGGGTAACCAGTGCTGCACCTGTGTCAACGGCGTCGCCTGCTTTGACAAGAATCTGTGCTACTGTACCGTCTGCCGGAGCAACGATTTCAGTTTCCATCTTCATAGCTTCCATCACGATGACGGTCTCACCAAACTTAACTGCCTGTCCTGCAGATACTTTGATGTTCAGGATTTTACCTGGCATCGGAGCCTCTACGGTAGTTGCACCTGCTGCCGGTGCTGCTGCCGGTGCTGCTGCTGGTGCTGCTGGTGCAGGCGCCGGTGCTGCTACTGGAGCCGGTGCTGCTGCCGGAGCCTCGCCGTAACGCGGCATTGGCTCGTATGCATCGATTCTTTCAAGTTCTACTTCGTACTGTTTTCCATTGAGGGTAGCCGTATACTTCATAACTGCTCTAACCTTCCTTTCGATTTCCTTTCATTCCTGTTTCTCATTACTTAACTTCTGTCACGCTCAAGATCTTAAACTTGTCTGTCGGCAATCCGAGGTCATCCCCGATCGTTGCCATCAGCACGGCAAGTAATTCCTTATCAGCTTCGTCCGACACAGCCGGTGCTGCTTTCTGTGCTGCGGCCGGGGCCTTAGCACCATCAGAAACAACGGAGCGGAGAATCTTGGAAATTACCATAATTGCCAGAGCCAGACAGATCAGAGCCAGGAAAACTACCGAAAGACCCAGCAGAGAAACGATAACTGACTGCCCGAAAGGCATAGTTGGTTCAGTCCACATTGTGCATTGCACCTCCTTATTTATTTTAGGTTCTGCTTTCTTTGTGAAAAATTATACTTATAAAATTCCACCAGTAAGATTCCATATTGTGGAATGCATTCCATTTTTGAAAGCAATTTATAAGGGGCTTTTCCCCTTAACTGTAACAAGTGAAGCCACAGATTGACATGATCAGCTCACTTTACTTAAATTATAACAGTAACCCCCCTGATTGTCAACCAAGCCTTTCATAAATTATGCACAAAAAGCAGGGTGTTTTATTAGCAAAAACAACCTGCTTTTTATAGGTTATTACTACATTTTTCTACATTTTTCTTAACAACCCCCGGAAGAATCGCCAAGACCTCTCAAGCATTTTGCTCATATTCTAAAATGTATTCTGAAAGTCCCGTTCTCTCCTTTTTTCATCAGAACAAAGCCGCTTTTTTCTGTATTTTTTTATACATTTTCAAGATTTGTCCTTGATTTATTTCGGAAGCTTGAAAGAGCTCTTCAGCGAAACAATCCGGTTGAAAACCGGTTTGCCCGGCTCGCTGTCGCGGCAGTCCACGCAGAAGTATCCATTGCGGACGAACTGAAAGCTCTCAAATGCTTTTGCCTCTTTCAGACCCGGCTCTAAGTAACACTCTTTCAGAACGCGTAGGGAATTCGGATTTAAGTTCAGCGTTCCATCTGCATTGAGTTTGCCCTTTTCCTCGTCTACCAGATTCTCATAGAGACGTACTTCTGCTTTCAGTGCAGTCTGTGCTGCTACCCAGTGAATCGTACCTTTTACCTTTCTTGCATTGAAGCCGGAACCACTCTTCGTCTCCGGATCGTAGGTACAGTGAACAACCGTTACATTGCCGTCTGCATCTTTCTCGCATCCGGTGCAGGTAACAAAGTACGCGTTCATCAGGCGGACCTCATTGCCCGGGAAGAGACGGAAGTATTTCTTCGGTGGTTCTTCCATAAAGTCCTCGCGTTCGATGTAAAGTTCTCTGCCGAATGGAATCTTTCTGGAACCAAGTTCCTCGTTCTCCATATTGTTTGGTGCATCCAGCTCCTCGATCTGTCCTTCCGGATAGTTGTCGATAACAAGCTTGACCGGGTCAAGAATTGCCATCACACGGGACTTCTTTAATTTCAGATCCTCGCGCAGGCAGTACTCTAACATTGCACTGTCGATGGAATTATCTGCTTTGGAGACACCTGCCAGCTCTACAAAGCGGCGGATGGATTCCGGCGTGTAACCTCTGCGGCGCAGCGCTGCGATGGTTACCAGACGCGGGTCATCCCAGCCATCTACAATCTTATCTTCTACCAGTTTCTTGATATAACGTTTTCCGGTAATGACGTTGGTCAGATACATCTTCGCAAACTCAATCTGGCGCGGCGGATTCTCAAACTCGCACTCTCTTACGACCCAGTCATAAAGCGGTCTGTGATCCTCAAATTCCAGCGTACAAATCGAATGCGTGATGTGCTCAATCGCATCCTCAATCGGATGAGCGAAATCGTACATCGGGTAAATGCACCATTTGTCCCCGGTGTTGTGATGATGCATATGGGCTACACGATAAATAACCGGATCACGCATATTGATGTTCGGGGATGCCATATCAATTTTCGCACGCAGCACCTTTTCGCCATCCGCATATTTGCCTTCTTTCATCTCCTCAAAGAGCTGTAAGTTCTCCTCGATGCTGCGGTTGCGGTACGGGCTTTCCTTACCAGGATTGTTAAAATCACCGCGGTACTCACGGATCTGATCAGCTGTCAGATCGCAGACGAATGCTTTTCCCTTTTTAATAAGAAGAACTGCACACTCATACATCTGCTGGAAATAGTTGGATGCAAAAAACAGGCGATCCTCAAAATCAGCGCCCAGCCATTTTACATCCTCGATGATCGACTCAACAAACTCTGTCTTCTCCTTCGTCGGGTTGGTGTCATCAAAACGGAGATTGAATTTTCCGTTGTATTCTTTTGCCAGTCCAGAATTCAGAATAATCGATTTAGCGTGTCCAATATGAAGATATCCGTTCGGTTCCGGAGGAAATCTCGTCTGGACATGATCGTAAACGCCTTCTGCCAGATCTTTGTCAATCTCGCGCTCGATAAAGTTCTTGGAGACAGTCTCTTCCTTCTCCTCTCCCTCTGCCAATGGTTTTTTATTTTCTTCCATATACATTCCCTCCGTTGTTTCTTTTCGTAAATTGATACTGTTGTTTGAGTCAAATCAAACAGTTTTATTTTTTATCATATCACATTTTGGAGTTTTCGAAAAGGGGATATTTGTCCACAAAAAAGGAAGCGCCGCGGGAGGACACTTCCTTTTCTGATTTTCAATTTTTAAGCATCTTTATTATGGCAATTTAAGATGTCCTGCGTTCGCAGGTAATTCTACTTCTTCTTATTATATATGTGTTTTTATGCAATTCTACTTATGCGTTTGCAAGAGCCTCGCCCAGTGCCTCGCACTCAGCACCTGCTGTCTCGTCCGGCGTTGCGTTGCAGATTACCGGCTCGCAAGCCATGGTTACGCCCAGAGTCATGCAGTCGCTCTCCCAGGTACGCATCCACTCGCCGTCGCCCCATCCGTAAGAACCGAATAATGCAATCTTTTTGCCAGAGAGAACCGGGCTAACCTCGTCGAACATCGGCTGGAACTCAGACTCCTCTAACTGTTCAGCCCCCATGGACGGGCAGCCAAATGCGATTCTGTCATACTCGCCAGCTTTGTCAGCGCCAAACTCTGCGGAAGTAAATAAATCAGCCTCGCCGCCCGCTTTCTTAACGCCCTCTGCTACGTAATTTGCCATAGCCTCTGTGTTTCCTGTTCCGCTCCAGTATACAATTGCTACCTTGCTCATTTTTATTTCCTCCTTGTGAATAATTTACTTACTTAGATTTATTATGCGGCTTTTACAAGCTGAATAATCGGTGTCCCCTGACGGTATTTCTCCCGGCACACTTCCGTGCATTCCCGGTATGAATCAAACCGCCGTTTTGCTTCCTGCGGGTCGCCATACGTCTTCCAGTAACCGCTGCAGGTATAATTTTTTCCCTGATTTTCAATGAATCCAACAACATCCTCAAGCGGATACCCCAGGAAAATGCCAATCTCATGTGGAAAATCATGTTCCAGACAAAGCCGGTTGGAAAGCTGCCTCAAAAATCCATCGACCGTCTTCTTCATCTGGTAACCAGACTTTTTTAAAAAGTGCTGTACAGATATTTTACCCAGAATGAAGCGAAGCCATTCCTCGCGGTACACCAGAATCAGAAACGCGCCCGTCCGGCTGCACTCTTTAAGCGCCCGCACCTGAAGCCCCGACGGTTCCAGTTCCCGGTTCCAGAAATCAAGCGCTTCCAGGAGTTTATCACGGTTCTGCGGCTGATAGCGGAACAAGTTCGACGGTTTGATACCACGAAGAGTCGGCGCACACACCTCTACGAATACTTCTTCAAACAACCGTTCCATCTTTCTGCCTCCTAACTGCTTCTCTTAGTTAGCCATGTCTACCCTTAGTTAGATATGGCTAACTATCTTTCAAAAAATAAAAGGCTTTTTCTGCCTTCTATTTTCCTTTTTGCAGGTTAGTCTCATCTAACTTCAATGAGACTATATCATGAATCACTTACCACGTCAAGCAAATTTTGTTCATTTTTGCTTACTGAGTTTTTTTATCAGTAACATCATTTTCTATCTTTTGGGACGATAAATAATCTCATTTACCGCATACACCGTCACAAATGCCTTCGGATCTGTTTTTAATATATACGGCATGAGCTGTGCATATTCGTTTTTATCTACGATCGTGATAATTTCCGTCTTCGGCTCATTGTCAAACGCGCCGAATCCCTGATAGATCGTCGCGCCGCTGTGAAGCGTATGCAGGATAAACTGGCGTATCTCTTCTTCTTTTTCCGAGATAATGCAAACTCTCTTTTTCAGATTCAGACCGAAAATAAAATGATCCAGCACAATTCCGTTTAAGTATGTGCCCAGAATGCCCAGCACCACCAGTTTTTTATCGCTAAAAAACACGGATGAGAGCGCCACACACATGCCTGGAAGCGCCATCGCTTTTCCCAGCTCCATATGGAAATATTTGTTTAAGAGCTTTGCCACGATGTCCAGACCGCCCGACGAGGCATTCATCCAGAACAAAAGAGCCAGACCAACGCTGACAACAAAGATATAGCAGACCGTATCCATCATCGCATCCTGGTTGATCGACACAAAATCCGGAAAAACCTGCTCAAACACCCACAGAAAAACCGGCAGAATCAGTGACGTATACACCGTCTTGACGCCGAACTCGCGTCCGATAAAGAGAAAGCCCACCACCAGAAGCGCCGCATTTAAAATAAAGGTCAGCACTGAAATCGGCAGCGGTATCACATTTCCCAAAAGCATCGCCAGACCGGAAATACTTCCCACCGATACACCGCTCGGAATCAGAAAGAAATAGACGGCTGCCGCCACGACAAAGGTCGCCGCTGTGATCATTGTGTACTCCCCGATTACGCGCATGGACTTTTTTGCCATAACTTAAAACCTCCTCATATTACAATTTCGCGCGAGCGCGCATCATTGGCACGTTAGCGCCTTTTTGTGTAATAGAGACTTCCAAGGGATTTCCCATTACACAAAAAGACACATCGCATCTGCAATGTGTCTTCGTAATGAGGCATCGGGGATTCGAACCCCGGACAACTTGATTAAAAGTCAAGTGCTCTACCGACTGAGCTAATACCCCATATTTAACTGGGCTAGTTGGATTCGGACCAACGAATGCAGGAGTCAAAGTCCTGTGCCTTACCGCTTGGCGATAGCCCATCAGCAAAAGATCCTTTTAAAAGGAAGGTGGATATAGGGATTCGAACCCTAGGCCTCCAGAGCCACAATCTGGCGCGCTAACCAACTGCGCTATATCCACCATAGGAATCTGTCGAAACAGATTCGACGAGCCTGAAGGGATTCGAACCCCCGACCCACGGCTTAGAAGGCCGTTGCTCTATCCAGCTGAGCTACAGACTCATATTCATTTTGCGATTCTGACCGTTTTATCCGGCACTGTAACCATTCCCGCACCTGACCTCTCAGCCAACTGCTTATCTGTCTCATCGACAGCAAAGATAGTATATAACATTTGAAAAAGAATGTCAACAGGAAATTTCATATTTTTTAAAATAATTTCAAAAATTCATTTCTTTTGACTTTCCCCCTATTTTTCCACCTCTTCCTGCTCGTATGACAGGAAGTCCGCCAGAAATCCCTTTTCCCGCAGCGCTGCCTCGATCTCGTCAAGAATCTCCTCCTGATCGGCAACCACGTGATGGAAATGATAGCCCGATGTCACGTTTAAAAGCGGCGTAGATCGCCCAGTCCGGATATTTTCCACAAATGCCTCAACATCGCGGCGGCTGCGGATATTTAACGGCGCCGATACCTTTCCATAGATGCGGTGGTTGACCATGACATCCAGCACCTCGCCGCCCAGATCAACAATCGTATTCAGCTCTTCGCGCGTCTGCTCGGTCGTATGGCACATTTTAAAGAGGCGTTCCGTCTGGTGCGGCACCTCCAGCACATAACCGCGGGCAGTCGCAAGGACAGGGTGTCCCTCGGTACGCAGAAGCGCGATATCCTGCACCACCACCTGACGGCTCACGCCGACTGCCCGCCCCAGCGCCCCGCCGGAAAGCGGTGTGGATGACTGTCCCAGCATTTCCAGTATTTTCTTTCTCCGCTGTACTCCTGTCATCGTTGTTTCCATCCTGTTTTCCCTGTCCTTTCTTAGTTTTTAAATTTTTATAATGCCCGCAGATGTTTGAGGCTCAGATCCAGAATTGGTGCCGAGTGCGTCAGCGCGCCGCTGGACACATAATCTACGCCTAATTTCGTGATCGTTGCGATATTTTCCTTCGTCATATTTCCGGAACACTCCGTCTCGGCGCGTCCGTCGATGATGCGGATCGCCTCCGCCATCTCGTCCGGGGTCATATTATCCAGCATGATAATATCAGCGCCCGCTTCCACTGCCTCGCGCACCATATCGAGATTTTCCGTCTCCACCTCGATCTTGCGGACAAATGGGGCATATTTCTTCGCCGCCTCAACCGCCGCCTTAACTCCGCCGGCTGCGTCGATATGGTTATCCTTGAGCATCACGCCGTCCGATAAGTTGTAACGGTGGTTGCTGCCGCCGCCAACCTTGACCGCATATTTTTCAAATATACGCATACACGGGGTCGTCTTGCGCGTATCTAAAAGCGTCGTCTTCGTTCCTTCTAAGAGCTTCGCCACCTGATTCGTATAGGTCGCAATGCCGCTCATCCGCTGTAAATAGTTGAGCGCCGTCCGCTCGCCAGAAAGAAGCACCCGGATGTCGCCGGTGATCACGCCTAAAAACTGCCCTTTTGTGACGGTATCCCCGTCTTTTACCTCAAATTTTGTCTCGGTCGCCTCGTCCAGAAGTTTAAACACGCGTTCAAACACCTGTAAACCGGCGATAATACCGTCTGCCTTGGCTAAGAGTTGTACCTCGCCCTTACGGTATTCCGGCATGACCGCGTTCGTCGAAACGTCCTCACTGTTGATATCTTCCTTTAACGCCATGCGGATATACTCATCCGCAACAAGCTGCATCGTAATTGGATTCATACTCTTCGTCCTCCCGTCCGGCGATCTTGCCTGCCGCTCTCTCTGCAAATACAAGGCTTTCCAGCAGACTGTTGCTGGCAAGCCGGTTCTTTCCGTGTACGCCGTTGCAGCTCGTCTCACCAACCGCATACAGGTGGTCCATCGTCGTCTCGGAGAAATGATCGACATAGATACCGCCCATAAAATAATGCTGCGCCGGTACGACCGGAGCCGGTTCCTTCGTGATATCGTAGCCCTCTTTTAAGCACTCCTCATAAATGTGCGGAAAATGGTTCCGGATCGTCTCCTCCGGAACTGCCTTAAACGACAGCCATACATGATCGCTGCCTTCTTTTTCCATCTCCTTCTCGATCGCCTGCGTCACCACATCACGCGGCAGAAGCTCATCGACAAAGCGCTCGCCCTTTCCATTTAACAGAACTGCCCCCTCGCCGCGGGTAGATTCTGAAATCAGGAAGCTGCGTCCCGGCTTCTTGCTGTACAGGCTGGTCGGATGAATCTGGACATAATCGAGATGCTCCAGACGCACGCCGTGTTTCTTTGCCACATCCAGTCCATCGCCCGTCAGGCTCGGGAAGTTCGTCGAATGCTTGTAAAGCCCGCCGATGCCGCCGGTCGCCAGAACCGTGTCTTTCGCATGGAGCTTTAAAATATCGCCGGCTGCATTCTTTGCCAGAATGCCGGTGCAGATACCATTTTCAACCAAAATATCTGTCATAACGGTATATTCCCGGATTTCTACATTCGGAAGTTCTTTTACACGCGTCTGCAGGGTCGTCGTGATCTCTTTTCCCGTGATGTCCTCATGGAAACAGATACGCGGCTGCGAATGCGCGCCCTCCTTTGTATATTTTAAACTGCCATCTGGATTTTTGTCAAACCCTACGCCTAATTTCAGCAGATTATTTATCACATCCCGGCTGGAACGGATCATGATATCCACACTCTCCTTGCGGTTCTCGTAGTGTCCCGCGCGCATCGTGTCCTCAAAATACGCATCATAATCTGTCTCATCCCGCAGCACGCAGATACCTCCCTGCGCCAGCATGGAATCACAGCTCTCTATATCTTCCTTGCAAATCATTAAGATCCGGTCTTCCGACGGCAGGTTTAAAGCGGTGTACAGACCGCCTACGCCACACCCGACGATGACCACATCATAATTTTCCTCCCGGACCATTTTGTTGCCTTCCTTTCTATACCATACGTTTGCACTTATCTTTTTATCCTGCAGATAGTTCAGCCTTCAAATCGCAAAATACTATCTGCCACTCTATGCTCCTATCGCAAACAGAGTTCTCTTTCAATCCAAAACTTCATTTGTGCATCCGCACCAGTATAGCACATATTTTTTCATGTGACAAGACATATGTAATGATATTTTGGTAATTCTGCAAAAACTCATGTTTCATTGACAGTCCACCATAAATCCATTAAAATACCTACTATAATAAGGTATTTCGCCGAATTAAATTTAAACATATGAAGAGAAGGTATTTTCATGAAAATCAATCACGTACACGCAGTCTATTTTAGTCCGACCGGCAACGCGAAAAAGGTTATCATCACGCTGGCGCAGGCGATCGCGGATACACTCGGTGTCCCGATGGATTCCTATGATTTCACGCTGCCGGAAAGCCGCGAAAAAGTTCATACATACGGGGCAGACGATCTGCTCGTCATCGGCACCCCGGTCTACGCGGGACGCATCCCGAACAAGATGCTTCCATTTGTACAGACCCATTTTGAGGGAAATGGAGCGCTCGCCGTTCCGGTGGCTGTCTTCGGAAACCGCAACTTCGACAATGGGCTCATCGAGCTTCGCAATGAATTAGAGGCGCACGGTTTCCACACCATTGCGGGTGCCGGTATCCCGACCGAGCACGTATTCAGCGACAAGCTGGCAACCGGACGTCCAGATGCAGATGATCTCGCACAGATCCATGCATTCGGCATCAAAGCAGCTGAAAAGATCACTTCCCTGACCGAAATCCCGGCTCCGATTGCCGTGCGCGGCGATGATCCGGTCGGACCATATTACACACCGCTCGGCACCGACGGAAAACCGGCTGTCTTCCTGAAAGCCAAACCAGTCACCGATCCGGAAAAATGTACTGGCTGCGGCATCTGTGCAACGGTCTGTCCGATGGGCTCTATCCCGGCAGATGCACCAGACACCTGCACCGGTATCTGCATTAAATGTCAGGCGTGCATCAAGATCTGCCCGGCTGGCGCGAAATACTTCGACAACGAGGCTTTTCTGTCCCACGTCGCGATGCTGGAGCAGAACTATACGCGCAGAAGTGAGGCGGAGTATTTTATTTAAAAAATATATTTTGACAAACGGCAGCTGCCAAACAGGAAGAGATACTTACTGTATCCACCTGTTTAGCAGCTGCCGTTTGATTTATATCTGTTCGATTTATACCTGTTTACAACGTTTCTGCGTCTTTATCATCACCGTTTTCTTTTAGTTTTTACGGTTCTCTTCTTCCTCCCGTCTGCCGCTCATCCATACATAAGCAGATGCGATCAGTCCGAGTGTCAGCATCAGAGCCGATGTGTTTACTCCGTCCTCTCCTGTCTTCGGAAGTCCCTGTGCAGGAATATTTTCAATCGGCACTTCCGCCGGCTGTTCCGGAAGCACCGGTTCTTCGGTGACTGTCCCCGGTCCCGCAGAGGTTGTCTTCTTTCCGCCAGAACTGGAACCGCCGCCTCCATGACCGCCGTGGCTTCCGCCACCCCCATGATCCGGGGTTGGATCTGGCTTCGGAGCTGTCTTTCCGTTGACAAAGTTTACTTTCAGAGTTTCGCCGCCTTTGATTGCGCCCATATAAACCACAGCGCTCTCCACGCCGGTGGCCGGGTTAATCACACTGCTTACCCCTTTTTCGGCTGTCATCTGCTGATACGATTCTTCATCGCAGATCACATAAATATTGGAATCCACCTTATATCCATCTGGCGCCGCCTTTTCCTGAAGGTAATAGACCACTCCCTCTAAAAGTGCATAATCAATATTCAGGGTTCCGTTGGTCGTCGAGACGGTATAATTTAACTCTTTGTTGTCCGGATCGTACTCAACCCAGCCATAATATCCATCTTTTACCAGTTTCTGGCTCTTCGTCCCATCTTCATTTTCTACCGTTTCGTAGACCGGATCCACATAAACACAGTATTTTGTCACATCCGTTGTCTTCTGATTTCCCTGTTCATCTGTCTCCGTCTTGCTGTCTATATACCAGAGATAGAACGAAGTCTGCCCCTCGCCCTCGTCGTCTCCGAGCTGGCTGCCATCCGTATCTACCTTGGTCAGGTTGAAGGTGCCATCCTGCTGTTTGAGAACCATGGAACTGTACCAGTTCCAGGCGGAATTCTGATAATTGTTATCTGCACGTTCGCCATCGATATTGGTTGCCATGGTAAATGCAACCCAGGTAGCTTCTTCCGATGAGACGCCCGATTTTAAGAGTGCATTAAAATATGCATTTGCCTTATCCCATGCACCATCCGTTTCATTTAACTTATCCGCCATATAATCGCCGATCGTCATCTCACACCCATCCGTCGCCCAATTTCCATGACTATGACCGTGACCCAGATTTTCATTTTCCAGGAATTTTTTCATATCCTCCTGGCTGCCGACATTGAAGCTGAAAATATTCTGATAAAAATTATCATACTGACTGCTGGAATGAAGCAGCATCGGATCCAGAGAAGCCAAGGAAGAATTTCCGGTCTCTCCCGCTCGCGTTAGTTCATTTGCCGCTGCTTCATTCTTGGAAAGCAGTTCCTCGATCGTCGTGTAGGAAGTTCCTCCTTTCTCGTTGTAGTATTTAAGAACTTCTTTTTCTAGTGTCGTGTTATTTTTAGAAAGATATTGATTCAAGGCATCCTGAATTTTATATTTTGATGCCCGGATTGCATCAATCTCACCGCCACGCACCCACGGAGCATAATATTTACTTCCATCCGCCTTGATCGCATAATTGTTTTTTCCACTGGACGGAATTGAGCTTACAAAATACTTTCCAGAACCTTTTGGTTTTTCTTCCACCTGTGCACTATTAAAATCGCAATAATAACAATCATATTTTTCTGAATACAGATAATATTTTTTGCCAATCTGATAAACCGGTTCTCCAACGTTAATATCGTTTTTCGTTAATTTGATATAGGACGTCGTTAAATTTCCGTCCTTATCAATTCCGTACTGGCGCTGAGACTGCGTGTCTTTCAATGCCTCATCAATCAGATTTTCAATAACTCCTGTTGTGCTGGAATTCTTTATATCATACTTGGGAGAAAGAAATCCCTTCGTATAATCATCCGGCAGTTCCTGTCCGTCAAATCCAATGACTCCTGTCTGATCCTGATTGCTCATGTCCGGTGTCGATACGATAAAGCTGTTATTTTTATACACATATGTATGTTTGGAACCGTTGGTAATATAAACATCAAATACCATTGTACATCCCGGTTCCTCATACGGACAGACTGTTCCATTTTTTATATTATAGCTATATTCAACTCCATTGAAAACCTGACGGATCGTATTTTGTCCGTAATACTGTGCATTTTCCAGCTCGTCCGCACCTTCTTTAGTCTGGAACCACTGTTCAAACTGCTTCTTTCCAGCCGCATTGATCTCTTCCATCACCTTGCTCAGCTCAATCGTCTGGTCACCCTTGGCATCTTCTTTGATATTAAAGGTTACCTTAAATTTTCCAGTTTCTTTATCATAAAAATATTCATAATCCTTCTCTTCCGGTAAAACAGGTTTTACCTCTGTCTCCTGGCTGCCGCCCGTCTGGTTTCCGGAATTATCCACATTTTCCTGTCCATTCTGAGAATTAGAATCTCCGGCTGCTCCCGACGCCGAACCTGCAGAGCCTGTACCGGAATTGGCATCCGATTCGTTCTTTTTCGAGTCGGACGGCGCACCCGGAATAATTTCTACCGTGTCAGACTGAGATGGGCGTTCGATCGAATCGTATGGATTATCCGTCTGTTCACCCGACGGATTCTGACCGTTTTCTTTCCCTGTCTGGCTGTTTCCATTTTCATTCACAGAACCCACAGTTCCGGCTTCATTTCCTTCACCAGCTCCATCTGAGCCCTCATCTCCAGAAACATCCGCTACCGTAGAACCATCCTGCACTCCAACAGTATCTTTCCCAGCAATATTCTCTGCCTGTTTTCCAGTACCAAATACTTCTTTCTCCATCCACTTATCCAGATCGACTTTCTCCTGCGTTCCCGCTGTGTCCACACTTTCTTTGACAACTGCCGCATCATCCGCATAAGCAGTCGCCGTACCGAAGGAACTAAACGACAGCATCAGCGCCAGCAATACTGCTATCGGACGGCGCATCTGATTTTTATACTTCCGTCTCCGGCTCCTTCCCCTGATTTTTCTCTCTTCCATCCCTTTACCTCCCTTGATAGATCTATTTCCAGATGCAGTAGCGTATAAACATTTCTTTCCGGTCCGTTTCCATGTTATGTCTTTCTGTCTATCCAGTTACTGCATCATGGTAACGCATTTTGTTTTTCCACATCTGGGACATTCCCCATCTTATTCTGCGTTACTGTTCACGCATACGTGCCCAGTAACGGAATTTGCCGTGGCTTCGCATTTAAATACGGCAAATTCCTGCTGCCACCACGTTTTCTTACGGCACTTTCGGTTCCAAAAGTGCCTACCCGTGAACAGTTACTATTCTGCCGATTCATACGCATATAGAATTGTCCGGGCATTGTTAAATTCATAGCTGCATGTCACAAATGAATACAAACGCACGATCGTCCCCTCGATCGGCGCGGACGCGCTCGCGCCCGCTGTCATCTGCTGAATATATGACGCAAATTCTTCTCCCGATGCAAACTCCGTTTTCCGGCGGATCGCATCCGGCGATGTGCAGACAGCCGCCAGGGCTTTTAAATGAATCTCCCGCTCCGGCGTATAAAGAATGATTTCTGAATGCTGATCGAAATAGCCCTGATCCTTGTATCTGGAAATGTCCTTAAACATACTTCCATTCTTCATGTGATGGCCGTACAGCACGTTATGCAGGGACGAAAAATCTGCCTGATCGGCATAGTCCAGAAAAATCGTGCCCGCCGTGCTCTTCTGTCCGTTCAGGTCACGGTGCAGGTAATAATCATTGTCCTTCCCCTGAACCACCGGATAATTGATCTGAGTTCCCGGAATCTGAATCCAGGCAACGACGTCCGGATTCTGGAAATCCAGCGCTGAAAAATCAATTGCTGACACATATTCTGTCTCCTTTATTGCATCCGTCTCACCTATCTCATTTTCCACTTCTGGCACTTTTTTCTCCGGCATTGTTTCTCCCGTCGTCCCTGCTTCTGACATTCCCACAACCTGGGCAGTCAACTCTTCCTGCGCCTTCTCCTGACGCATTTCATCCCATTTATGCATTACCACCCCTGCTGTACCGAACGCCAGACAGATGACAGCTATCACAGCCGCTGCTTTCCGTGTCCACTTTTGCATCGATCCCTCCATCTTTGCCCGTGAAACGTTCTGCGCCTTTATTTATTAAGCAAATTATATATTTTTATAAATGATGTATTAATTTGCATACAAAACGAAACAGATAACAGCATAGTTTTAGGACAGCGCCATTTTTTCTGGCGCCGCCCTAAAAACCTGCTCTTATAACCGGGCAATTTTTATTTTTCTATATCTTGTCTTACTCTTCCGTCTTTTTTCTGCCCGTCATTAATACATAAGCTGCTGCCATCATTCCAATTGCCAGCAGAGCCATCGGCACATCCATCCGATCCGTATCCCCGGTCTTCGGAAGTCCTTCTGCCGGTACAACCGGCTGAGGTTCTGGTACAACCGGCGTAACCGGTTCCGTCGGCTGGGCTGCCGGTCCCGACGCGGTTGTGGTCGAAGACTTTTTACTGCCAGAACTACTTCCGCCTCCGTGACCGCCGTGGCTTCCGCCTCCGTTATTGCCTGGATTCGGGGTCGGGGTAGGATCAGATCCCGGTTCCTGGCTTCCATGTTCTACCACATATGATACGGTCGGCTTCGGGAATTCTTCTGGCCGATACTCATTTCCACGGCTGTCTACCGGATACAGGACCGCCTCCTGATTGGTATAGAGCCCTTCATAGTGCTGGCTGCCGTCCCGGTCATATTTTCCATATGTTCCATCCGCCGTCTTTGGGTTTATCAGTTTTACGGTATAGGTCAGCTGCACCGGTGCAAAGTTTGAAACTGGTTCATTTATATACCAGGTAAACATCTCTGTCTCTGCCTTATTTCCCGCGTCATATACCACTTTAAAACGATAATTCTGCGGTCCCGGTTCTCCGTCTCCAAAATACCAGGTGTTGCCCTCCTGATACATAGAAAGCGCTTTTCCCCCTACTGTCAGCTGGTCTAAGTGATCGAAATCAAAGTTATAATCCTCTTTCACATAGCCCATATAATCTTTCACAACAGAACCTTTATCAACGGCATACAAAATATCATTTTCTATACTTTCAAATGAAACCTGCTTTCCATTCGCGAGGTACCGCATGAAACTCATTCCCCACTCATAGTTACTTGCCGTTCCGGGCGGCGTAATCGGCATCGCATAGCAGTGATATCCTTCCGAAGCTGCCTGTGCGTACGCCTCGTACGAAAGATATAATGCCTTATCGATCGAATTCACATAATTTCCTGCTTCCTCCACCGGTGTAATAAGCGATGCATCCGGTTCCGTTCCATATGGATAGTCGTGTGTATCCTTCTGCTCTGAAAGTCTGGCTCCTATGCCGGTCAGCCATGCATTCCAGTCCGTCGGTGCCTGATTATTTCCATACTTGGATTTCCAGTTATCCGGTCCTGCAAAATGTTTCGGAGAATCTGCCATAAATCCCCAGGCAACCGCCGTCGGATTCTCATTAAACATATAGGTAATACCATCACTGACAACTACCAGTGTCTTGCGTTCATCTGCCACTCCTGTATCCTGGTCTAACATTGATTTACCCGCTAAAATACCTGCGTGAAGATTGGTTCCACTCTTAATTTCCTGACAAATGGCTGCTTCAATCGCCTCATATTGGGTCTCCAAATCCATAAATCCATCCGTATGGGCTTCCTTGTTAAAGAGCACTACTCCCACTTTGACCTTTGCTCCCTTTTCCTGCACTTCTTTCTTGAGGTTCTGAAGCATTTCCAATGCCTGCTCTTTCAGTCCCATGCTGGTTGATTTATCTAAGACAAGCACCACATCACTTACCAGCTGCTCCTCCGCTGACGGCAAGGACAAAGCCACTTGAGACTTAAAATTTTCATCCAGCTGTTCCGCTGTCTTCGATTTAGAAGTTCCTCCCTCTGGAATCGTCGGAAGTTCTCCTCCCGGAATCGTATATGATACAGTCGGTTTCGAAAATACTTCCGTTTTTCCTTTTTCCTGATCGCTTCCAACCGGATGCAGCACTGCTTTCTGGTTCGTATAAAGTCCATCATACTCTTCGCTTCCGTCTTCATCGTACCGTCCATACGATTCTCCTGGATTGTTCTTCGGATTTACCAGTTTTACCGTATAGGTCAGCTGCACCGGTTCATTATTTTTTACCGCCTCATTCATCGTCCAGATGAAATGTTCTCCGCCTTCCTTATCCGACGGATCGTATTCCACCTTAAAACGATACTGAGCTGCATTCACGTCTTCATTTCCAAAATAAACGGTATTTCCATCTTTCCATTTGGAAAGCTCCCTGCCGCCAACAGTCAGACGGTCGATGCTCTTTAAGTCAAAATTGTAGTCATCCTTGACCCAACCCATATAATCTTCCACCATCGAGCCCCGATCGACGGCATAAAGGATGTCATTTTTGATATCTTCAAAACTTGCCGTTTTTCCGTCTGCCAGATATTTCACAAAGCTCGGTCCCCATGGATAGCTTTCACCAGCAGATGAACCAATCGGCATCGCATAGCAGTGATACTGTTCCTTCGCCGCTTCCAGATATGCCTCATAGGAAAGATAGAGTGCTTTATCAACGCTATTGGCACGTTCTTTTCCTTCACCAGGTGGGGTACATGGCGTTAAATCTCCTTGCTCATATGGATGGTCAAATTCATCGCCCTGTGCATCCATCTGCGCTTTGATTGTACCCAGGCGCTCGTTCCACTCATCCTCCGATAATGCTTTATTATTCCCATATTTAAGAATCCAGTTATCCGGTCCCGCCCAGGAATGTTCTGAACCATCATTCTCAAATCCCCAGGCAACCGCCGTCGGTTTTTCCCCAAAAATATAGGTAATGCCATCGCTTAAAAGCACCAGGCTCTTTCTTCCTGCTGCCACCTGCGTATCCTCATCCAGCATTTTCTTACCTGCAAGGATTCCAGCCGAAAGATTCGTTCCGCTGCTAATATTCTCACGGATCGCTGCCGCAATCGCATCATACTGGGTTTCCAAATCCATAAAGTCAGACTTATGCGCTTCTTTATTAAAAATAACGACTCCAACCTTTACTTTTGCGCCATTTTTCTTTGCCTGCGCCTGCAGCTCCTTAAGCATCTCTAACGCCTCATTTTCCAGCTGCACGCTGGTAGATTTATCCAGCACAAATACAATGTCATTTTCCAGTTTTTCCTCCGCTGACGGAAGGGAAAGTGTTACCTGGGATTCAAAGTTTTCGTCCAGATTGGTAGCTTTTTTAGACTTCGAAATCTGCCAGTGTGGAATTTCTTCCACTTCCACTGCCGACAAAACAGCTACGTCTGTCAGACCAAGCTCCATCGCGGAAGTTACAAATGCGGCTGCGGATGCATTCTTAATGCCTACCGTTTCATATGAATCCCCCAGAATGCGTTCAAAATTGTCTTCTTCTGCTTCGTCGCCTACAATCGCCTTATTTTTTTCATTTTCATCGTTCTCGTTCTCTTCTTCTTTTGCATCAGACGGAGATGCCATTGCAGCTGAAGTCAAAAACATCGAAAAATGAGCCGAACGTGATACCTGAACTGAATCTTCGTCCTGGGCGCTGTCATTTTCTGAATCCGATGTATCTGTTTCGGACGCATCCATGCCTGCTTTTTCATTCTCGTTCTCAGAATCCAGCTCCGATAAATCTTTCTTGTCATCCGCTGCTTCCGGTTCTTCTTTTATATCCGAGGTATCTTCTGAATCTCCTGTATTCGGTTCCTGCTCCTTCTGCTCTGCTTTGTCCTGTTTTTCTGGATCCGAGGTTTCTTCTTTTATTTGATTGTTACCTGTATCTGAAGCATTTTCCTGCTCTTTTACATCGTCCTCCAGAGCCGTATCCTCTTCTGTGATATCTTCACTTCCTGCCGGAACTGCACTTTCCGGTTCTTTTACCTCATTTTCTATCTCGGCCGGAACCGCTTCCTCTGTCTCCAGCTCAACCTGCTTTTTTACTTCACCAAATGGCGCAACCGTCATCCATACGCTGGCTCTTCCATCCACCAGAATCCGTCCGGTGCGCTCTTTTGAAGAAGAATTGGTCATCAGGAAAATAATTTCTTCATTTCCGCTGATCGTATACTGATCCATGTTCTCTTCATCCTCTAAGCGGGCATACATTTTCAAAGTAAGCCGGTCGTTTTTCTTCTCGAAATCTGGATGCAGTTCATATAGATTTCCTTCTTCAAACAGTCCCTCGTAGGTTTCTGCCTCATCGCCGGAAAACGTAAATGCATCCTCTTTTACTGTCTTCCCTTTTTTAGCAGCATCCCGGATTGCCTGCCTGAGAACTTCTTTTTCCAATGAAAATTCCTGTCTTTCATCCCCTCCTTCGGATGTGGCTGCTGCAAATGCGGCTGTATTTGCCACGCTTGTGCTCAACATACTGCTGCACAAAAGCACTGACATGAAACGCCTTGACTGACGTTCAAACCAGCCTTGACTGTAACTTTTCCCCTTTTTCTTCGCTTTTTTCATTCTTTTTGCCTCCCGTCTTATCATCAACACAGGTCCCCTTATGCGGATTTAAATACCTCCATTCTGAACCGCTTTCACGCCATGTTCCCGCAAAAATGGCTCGTACAATTCCTCTTCTGCTTTTTTCCGCGCTGCCACCGCATCCTCAAGGTTTACGAAGGTTCCAAGGTTGTACACTTTTCCCTGAAAGCCGATCGCTGCCCGCCACCGGGAATTTTCCCGCTGGTAGACGCCTCGGTAGCCGCTTGTATTGTTTGCCGTATTTTTCTGGTTGGCGATTCGTTCCAGGCAGGTTCCGCCTACAAAATGAATCGCTTTTTTCATGTTTTTCTTTCGTGTCTCCGCCTGCAGGCACCCACAGCTCTTGGTTTTCCCCGCGCACAGGCTTTCTTTGGATGCCTCAATCAGGCGTCCGCAGCTACAGACACATTTCCAATATTCGCCTGTCCGGTTGGAATTATCCGCCTCTTCAAGCACTTTCAAACGTCCGAACTGACGGCCTGTCAGATCGATCCGCCGACTGGACGGAAGCTCCTTCCGATAGCACCCGCAGCTTTTCGTATGCCCTGTTTTCAGATGGGACTCCTCCACGGTCTTTTCTTTCCCGCAGTCGCACCGGCACAACCAGTAATGGCGGCGGCTTTTTTCTGCCTGTTTTATCTCCCGGCAGACGGTCAGACGTCCATACCGGCGCCCCGTCAGATCTTCTCTCACATACTCCACCTCCCCGGATGACATAATGGGAATTATGTCATATCCGACTGTTTCATTTTTTCTTTTATTTGCAAAGCTTTTGTCGAATTTTCCAGATTTTGGATAGAATATCTGTGTTATTTCAAGTACTGTTTTTAACGCCTTTGTATGTTGAAATTCTTTCTCAGAAGTGATAAACTTAATAATAGAATCATATATTTAGATATGTATGCAGATTTTTTCCATTTCATGACATAATCCCCATTATGTTTTTCGTCAATTTTCCCTATCAATCAACAAACCTAATTCCAGCTGTCTGCGGCACGCTTCCCGACTGCTGATGATCGTATAACGGCGTGTCGTTTCTACGCTGCTGTGACCCAGATAGTCCGCCAGACGAACCAGATCGTGATCGCGCTCATAAAATATCTTGGCAAACAGATGGCGCAGATTGTGCGGATATACCTTGCTCGGAAGAACACCCGCTTCGGTGCAGACGGATTTCATGTCCGCCCACACATTCTGTCTGCGGACTGCCTGCCCGTTTTTTGTGACAAAGATGCTGCCTCTCACAATCCGCTGCTTCCGGCAGTACTGCGTCAGATACAGCATCAGCGACTGCGGCAGCAGGATCACCCGCTGTTTTCCCTTACAGTCGATCACTACTTCCCCCTGTGCCAGCGATTCCGCTGTAATATATGAAAGCTCGCTGATTCGTATGCCCGTGCTCGCGATTGTCTGCAAAATCGCACAGAGACGTTCATCGCCGCGTCCCCGTGCCGCCTTAACTAACTTCTGGTAATCGCTGCGCGTCATTTCCCGTCTCTCATCGCAGAAAATCCGCTTCTGCACCCGGAACGTGCGGACACAGTATTCCTGTCTTCCGATAAAATGAAAGTAGCTGTTCAGAGATGCCAGCATCGAATTGGCGCTGGATGTTTTATAATGGGCTTGCAGATATTCCTTAAACGATATAATTGTGTTTTTATCCCATTCTTCACCCACAAACATCAAAAACTTTCTCACATCCCGGCAGTATTTTTCGATCGTATGGCTGCTTTTTTCCTGTTCTCTCAAATAATCCCTAAATCGTTCCAATTCATTTTGTGTTTCCTGTTTCAATGCGTTTCCTCTCTTTCTCACGAAACTTTCTCGCGGATTTGTTTTTTTCGCAGCTGTTTCTTCTTTCACAACTGTGACCACTTTTCTATTTTCTGAAAAGTAATCTTATAGTATACGCACCGGAAACAGAAATCTCGCTAAAAAAACATTTTTGCTCTTTTAATCGGATTTTTGCAGAACCAGACATCACTGCGCCCGAAATTTTTTCACATGGACTCTCTTTGATCTTCACAATAAAAACAGGACAGCCGCTCCCATATTGCTCGGAACAGCTGCCCTGTTTTTTCATATATTTTCTTTTATATTCATTTTACTCGTCCGCCCGGATCGCCCAGCGCATCTTCGTCGAGCGGGCACGCGGGTTCTGTACGCACTCCTGCGCGGACGGGCGCACCACATCTTTGGAATATTCTTTATAGATACCGGCGCGATATCCCTCTTTGAGCGCCGCTTTCACCAGTTTATCCTCTCCGGAATGGAAGGTCAGGATCGCTGCCCGTCCGCCCGGTCGAAGCGTATTTGGAAGCTTCTCCATAAACTCATAGAGCACTTCAAATTCCTGGTTTACATCGATCCGGAGCGCCTGGAAAACACGCTGACAGGTCTTCTTGACTGTCTCCTTTTTCTCCTTTTCCGGAAGGAAATCCAATGTTTTTTCAATGATTTCACGGAGTTTCGTGGTCGTATCGATCCGGTTTCCACGGCGGATCTCATCCGTGATCGCTTTTGCCAGCTCCTCGCAGTACGGTTCGTCTGAATTTTCGTACAGCATGCCCGCCAGCTCCTCACGCTCGATCGTGTCAAGGCGCTCGGCGGCGCTGATGCCTTTTTCCTGATTCAGGCGCAGATCCAGCGGCCCATCTACCTTGAACGAAAAGCCTCGCTTCGGATTGTCAATCTGCATCGAAGACACTCCCAGATCGGCTAAAATAAAATCAAAACCCCCCGCTTCTTTGGCAATCTCATCGATTGTACAGAAGTTCTGGAGACGGATTGAAAGCATGTCCTCGCCATAGCCCGCTTCTTCCAGGCGTTTCCGCGTCTTGGCGGATTCCTCCGGATCAACATCGGTCGCATACATATGTCCCTGCCCTTTCAGGCAGGCCAGCATTGCCTTCGTATGTCCGCCGTATCCTAGCGTCGCATCAAATCCGACCTGCCCCGGCTGGATCTGCAAAAAGTCCAGAATCTCCTGCACCATAATGGAAATATGCATGCCCGCTGGTGTATTTCCCTTCTGAATCACGTGCTGGATCGTGTCCTGATACTTCTCCGGCTGCAGCTCTTTATATTTTTCTTCAAATTTCTTTGGATATTTTCCTTTATATCTGACACGCCGTTTGTGTGGTGTCTGATTTTCCTGATCCATAAAAGCCTCCCATATCTGCTTAGATTTTCCATTGATTTTCCCATCTGTCAAATCGAAAATCATATTGGTTCAAGCATATATGGAAGGCGTTCAAATGTCAATTCTTTCTTGATTTTTCCAGATAAAACGCAGCATCATAGGTATACAATAAAGGCGTTTTGGTTGAAATGTTTCTCCGGGCAGATGTTTGCAGATGAGCCATCAAATCTTTCTGTATATAAAATACTCATTCTCCCCAATGTCTGACGCTCCTGCCTGCCCGGATACTCCTTTTCAACGTGCATAGTATGACGAATTGTGTGGCGTTTTACATCGGCGGGATACTTGACACGGCATCCCGCTTTCAATAAAATGATTATATACCGTACATTGATGTACGATACAATCCCTTTTTAGCTAATTTATATAATTTTTACTTATTTTTCATGTAATTATACACAACTATGAGTGTAAAAAATTGCACCAGAATCCTACATGACAAATATACATGATTGCGCATCTTATGGATATCTAACAGGAGGTTTTATGACGCACGATAAAAAACGGCTGCTCTCGATCGGCGAGGCAGCCAAAGCGTTGGAAGTGACCCGGCGCATGATTTTAAATTATGAAGACAAGGGTCTTATTCTGCCGGATCAGAGAGACGGTATCAATGGAAACCGTTACTATACAGCAGACACCGTCTCGCGCATCCGGAGCATCCGCATTCTGCAGAATCTCGGTCTGTCGCTGGATGATATCTATGCCTATTATCACGGCACGACGGATCTGGAGCCGCTGATCACTCGTCTGGAAGATCTGCGTGACGAGATCAGCCGGAATATTGAGAAATTAAAAGAACATTCAAAAGGGCACAATGACTTTGAAATCCGACAGATAGAACTTCCCGCCCAGACCGTTTACTGCCAGGATCTGCATTCGACAGAACTTGAAGACAAGAAAGAGCAATTACGTGGCGTCTTCATCAAGGCGATCCGCCAATATGGTTCTGACACCACCCAGCATATGTTTTTCACCGAATACAACCTTTCGAATCCGGGCGATTTTACCTGCTGCATCGCCGTCCCGCCGGAAAGCCTGGGTGAACATCTCGTCACCCTGCCCTGCCAGAAAGCGCTCTGTATCTTTTATCACGGTGCCTATGAAGGTCTTCCGGTAATTGTGAAGCATCTTTGTGCGTATGCTAACAAATATCAGATTCCATTAAAGGGCACCGCCCGCCACCTCTATCTGGAGGGACCGCCCCAGCACAAAAATCCTGAGAACTTTCTGACGCAGGTAGCGGTTCTGATGGCGGATGATACCCTTTAACCAAAACTTATTTCTCTAATTTTATTATTTTAATTCCTCTGGGCGCAGCACGCATTGACCCACTCTATAAAGTTATCGGCCGCGGCAGCCCGCATGGACATAAACAAAGCCCTGATCCGTATAATCCGTAAAACTCCGGTACTCCGTCAGATCCTCCTGCGCCGCATATCCCGGCGTATTGACTGGAAATACGATCGGCTCCGAACGTGCCTATCTGTATCCAGAATCACTGCCTTACACTTCAATCGCCCCAAACCGGAATGAATACAGGTAGCGCTCCGCCACCCTTTTTCCTGTCATCTGTTCTAGTGCGCGGGTATAGTAGCGCACCTGTGCCTCATAGCGGCGGATCAGAATGTCTGAATTTTCCACATAATCTGTCTTATAATCCACCAGAACCAGCTTGCCATCCTCCTCAAAAAAGGCGTCGATGATACCCTGTATCAGAATCCGCTCATCCGAATCCCAGTCGCCCATTTCGCGCGCCGGAATACCGATGACGAACTGTTTTTCCCGGTACAGTTTCCCGGCTGCTGCCGCTCTCTGCATGCGTTTTCCCAATGAACTGGCTGTCAGTTTTGCCAGATCTGAGCCGCGCACCAACGCCGCCGCCTCGGCATCCATCCGCCCCTCAGCCGCCAGCTTCGCCGGAAATGCATTTAACTCCTGTCTCGACATTGCCCGCTCAAACGGCAAAAACTGCAACACACGGTGGTACGCCGTACCGCGCGTCGCGCCGCCTTTTTCTTCCTGCTCCTTCTCCATAAACACTGGCAGCGTCGGCAGAAATACCATCTCCTCCTCCTCTTCCTCCATGCCCTTTTTCTTGAGTTCAGAAACGGACATCTTGGTGTTGAGACTCAGATCGTCCAGGTATGGGTACTGGAAATGGTAGTTGCTGCTGATGATCGATTCTATTTGCCTGATATTTTCGAGCCGATTTTGCGTGTTTGGATGATTCTCGTCATTCGACAAATGGCTGTCCTCCCCCGCCAGCCACCGCAGCCACTCTCTCGATAACGTCTGGCGTATCTGCGTGCCAATCTCACGGCCGATCTGGTCGGAAAGCGTTTCCATCTGATATGAAATCCACGGATTTTTTTCCGGAATACTCATCAAAATCCAATCCAGATACGAGGAAGCCAGCGTCAGAATCGTATACGGAATCGCCCCGTGTTCGGCTGCCACTGCGCTCCACTTCGCAATCCGATCCTCCAATTTCCGGGAGGACGCCGTCAGAATCAATTTTTCCTTCGCACGCGTCAGCGCCACGTAAAGAACACGCAGTTCCTCGCCCAGCGCCTCCAGTTCCATCCGGCGTTTCATCACATTTTTCTTGAGCGTCGGTCCCTTGATGCGCTTCTCACTGTCCAGATAGTCGGTTCCGATTCCCAGATCCGCGTCAATCAGAAGTTTCCCCCGCGTATCCTGCTTGTTAAAATTTTTTCCCATTCCAGCCACAAACACGATCGGAAATTCCAGTCCCTTGCTCTTATGGATACTCATGATCCGCACCACCGTTCCCTCGGAATCTGCCACCGGCGCTTCACCAAAATCTGTATTGTATTTTTTCAGCTTCTCAATATACCGGATGAAATGGAACACACCCCGGTAGCTCGTCGCCTCATAGGCTGCCGCTTTCTCCACCAGCATATCCAGATTGCCGCGCCGTCCCGCCCCGCCCGGAAGCGCCGACACATAGCGGTAATAGCCCGTTTTGTCGTAAATCCGGTAGAGGAGTTCGTGCATCGGCAGGTAAACAGATTCCTGGCGGAATGTATCCAGGAGAGTAAAGAGTTTTTGGAGTTTTCGGCGCAGGTTATTCTTTTGAATTAATTTATTTTTTTGAAAACGAAACGCATCCGCGATCGACGAATCGTCACTTTCGTCATTCGACTTCACCGGTCCATCCTCGTTCATATACTCCACAACCGCCCGGTAAAGCCCTGCATCCCGCGACCGGTCAACGCCCGCCTTATGTTCCGCCACAATCCACGCCATCTCCTCATCAGAAACGCCGCCAAACGGCGATTTGAGCACCGACGCCAGGGGAATGTCCTGCATCGGATTGTCAATGACTGCCAAAAGATTCAGCACCGTCTCGACTTCCAGCGTATTAAAATATCCCGTCCGAGACTCTGCGACCGCCGGAATCCCCTGCGTCGCCAGCACCTCGATAAATTCTTCCGCCCATCCGCTGACGCTTCGAAGCAGAATCACAATATCCCCGTACTGCGCCCGACGGTAAGCGCCAAGCTCCTTATCCCAGATCGTGATCCCCCGTTCTTTATCCGTCATCTCACGGATCTTTCCGGCGATCATGCGCGCTTCCAGCTCTCTGGCGGTGTAATCGGCTGCCTCATCATCTAACTCGGGGGATTCCGTCTCTTTCTGCGGCTGCACCGACAAATCCACCAGCAAAAGCTCCGTCTTTAACTCATCCAGGCCATCCCGCTCTTCAAAGGCTGCGCCCGGATGCAGTGCCGCATCTTCCGTATAGGATATATTTCCCAGCTTTTCCGTCATGATACGGTAAAAAATCGCATTGATCGATTCCAGTATGTGATCCCGGCTTCGAAAGTTCTGGTGAAGCTCGATCTTCTGGTGCGCGCTCTCCTCCGACGTGTATGTGCTGTATTTTTCCAGAAATAATTCCGGTCTCGCCAGGCGGAATTTATAGATACTCTGCTTGACATCGCCCACCATAAACACATTCGGGCGGTCAAAACGTTCACCGCTGATACACTGGATCAGCGTCTCCTGAACCAGGTTGCTGTCCTGGTACTCGTCCACCAGAATTTCGTCGTACTGCACGGCGAGCTCATCCGCGACTGTGCCTGGTACGCGCACTGTCCAGGCATTTTTCCCTTGCATCTGATCGGTTTCTTCTGCACTTGAAGTTTCCTCCGCCTCGGAACATTCTGATTCCGGTTCTGTCAGAATCTCCAGCGCAAAATGTTCCAGATCATGAAAATCCACCACATTTTTCTCTTTCTTCTTCGCCCTAAACCGCCGTCCAAATTCCTGAGCCAGCTCCAAAAGTTCCAAAATCCGCTCTTTTCCGGCTTCCATATCCGTAAGCATCTGCTCCGGGGAGGCAAACAGGTACTCTCCTTTTAACTTTTCAACTGCTTTTTTGACCCGACCGCGGCAGTCGGAAACAAGCGCCTTTTTCTCCGGATCGACCTCCCCGTTTTTGCCGCGGATCGCCGCCAGACGCGAAAACGTAAATTGTTCCAATGCCTCCGAGATCGTTTCAAACGAACCGGCTGCCCCGCAGACTGCCTCCGCATGGCGCAGATCTTCCTCGATCATCGGCAGGTACGGCATCGGTCCTCCCGTCTCCTGGCAGATCTCCCACGCCTCCCGAAGCTGTATTTCCCACTCTTGCGCCTGCAATGCAATATCACGCAAAAGGAACTGCATCCACTCCGTCTGCTCCAGCTCTCCCTGTTCGGTCAGGAGCAGCTCCTCACGGCATTTTTCATACCACGCATCCGGCCACGGGTTACTCTGGGCGAAATTGTAGACCTGCATCACATACTCGGCAATTCCACCGTCCGCCTTGCCCGTCGCATACGCGTCCACAAACTCCTCATACCGTTTCCCGCCGTCGCGGTAATAATCTTCCAGCAGCCCATCCATCACATCAGCGCGCATCAGAAGCATTTCGCCCTCATCGCCGACCCGGAATGCTGGATCGATGTCCAGCCGGTCAAAATGTTCCCGCATGACATGCAGGCAGAAGCTGTCGATCGTCGTGATCTGGGCAAACTGAACCAGAACTGCCTGCTGCTGGAGATGTTCATTTTCCGGCTCCGATTCCAGTTTTTTCTCAATCGCCGCCTGGATCCGCTCCCGCATCTCCGCCGCTGCCGCCCGGGTAAAAGTCATGACAAGCAGGCGGTCTATGTCCTTCGGGTTCTCCCCCTCCGTGATCATCTGGATGATCCGCTCAACCAGCACCGCGGTCTTGCCGCTTCCGGCCGCTGCCGACACCAGGAGGCTTTTCTCCCGCCCCTCAATTACCTGCTTCTGTTCCCTGGTCCAATTTACTGCCATTTCTCGCCCTTTCCTTTTTCATGACTGGTTCTTCTTTCATTCCCACAGTCACAGCCAAACACAAACCTACCGTTCCGTTTCCTTATCCTTTTCTTCCATCTTCCCCCAGATCTCCTCCGGGCTCAGCTTATCAAAACGCCGGAACTGGTAGCCGTCCGTTTTCAAATCAAATCCGCACACACTGTGGTACGGGCAATAATCGCACGCCGTTTTCTGACCGTTTTTGTACGGCGACGCCGCAATGTTTCCATCCAGAATCTCCCGCCCCATATGCTTCATTTTTCGGTTCACATACGCGCCCAGCACACGGAATTTTTCTTCCCCTGCCGCCTGCGAACGCCGCTCAACGATCGCCTCATTTTTAATCGAAACCGGCACAACATCCGAATCCGCCGTCGCCTCCTCGCCCAGCCGGTTATCCAGATGTGCCAGTGCCTCCCGATCGCCGTTTACCAGCCCGTTCATCCGCAGTGCCTTCAAAATATCGGCATTCGTCTCCTCCTCCGACTCCACCGGCTTGCGCTCCACCATCGGATCCTCGATATGATAATAGAAAAGCCCCGCTGGAACCACCGTTTTATCCGGGTATTCCCGCCCGATCTTCTCCATCGCCGCATCCATGTAGACGACCAGCTGCAGCTGCAATCCATAATAAATATCCGTCAGGTCAAATTTCGTTTTTCCCGTCTTGTAATCAATGATCTTAAGATACAGCCGGTCGCCATCCTCGCAGAGATCGATTCGGTCAATCCGCCCGCGCAGATGGATCGCCTCCTCGCTTGAAAGCGGAATCCGCATCGCTCTCAGGTGATCCATCGGTGAAAAACTGACCTCAAACCCGGCTGGCTCAAAATCACCTTTTTTTAGCTGTTCCGTCAGTGCCCAGATCGTCCGATCCGTGATCCGGTATACCTTCCGTTCCAGATACTGATTCCGGTACGAGCTTCCCAGAATCGCATTGCCGTATTCCTCCGTGACCGACGCCACGCACTCCGCCACCATTTTCTGGCGGTCTTCCTCCGAAATGCCGGAAAACCGGCGATTTTCCTCTTTCATCCGCGTGAAATACATGTCGATCGCCGCATGGAACAGATTTCCGATATCCGACGGGGCAATCTCGTACATCTGCCGTTCCGACAATTCCAGCCCATACGAAAGAAAATGTGCATACGCACACGACGCATACAGCTCCATACGCGTCACACTGCCCCGCAGAATCGGGCTATAGAGCGCCCGCGCCGCCGCCTTCCCGATGCCCGTATCCTGATAGGTATAAAATGCAGCATCCGAGAGCGCCTGCATTTCATCCCGGTACGATTCTGACTGAATAAAGTATCGGTACAGCGATATAAACTGGTCATTTTCCCCGCTTTTTTCATCCTGCAGTCCCCGAAGCACCCAGCTCATGCCAAGCTCCGGCGACCAGAGCGCTTCCTTCTCTTCCTTCGGCTGTTCCAGACGTTTCTCCGGAAATAATTTAAGCAGCTGCAGCATCAGACTCGAAGGACGCATCGCTTTTCCCTCGGCAGAGGACGCCGCACACGACAGATAGAGATAGTCCGACGGCTTTGTCAGCGCCAGATAGAGATAAAATCGCTGCAAAAAGCTTTCCTCCCGCGCGGTCGGCGCCAATTCTACCTGCATTTCCCGCAGCGCCCGGCGATCCGCCTCCGAAAGGATCCCGCCGCGTCCCGAAACAGACGGCACTATCCCGTCATTGACTCCGGCAAAAAACAACACTTTTATATTGGAAAGACGGGTTCGCGTGATATCGCCGACCACGATCCGGTCCACGACCGCGGGGATCAGTCCTACCTTGATCTCCGCAAAACCGGCGTCCAGAATCTCTGCATACTCCCGCTGTCCCATGATCTCCTCGCCGAGAAGCGCCACAATCCGGTCAAACAGATCCATCACCAGCCCATACACCTGCCCGTACTCCTTGGCAAGACTCATATCGCCCACTTCTTCAAACTGCTGCGCCATCGCCGCCAGCTTCTGCTCCATCTCAAGTGCTTCGAGAAAATGGACCAGCGCCTCCGTCCGCTCGCGCACCGTTGCTTTGCGGTTGGAAAACACCTCCCGAAACGGCAGAAATGGTGTGACAACCGCCTCACGGAACTGATTTAACTCATCCAGATTGATAAGCTCAGCCCCCCGGTACACGCGCTCCCATGTGCTGTTCCACCGCTTAAACCCGCGGATTCCAAGCGCAATCACATAATTTTCCGCCTGATAGATCACTTCCGGTGAAAGCCCCGCAAGCGGCATCACCAGCCCTGTTTTCAGGAATCGAAACACCGATTCATAGGAAAAGCCCGATTGCAGCACCTCCAGCGCCGCCCGGATTAGTTCCACCATCGGGTTACTTAAAATATTTTTCTTATAATCAATAAAACACGGGATCTGATTCTTCTCAAACTGCCTCAGAATCTCCCGGGAATATGTCTCCAAGTCGCCGGTAATCACCGCGATCTCCCGGTAACGGATGCCCTCCGATGCCACCAAACGCCGGATTTCTCCGCATAAGAAAGAGATTTCCGCCTGCGGGGTTGCTGCTTCAATTAGACGCAGGTTTTCCCGACCGTGTTCAGCCGCAGCCCCGCTTTCGTTCCCGCTCCCAGAATGATACACCTTTCCTCTATATCGGAACAATTCATTTTCAATAAATCCCAGTTCCGGGCTGTCCTTAAATCTCCACATTGGTTTTTCTTTCAACAAAATATCCTCATCCCGGCTGCATCCGGCAGCTGCAGCACGGTCAATCAGACGGCAGACGGTATGACGGCTCATGTAAAAGAGCTTCTGCTGCACGCTCTCGCGGTACGGGTTGTCCTCCGGATCCATCGTGACCGTCACGATCACCTTCCGGCAGCACTGGAATAAGAGTTCCAGAAGCTCATACTGGATCGGCGTAAAGCCTGTATAGCCATCCAGCGTCACAACGCTGTCGCGGATGAGCTGTGACTGCGGCAGCACCCGGCAGAGAAGGCTTAAAATTTCTTCTTTTACGATCACTTTTTCCTCGGTATACGCCTGGAATGCCCGGTATAAAACCTGCATATCCAGAAGCTTCTGGCGCAGCAGCGGGCTTTTCGTCTCCCCGATCAGCGTCTCCAGCTTTTCCTCCGTGATGCCGTACTGGAAAAACTCAGACAGCATCGATTTGATCTCGCTGATAAAGCCCGCCTTGTCCAGATGCCCTCCAAACAGGTGCAGATTTCCCCGGACGCCCGATGAGACGCGCCGCAGAACCATCGATTTTCCCATATCATCCAGCACCGCCAGATTTTCAATCGCCAGTTCCTCAAACACCCGGTATGCCAGACGCTCAAAACTGACAATATCGATATTCATCACGCCATGGTTCGGATGCAGCATCACGATCTCTTTCTGCGTCTGCATCGTAAACTGTTCCGGCACCAGAGCAAAAAAACGTCCGTCCGGCTCTTCCATCGACTGACGGATCAGATTTTCATACAATGTCCGTGTCTTTCCCGAACCGGAACCACCGATTATAAATTGCAATGACATAGTTTTCCCTCTGTCTTTCTGTCTATGTTTTCTGTCAGATACCAAAGCACTTCCGCCCGGATGCATCCCGGATTCCCATTTCTTCCCGGTATTTCGCCACAGTCCGCCGCGACAGCGTGATCCCCGCTTCCGCCAGTTTTTCTGACAGCACGCGGTCGCTGAACGGCTTTCTCGGATTTTCCGTTTTGATCAGATGGCGGATTGCCTCCCGCGGATCTTTGCCTGTTTCCATCCGATTCACCATTTCTGCCTGAACTGCCGTTTCTTCCTGATTCGCCGCCTCTTCCCGTTCTGCCATTCTTCCCTTATCCGTTGTCCCGAATCCCTCCGCAGCCATATGTCTTGAAAAGAAATATGACAGCGGAAAAATCCCCCAGCGGCATTGCAGATATTTTTCACGCACTGTCCGGCTCAGCGTCGGCTCGCTGACCCCCAGCGATTTAGCCGCCTGTTTCTGCGTCCACGGAGCCAGTTTTCCACTTCCTTTTGCAAAAAACTCCCCCTGTACGCACAAAATCTCTTCTGCCAGCCGCGACAATGTCTGATTGCGCTGCCCAATGCACTGGCAGACCCATTCAGCCTGTCGGATTTTTCCCTCGATGTAGTCCTTCGCCTCCGTCTCGGTATCTTTCTGCTTCATCAATGACAGATAATACGGATTGATGGCAATCTGCGGCAGTGTCTCATCGGAAAGCTGCATTTCAAATCCGTGTTCCGTCTGTGAGATAATTATATCTGGTACAATATATTTATCATAGCTCTCATCCCCATATCCGCTTCCCGGTTTGGGATTCAGCTCCCGGATCCGCGCTGCTGCCAGAAGCACTTCCTCCAGCTTGCAGGAGCATGCACGGGCAAGCTGCTTCATCTGGTTTTTTCCCAGCAGATCCAGATGGTTGGAAATGATGCGTGCCGCCAGAATTTCGGTTCGCATCGTTCCATTCTGAACAATATCAATCACCGCGCCGCCGTCTTCTGCCAGGTAAGACAGCTGCATCAACAGACACTCCTTCAGCGACCGTGCCCCGATCCCACACGGTTCCAGCCTGCCAAAATTTTTCCAGATCCGTTCTCCTTCTGTCTCCTCAATTCCCAGCCCAGCGCAGAGTTCTCCAAAATTCACGCTGAGATATCCGCTTGCATCCAGATTTTTGATCATATAGCGGAATATTTTTTCTTCTCTTTTCGTCAGATGCAGCATACACGCCTGTTCCAGAAGTGATTCCAAAAGCCCCTCCTGGCTTCGTCCCGGCTCTAATCGCCCCGCCTCTTCTTCCTCATCCTGATAATAAGTCTGGTTCTGGCGGTCAAGGCTGGCAAGTTCTTCAAGTCTGCGGATTTTCTCGTTCAGCTCTCCATTTTCTTCCAGCCGTCCGTTCTCCGGCTCCCGCTCTTCCAGATCCACCACTGGATTTTCCAGCGCCATCTCTTCTATGTACTCTTTCAGCTCTATCTGCCCCATCTGAAGAATATTTGCGGATTGTATCATTTTCTGGGACAAGGTCTGTTTGAGCTTTAACTCCTGTTTCAGTTCCATCGTACCACCCCTGAAAAGATGTAAAACGCCCAGATGCCTCGCCGTTTCTGCCTGCGAAGTACCTGGGCGTCCTGTCTTTTGCCTGCCTAATTACTGATCCAGCTCGTCCTCGCCGACCAGCTCATCATATTCCTGCTCGTCCAGAAGCTCGTCAAACGCATCTGCCACGATCTCATACTCATCATCGTCCTCGATGTTTTCCAGGTTCGGCTGTCCGTTCTCATCCTCGCTGTAACGGTACAGATATACCTCTCCGTCCTCTGCCTCGATGTCATCCATCGGAAGAAGGGCAATATAATCCTTACCGCCTGCCGGGAAAATCGTCAGAACAACACACTCAATCTCTCTGCCGTCATCCAATGTCAGAGTCACGGTCATCTCCTCGCCGTTGTCGATCTCTTCCTGCGTCATATTCTTATTATCTGCCATATTTTACCTCTTTCTTTTCTATGCCTTTTCTACGTCCCACAAGATCCGTTGGCGGAATCCTGTCTTGACTCCACTGTATCAGAGTATTCTGTAAAAATCAAGACTTGACTTCCTCATTGTCCTCTTCATCTGCCGCCTCGTTACTGTTCACGCATACGTGCCCAGTAACGGAATTTGCCGTGGCTTCGCATTTAAATACGGCAAATTCCTGCTGCCGCCACGTTTTCTTACGGCACTTTCGGTTCCAAAAGTGCCTACCCGTGTACAGTATCGCCGCTTCATTCCGATACGCCGCCATCTATTCCAGCCCCTCATCCGGCACCTGTACGCGCATTCCACGTGCAAATGCCCGGTTTAAGCGGATTGTGTGCCGTGCCAGCGGGTTAAACAGCATATAGATGCAGAATACCGCCTCGATAAATTCGATTGCCGCCGCCATCACCAGCATAAAAACCAGCGGAAATGGCAGCCACCAGCTCATCTGAAGCAGCGATACGCCGCCCCACACGATACTCGCCCCACGCCCGATCAGCATCAACACCGTAAGCACCGGGCTCTCCCGCAGCATAAGCATATACCAGCCATAAAAAATAAACGGTCCCAAAAGCGTCATGACCGCATTTGTTTTCTCCATTCCATAGACAAATGTCATAATCAGATAAAACAGGCAGTACAGAACCCGCACCCCCGTCAGAATCCGTACCATCCAGTGCAATGCCTCATTCTGCTCCCCGTAACCCGGAAGTGTTTTTTCCATCTGTTTTACCCACATTGCCCATTCCCGCTGCACTGCAGCGTACTCCGGACGATGCTTTCTCTTTATAAATCCCATTCAGAGTCCCCTCTCTAATATTCAATTCCCCGCCGCGCCAGGATTTTCCGGTCAAACGGATGCTTGATTTTTTCCATCTCTGTCACGTAATCAGCCCGCAAAAGCAGCTCCTCCGGCGGTTTCCGCCCCGTCATCACAACTTCCAGATCCGCTGGTCTGTGATCCAGAAAATCCACTATATCCGCCAGCTCCAAAAGTCCCGAAGAAAGAGAAGCGCAGACCTCGTCCAACACTAGCAGAACATCGCAGGTTTCATTATTCTGTATTTTCCTGCTTCTTGAATCCTCCGTTTTCCCACACCGCTTCACTGCCTCACGGCACGCTGTCTCAAACATACTTTTATAATAATCCGCTGCCTCCTGCCTCACCTCATCGGTCATTTTCCACGTGAATCCAAATGTTTTTTCACAGGGAATCAACGTCACCTCCGGGAGCCGCTTTAAAATCTCCACCTCCCCAGACTGGTCCGTTTTTAAAAAGCGGGCAGCAACTACCTGTTTTCCCGTTCCTGCCGCCCGGACCGCCAAACCGATCGCCGCCGTCGTCTTTCCTTTTCCGTCGCCGCAGTACAGATGTACACATCCCATATATTTTTCCTTTTCTTTCTTTTTATCTCGCTTTTCAGCGCACCGATACCAACTATCTTATCATATCAAACTGCCAACCACAATATTTGCCCGATTGAAAATTTACATTGAAATATTTGGCATCTTACTGTTCACGCATACGTGCCCAGTAACGTAAATTTCCCCATATACGCAATCTGGCGGTCTGATCCCAAGGACCAGAACCGCCAGAAAACCAAACTCAATGATTCAATTTTACCAAACTTCTAACTTCAAACTTCTAATTTTCCTATTTGAATGCAGCAACCAGCTCTTCCGCATCCTTATAACCCTGTTTTTTCAGTTCCCCGATATACCACTCGGTTACTGGTTCTACAATCGCCTTGAAGGAATCGATATCCAGATCCTCATACGGGATGACCTCGACGCCATTCTTGGACTGCCATCTGGAAAGGATCTCGTCGTCGCCTGCACGGTTGATCTCGCGCTCGTACTGAACAGCAAGTTTACCGCACTCATCGACTACTTCCTGCTGCTCCGGTGTCAGGCTGTCGTAAATATCCTGGTTGATGCAGAAGAACAAGCAGTCATAGTTTGCATTCCACATGGAAACGTATTTCTGTACTTCCTGTACGCTTGCCGCATCAATCGCCGGAAGCGGGTTCTCCTGACCGTCTACCGTACCCTGCTGCAATGCCGTGTAAGTCTCGGACCAGTTCATGTTGGTCGCATCTGCGCCCCACAGCTCGTAGCACTTCATCAGAAGGTTTGAACCAGCCACACGTACTTTCAGGTTCTTCATATCTTCCACGGAATGAACCGGGCGCACGCCGTTCGTGAGCTGACGGAAACCATTTTCCGCCATACCCATACAATGCAGGTCATAGGAAGAAAGAATCTCATCCATCTTCTGGCCAGCCTCGCCGTCCAGCTTCGCGTCGGCATCCTCCACTGAATCAAACAGATACGGCAGCGATACCACGTTGAAACGCGGGTCAAATGCCGAATAAATCAGGTTGCTGTGCATCGAAATCTGCACCGGATCTCCGTTCATCAGCGCCTGGATGCCCTCGGACTGGTTTCCACCGGTCAGCTGATCCGCTGCGTAAACATCTACTTTGACCTTGCCGCCCGTTGCCTGATCCATGAGCTCGCCAAACTTGCGTCCTGCCTGTGCCCAGGTACTGGTTTCTGTCGTGGAACACGTAAAGTTCCAGGTCATTTCCGGCCAGTTTAGGTCACTGTGATCTTCCACCTGATAGGTCGAAGAATTTTCAATGCCCGCCGTCTTAACTGCACTAGCCGCATTTTCAGTAAAGGTGTTTACCAGATCCTCTGCATCATCAAAGCCCTGGGTTTTCAGTTCTCCGATAAACCATTCCGTTACCGGCTCAGCTGCTTTCTTAAAGGATTCGATGTCGAGATCCTCATATTTCAGCACCTCCACACCGTTCTTAGTCTGCCAGCGATCCAGAATCTCCTCATCGCCTGCACGGTTGATCTCACGCTCGTAAGCAACTGCCTTACGGCCTGCCTCATCAACAACCGCCTGCTGCTCCGGTGTCAGGCTGTCATACAGCTTCTGATTGATGCAGAAGAACAGGCAGTCATAGTTTGCGTTCCACAGGGAAACATATTTCTGTACTTCCTGTACACTCGCCGCATCAATCGCCGGAAGCGGGTTCTCCTGCCCGTCTACCGTGCCCTGCTGCAGCGCCGTATACGTCTCGGACCAGTTCATATTGGTCGCATCTGCGCCCCACAGCTCATAGCACTTCATCAGAAGGTTCGAACCAGCCACACGCAGTTTCAGGTTCTTCATATCTTCCACGGAACGAACCGGATGTTCGCTGTTGGTCAGCTGACGGAAACCATTCTCCGCCATACCCATACAATGAAGGCCATAGCTTTCCAGGATCTCAACCAGCTTGTCGCCCGCCGGACCATCTAAGACTGCATCCGCTGTTTCAACAGAATCAAACAGATACGGCAGTGATACAACATTGAACCGCGGGTCAAATGCCGAATAAATCAGGTTGCTGTGCATCGAAATCTGCACCGGATCGCCGTTCATCAGTGCCTGGATGCCCTCAGACTGGTTTCCACCGGTCAGCTGATCGGCTGCGTAAACATCTACTTTGACCTTGCCGCCGGTCGCCTGCTCCATGAGCTCGCCAAACTTGCGTCCCGCCTGTGCCCAGGTGCTTGTCTCGGTTGTGGAACACGTAAAGTTCCAGGTCATATCCGCCCAATCCAGATCGCTGTAATCGCCGATCGTGTTGAAATCGTCATTGTCTGTCTGGGTGGTTCCGCTGTCGCCTCCGGCTGTCTCGCCATTTTCAATGGCTGCCGAACTTCCCAGTGCCGCCGGCAGACAGGTCGAAATCTGCGGAATATAAGTAATTATCAGTAAAACAACAATGGAAGCGGCTACCATCGGAACGACTGCCCTGGAAATCTCCTGCAGCGTTACGCGGATACCGTCTCTTAATTTGATGCCGATCGCGACAAACAGGTTGACACCGACCGGAGGTGTTACCTGACCAATTGCCAGGTTGACCGTTGCCATGATACCAAATGCGATCACGTTGTAGCCCAGTGCCTTGCAGACCGGCAGCATGATCGGGATGAAAATGTACATCGCAGAATTTGCATCAATAAAGCAGCCCGCGATCAGGAAAATAATGTTACAAATCAGCAAGAAAGTAAACTGGTTGCCTGCCACTCTTGCTAACAGTTCGGAAGCAGCCGTCGAAATACCGAAACGGGTGCAGACAAAAGAGAACAGCGACGCACACGCTACGATCAGCATGATGCCGCCGGTGGTCTTTGCCGAATCAATCAGAATTTCCCACAGGTCTTTAAATTTTACTTCCTTATAAATAATCATACCGACAAACAGACCGTACACAACGGATACGGCTGCCGCCTCGGTCGGTGTAAAGATGCCTCCGTAGATACCGCCCAGAATGATGACCGGCATCAAAAATCCCCAGAATGCATCCTTAAATGCGTTCCAGCGCTCTTTTGCAGATGCCTTCTCTACGTTGGACGGCACGACATGATTGCGGCGTACCTCCAGCATAACGACAACTACCAGAGCCAGACCCATCAGGATACCCGGAATGATGCCTGCCATAAACATATCTCCGATGGAAACACCTGTGATCGACGCGTATACGACAAACGCGATACTCGGCGGGATGACGATCGCGATGGAACTGGAAGTTGCCATCAATGCCGTCGAGAAGGCTACGGAGAAACCGCCCCGCTCTATCATCGCCGGAATCAGGACCGCACCCAGGGCCGCTACCGTCGCCGGACCGGAACCGGAGATCGCGCCGAAGAAGCAGGCTACGATGATACACACATTCGCAATGCCGCCTTTTCTGTGACCGACACATGTGTCAACGAAACGGATCAGGCGCGTGGAAATCCCCGCCTTCGCCATGATATTTCCGGATAATACGAAAAACGGAATCGCCAGCAGCAGGAATTTACTGATGCCGGAGTAAATATTCGTCGCGACAATCGTTAAAGAAGTACCGGAATACAGGATCGCCGCTGCGGAAGAAAGTCCCAGACAGACGGAGATCGGCACATTCAGCACCAATAATACGAAAAAGGTAATAAAAAGAACTGCGCTAACCATTTATTTGTCCTCCTTTTTCGTACACTCATCGAGACAGAACTCGATAAAATGAAGAATCATGCACGCCGAACCGATCGGTACAAAGGACCAGAAGATCCACTCCGGCCAGTTCAGCACAAAGGTACGTTTCTGGTTCGCAAGCTGCGCCAGTACCTTGTCCATGCCATAGTAAAATAAGATTCCCATAAAAAGAACCGAAAAGATCGTAATCAGAATCATGACCGGCTTCTTTGCTGATTTCGGCAGACGCTCTGTTACCAGATTTAAGCCTACCAATCCGCCCTCACGCGCAGACAGCGCCGCGCCAAGCAGTGTAATTAATACGAAAATGGCAACAACCAGCTCCTCTGTAAAGGACCAGGACTGGTGAATCACCTTACGGGAAAATACATTTCCCACCGTCAGTACAAGGATCAGGAGCATCGTGACTACCAGCACAGTTTTCTCAACCATCGCCACAATATCCATCAGCTTTTTATATCCTTTCATACTGCGCTCTCCTCCTAAAATAAGTATCTCATTTTTCCACATTTCTGTCGGCTGTACGCATTCATCTGAACGTTTTTGTGTCATAGGACGCAATTTCCTAAGGCATAAAAAAACGCCCCCAGATAATAGGGACGAATGAAGTGCCAGATTTCTGCTAAATGTTCTGTTTTTCTCGGAAAACACGCAAACATATGCAGCACCAAACAAACAAACGCTGCTCCCGCTTGTGCGGGATTCGTACAAAAACAGTGACCGCCGCGCCCTTGCTCTCAGTCAATCGAGGCATGAACGGTTCCGTTTTCATATGGAACAATATCAAACTAAAATTAAATATTGCTGATATGGAATATATTCTACACTTTTTTAATAAATACGTCAACCATTTTTATAGACTACGGTCTATTTAATAAAAGCTGCGTAAAAATAGCATAAAAGAAATAAAATTCTTTTCCCTCAACCTATTGATGATTTGATTTTTCTATACTATAATAAGCATCATACGCTTTAAAGTGCGAAAATCTTTTAGACAATACAGGAGGATAAAACTCATGGGATTTGAATATGTCAGCAAGCTGCCGACCCCGGACGAGATTCGTGCACAGTTTCCACTGGCACCGGAGCTGGCCGCAGAAAAAGCTCGAAGGGACGCTGCTATCCGTGACGTCTTTACAGGCGACAGCGACAAGTTTCTTGTCATCATTGGTCCGTGCTCTGCTGACCGGGAAGATGCGGTTATTGATTATGTAAACCGTCTTGCCAAGGTACAGGAGAAAGTGAAGGACAAACTGATTCTGGTTCCTAGAATCTACACCAACAAACCTAGAACAACCGGTGACGGCTATAAGGGACTTTTACACCAGCCAAATCCGGAAGGTAAGCCAAACTTATACCAGGGTCTGATCGCGATTCGCAAACTTCACATGCGTGTGATCGAAGAAACCGGCTTCTCGACCGCAGACGAGATGCTATACCCGGAGAACCTGACCTACCTTTCCGACGTTATGTCCTATGTTGCAGTCGGCGCACGTTCCGTTGAGAACCAGCAGCACCGCCTCGTTGCCAGCGGCATCGACGTACCGGTCGGCATGAAGAATCCGACCAGCGGCGCACTCTCCGTCATGCTGAACGCCGTACACGCAGCACAGCACGGTCATGAGTTCATCTACCGCAGCTGGGAAGTAAAGACACAGGGCAACCCGCTGACCCACACCATCCTGCGTGGTGCTGTCAACAAGCATGACCAGTGCCTGCCGAACTACCACTACGAAGACCTGAAGCTGCTCTTAGACCTCTACAACGAGCGTGATCTGAAGAATCCGGCCTGCATCATCGATGCAAACCACTCCAACTCCAACAAAAAATACATGGAGCAGATCCGTATCGTCAAGGAAGTACTCCACAGCCGTCGTCACTCCGACGATATCCGTAATTTCGTCAAAGGCGTCATGATCGAAAGCTACATCGAACCAGGCAACCAGAAAGTTGGCGAACACATCTACGGAAAATCCATCACCGACCCGTGTCTGGGATGGGATGATTCCGAGCGTCTGCTGTATGAAATGGCTGAAGGATTGTAAAATATAGAAATATGCAGAAAAAAAGTCCGGTGGAAAAGCTCCGCCGGACTTTTTTTCGTTAGGAATTCGGATTTCAAAAAGGTTAAAGGATTAAATCTTTTGTATCATGCATTTATTATGGTTATAGTATATCATGCCTATCTCCAAAATGTTTGTATTCTCTTTAAATAAATTATGAAGAAATTCTTAAGATTCACCATTTCGATGCAATAAAAATCTGATTTTCTGCATTAATGAATATTAGGTTTATTGTTCAATTGATTCACATACATAAAAAGAACAGGTTTCGCCATTAAAAAGCTGTACTCCTGCATACAGAGGCTCTCTATCATATGTATATGTCACACTCTTAATATAAAGAAGCGGTGTTCCCTTCTTAACTTTCATCAGTTTTGCTTCTTCGGCCGTGGCTCGGCATAATTCAATCCGCTTCTCTGAGGAAGCAACTCTTACCTTGGCCTCTTCCTGCAGGCACTCAAACAGAGAATTATCATTAAACTGCTTTTCCAGAAGGAAGGAATATTTTACCGGAAAGTAATTCTTCTCAATGGCTACCGGTTCCCCATCCGCTGTACGCAGACGCGAAATATAAACCACATAGGATCCAGGTTCCAGATTTAACTGTTTTTGAATCTTGTCATCTGCCAGAACCAGCTTGTTTTCAAGCATCTGTCCTCCAGGCTTCATATTCATATGACGGCACATTTCTGAAAAGCTCTGGAGATTTTTTATATCCTTCGCGAATTTCTGTCGGCAGATGAAGGTTCCTTTTCCCTGCTTCTTTTCCACAAGGCCCTGGCTCACCAGATCATCCACTGCACGCCGAACTGTGATCCGGCTCACATTGTACTGTTTTGCTAACTCTGCCTCTGCCGGAATTCGTTCCGTTGCATTATAAACCCCATTCTCAATATCTCGTTTCAAACTCTCCACAATCTGTGCATATAATGGAACTATGCTGTTTGGATTTGTATTTATCTCCATACCCTTCTCCTTTTCATTCTTTATAATAATTGAGCCCTACATCTATATAGTCAAAATGATATATAATGTTATATACACTATCATACTATTTGTATTGTTCCATTACAAGCTTTTTTCGTTATTTTAACAAAGAAATTGTATTTTTTTTACTCGGTATAAAAAAGAAAAAAGCAGGCCCACAACAACTACAAGGTTGCAGGCCTGCTTTTATATTATATTTTTGTAACTATTCAGAACTCCATTCGAAAAACCGCTGCTTTGCAGCTTCTGTTTTGCTCATGTGGTTACTTCAATCCTTAATAATCAAATTTCCACATATACCGGCGATATGTCATCGGATGCATTCTCACATCTGCCATTGCTGAAATAAACTGCTTGGAAATCGGATGGAACAGAAGTGAATTGAAGTATTCTGCAACACTCTCATCCAGTTCGCCTAAGCCAAGCTTCTCTGCATCGATAACCCAATGATGACCGCCAAACTGATTTAAGAAGCGTTCTGCTCTCTCATCTACCGGTCTTGTTCGTCCAATGCTCTTGAACAGAAGGATGGCAAGATCCTTGTCACAGGTCTCAAAAGCACCGTGGAAATATTCACCAGAATGAATCGGAACACAGTGTACGGTCTGCATCTCCTGAAAGAAGCAGAATGCATCTGAATAGGATACCTCCCAGGCTGCACCACTTGACATTACATTCCATACAGTATCATCTTTGTAGGTCATGGCAAATTTAGCTGCCTCCGCACGCACATCTGTATATGCTTTTCCGTAAATTGTTTCCAGCTTCTCGAATCCTTCCAGAGCCTGATCATATGCCTCATAATTGTCATATTCTTTTAAGAGCCAGAACGCAATCTTTAACGCCGTGCCCTGGCTGTTGTAATGAACTAAGGTTGGATCCTTATACCACTCATCTGCATGATAGTAGGTAATATAATAATCAGCCGTCTGCGCTGTCAGAGAATCTGCATATCCGGATAAACCAACCGTAACGGCGCCTTTTTCTTTTGCCACCTTTAATGCTTCCACGGTTTCTGCCGTTGCCTTAGTGGAGGTTCCAATCACAAGTGTATTCTTATCTACATTCTTCGGAGTTGCATTCACGAACTCACTGCTGTTATATCCCTGAACACGCAGAGAGCTCTCCTGATTTAACAGAAACCGTGCCGGATAAGAGGATGCAAAGGATCCTCCGCAAGCCACGAAAATAACCTGTTTTAATCCGCCATTTTTATCCAGATCTGCTTTGGCTTTTGTCATCACATCGATGACTTCCTGCATACCTTTAATCATAGAATTAATCCTCTCTTTCTTACGTTTTGCCGTATCTTATCCTCTGAGGGCTTTGGTTGCCTGTTCGTCTACCTGATAATGAACTCCATCTGATACAACAACCACACCATAATCTTTTTTCGCTGCCTCTACAGACACCTTTTTCTCAATGACATCCTTTAATACCTTTTCCGGCTCACGCTTCATCGGATCACCATATCCGCCTGCACCAGGAGTTTCAACCCGGATGATATCGCCCTTCTTTAACGGAAAACTGGTTGTCTTGTGTCCCATTTTTGTGATAGTTCCATCCGGAGTTACACGGTAGAATGCACCGGCAGCGCCTTCTTTACCGCCATCTAATCCCCATGGATGGAATTTATGACGATCACCTAATCCGGTATATGCCACATCATCCTGCATCATCTCTAACTCACGCTCGATACCAAGGCCGCCTCTAAACTGGCCGGCACCGCCTGTATCTTCCTTCAGTTCATATTTTCTGGCAAGAATCTTTGTGAACTCCATCTCGGTTGCCTCAATCGGCATATTAGAGGTATTGGTCATGTTTACCTGAACACCAGATAAACCATCTAATCCCTTCGAAGCACCGCCGCCTCCGGCAATAACCTCGTGGAAAATAAACACACTGTCTGTTCCGATTGCACCTTCACCTGCTAAGATGGTGGTGGTACAAGCACCATTACCAGCCGTTACGACGGTATCCGGGAAGATTGGTGCCAATGCTCCGAAAATGGCATCCGGGATTCGCTGCTGGCAGTCAATCTGTGCACCAATCGGACTTGGTTCTGTTGGATTAACGATACAGCCCTTCGGTGCAATGATCTTAATCGCACGGTTAATTCCCTCATTGGCTGGGATATCATCTCCCATTAATGCCTTAATGGAGAAGAATACGGCTGCTTTCGTACAAGGGTACGGCACATTGATCGGTGCTTTAATCTGCTCAGCGGTTCCTGTAAAATCAATTGTCAGGTCATCACCCTTAATGGTAATTTTCACTTTAATCGGAAGCGGATCCGGATATTTGTCGCCGCAGCCATCCACATAATCGGTATAGCTGTATTCTCCATCCGGAAGTTCTGCAACGACTGCACGGACACGGCGCTCCGAATAGCCTACCAGCTCTTTCATGCACTCAATCAAATCGTCCTGATAACGGGCATAAGCTTCCTGAATTCTCTGTACACCGATCAGGTTTGCTGACATCTGTGCGGTCAGGTCGCCCTCTCTTTCCTGTGGAACTCTGGTATTATCAAGAAGAAGGTCCATAACACTCGGAATCAGTTTTCCATTCTGGCGGATACGGATTACCGGAATTCGAATACCTTCCTGGAATAAGCTATCTGCATCTCCGGAGGTAGAACCAGGTACCTTACCACCGATATCTGAATGATGCGCAATATTGGCAATCCAGCCAACCAGTTTATCTCCCACAAAGGCCGGTGCTGCGATTACGATATCCGGCAGATGATTGCCGCCGCCATGATACGGGTCATTGGCAATATACATATCGCCTGGCTGAACATTTTCCTTTCCAAATTTTTCATAAATATTAGGAACTACACTCAGCATTGAGCCTAAAAGTGCAGCTAAACTTTCCACCTGGGCAACACTATTTCCATCCGGATCGATTACTGCAGTACACACGTCGCGACGTTCCTTCATATTAGTAGAATATGCACTGCGGACAATGATTCCATAAGTCTCCTCAGCAATGGACATCAGAAGATTGCGGACAACCTCAACTGTTACGGTATCAATCTGTTTTGCCATCTTACTTCGCCTCCTCATCATGAATCTTTAAGTTGTGATATCCATCTACGTGGATGACCCATCCTTTCGGAACCACTAACGTAGTATCCATCTGTTCGCAGATGCACGGACCAGGAATCGACTGACCCGGAACAAATTTATCTCTTAAATAGACCGGTGTTTCAACATACTCATCACTGTTCTGGAACAGAACCTGACGAACTTCGATCGGTTCTGGAATCGGTGCCTCCGGATGAAGCTCTGCTGCTTTCAGGTCCGGTTTATCGATAACGCCGATAGCGGATACACGATAACTTACAAACTGTACAATCGCATCTTCTTTGCAATAGCCGTAGCTTCTCTTATGCTCTGCATGGAAATCAGCCAGTGCTTTCTTCAAAGTCTCTTCCGTCATCTTTCCTGCCGGAACCGGAATGCTGATCTCAAAGTTCTGACGCTGATAACGCATATCAACGGCAAATTCAAAGTAACGTCTGTCTGCCGGAACACCTTCTTTATCCAGAAGACCGGTTCCCTGCTCTACCATGTTATCAAACTGCTCATTGATGTCATCTAAGTTTCCGGCTTCACCATTCATGATCTTAGTTCTGGATAAGTCGAATTTTGTATCTGCCAGAAGAAGTCCGAGACTACAAAGAGTACCTGGATGCGGCGGAATCAATACTTCCTTCATTCCCAGTTCTTTTGCCACCTCGCATGCATGAAGCGGGCCGGCGCCTCCGAATGCCATCAGGCTAAATTCGCGGACATCATATCCCTTTTCTACGGATACGCTTCGGATTGCACGAACCATGTTGGAATTTACGACTGTGATAATACCGTTCGCTGCACGTTTCATATCCAGATTGGATTTATCACAAATTTTTGTCTTGACAGCGTTTTTAGCCAGTTCAATATCTACATACATTCTGCCGCCAAGAATCTTCTTCTGATTCAGCTTGCCAAGAACAATATTGGCATCTGTTACGCAAGGATTCTCACCGCCGCGCATATAGCAGGCCGGTCCAGGTGTTGCACCCGCACTCTTAGGTCCTACCTTTAAGGCACCGCCTTCATCAATCTTTGCAATGGAACCGCCGCCGGCACCGATGGTAATAATATTAATCATCGGGATTCTGGCCGGATATCCTTCTACATAACGCTCATTCGATACCTGCGGTGTATAATTTTCAATTAAGGAAATATCTGCGCTGGTACCACCCATATCAAAGGTAATAATCTTGTCTGCTTCGCACTGTTTGCCAATATATGCAGCTGCGATAACACCGGCACTCGGTCCGGACAATGCTGTCTTAATCGGGCAGTCGATGGTTTCTTTTATTGAAATGATGGAACCATTGGACTGGGTTACATAGGGCTCTACCTGAATACCAAGCTTCGCAATGGAATCACGGAAATTATTTACATATTTTTCCATAACCGGTCCCAGATAACTATTCATAACCGTTGTACTCATACGGCTGAACTCACGGAACTCCGGTGCCAGTTTACTGGAAATCGTAACGTATGCTTCCGGGAACTCTTCATGAATGATCTCTTCAATTCTTTCTTCATGAACCGGATTAATGAATGAGAACAAAGTACAAACTGCAATTGCTGTCACACCCTGTGCTTTTAAGTATCGAACGACCTCTCTTGTTTCGTTCTCATCCAGCGGAGTCTCAACACTTCCGTCGTAACGGATTCTCTCTGTTACCGTACAGTTTAAACCGGACGGAACCAGTGGATACGGTTTCTGTGCCTGAAGATTGTAAAGAGAAGGACGTCTCTGGGTTCCGATTTCCATCAGATCCTTAAATCCTTTGGTAGTAATAAGGCCAAGGCGGCAACCTTTCTTCTCGATTAATGCGTTCGTTCCTACGGTTGTACCGTGTGCCAGATAACTAACTTCTTCCGGAGCTGCTTTCTTAATCTCTAATACATCCTGAACGCCCTTTACAATTGCTCTGGACGGATCCGCCGGTGTGGAACTATCCTTGTAATTGAACAACTCACCTGTTTCCTGATTAAAAACAGAAAAATCTGTAAACGTTCCTCCAACGTCTACGCCAATCATATATGACATAGTATTTCCTCCTATGTAGTGTATTTTTCAAGCTGCACCTTCCGGGTATGGTCGTTTACCCATCCGGACTTTTCAGGATATTGACATCATACAGTTTATATTGTTATATAACGTCATATCTCCTTTACTGATAACATACTCTTCTTTCCGTCATTTGTCAATACTTTTTCAATCAAAAATTCCATGCTTTTTGAGCCACCTTATGCTCTGTATATCTGCCTGCCTTGGATTAGAGCGATACCTCGGATCATTCTGCTCCAGCGCATACATTCCCTTATATCCAGCTGATTCAAGAATATCCAGATATTCACAGATGGGAAGATCCCCATCCCCAAGGGCCATGTGAACCGCCGGGTGGGAATCATGGAGATGAATATGTGATAATTCTGCTCCATGGGCTAAGTAACGTTCTATCTTCTGGTCCATATAAACCATTTGTCCTATATCCAGCATAGGCTTCATGCTTCCTGAAGGCATAAGGGAAATCATCTCTTTCTGCTGCTCCGGCGTGTTCAGCACGTTCGAAGACAGAGGTGTCAATGTCTCCAGCACAAGTAAAATACCCATTTTCTGAGCCTTTTCTGACAAACGATGCAGGCTCTCTTCGCTCCGCTTCCACGCATCCTCCACTGGTTTGTTGAAATAACCGCATCCAGCTGAAACCAACACCTTTGGGCAGTTCAATATTTCTGCTGCATAAAATGCACGTTCAAAATTGCGTATGCTATATTCACGTATTTTTTCATCTTCTGCTGCCAGATTGACCGGATACTGGCATTGCTCCGGCGTGATACAGCATACTGAAAGCTCACGGCTCCGAATCTGAGCAGCTTTTTCTTTCAGCTGCGCTTCGTCCATCGTATCCAGACAGAAGGACGGACCTGCTGCCCAGAGTTCCACATTTTGCATTCCCAGTAAAACAGCCGTATCCAGAAAGTACTCGAACGGATACCGCAGATACTGATAGCTCCCCAGTGCAAATCGTTCCTTTGATATCTGCACCATGACCCTCACTTCCTTTTTTATTTTTGTTTTTATAATTCTCTGTAAATCCGGTCATGCTCAGACTTCGGTACCGGCACACCGTCTCCAAAGGCACCATTCTTCAAGCAGGTTCCTGCTGAAAATACAGCTGCCGCTTTCAATGCCTCCGGAAGTATCTCTGCCCTTATCTCACTGTTTTTCCAGCTTCCCTCCGGTTGTGTTTCCAGCTTTTTCAAGATGGTAATCAGCATAGCAGTGGCAAAGCTGTCTCCGGCTCCCATGGTATCCACCGGAGTGACATAATCCGGCAGCTGGCAATAAAACCGCTCCCCATCAAAAACCGTTGCTCCCTTACTTCCACGGGTAGCTGTCACCACACTGCATCCCTTTTCATACAGCTTCCGGCACAGTTTTTCTGTCTCCTCATCATTCAGATCACTACAGGATAGAAATGCAAAATCAATATATGGGCATACACGTTCCACCCTGTCTTCCTCATTCCAGCGATACGAAAAATCATAGCTTACCAAGGGAGAAAGTCCATGCAGGGCTGGAAGCAGCCCATCGGTAAACCCATTGTTGGTTGTATGAATCAAATTAAAACCATCCGCATATTCCAAATCCTCTTTTTCCAGATAAATTGGATGCTGCTGCAGAACACCACCTTTATTGCTTCCTTTAAATACACGATCTCCATCTACAAGGGTTACTCTGGCAAAGCCATTTTCTCCTTCATAGATGCGGCAATGACTGTGTCCGACTCCGTGTGCATCTAAAGATGCCTGCACGTGATCCGCTACTGCATCCTTTCCAAATACTCCCATAAAATCCGATTCTGCTCCCAGCATTCTTGCATATACCGCAAAATTTACTGCCTGACCACCCGGATACATGGTTCCGGTATGCAGATATACATCACACACATTATCTCCAAGACCTAATACTTTCAGCATTTTCTGTTTCCTCCTGTATTTTTATCGATTGAATTTGTTTTGAAACGAAAAGCGGCCGCCTGGAAGAGGCCGCCATTCCCTGGCAGTTCTGTCCCAAGCGGCAGCATTATTCTTAATTTAAATTTTACTTATTTATTAAACTGACGAGTCTGATCATAAAGATCCTTGGTTGTAAAGAAGCCTTCATCCTGAAGCTCTTTTCCTAACGGTTCTGCTGCATCAATAAATGCCTGGCGATCAATGTCACAGAATGTTACGCCGCCTTCGTTAATTAACCACTCTTTATCTTCCTCCCACTTGTCGAGAGTTCTTTCAGAATGATGAGAAGCTACCTGTGCTGCTGCATCAGAAATTACTTTCTGATCTTCTTCCGATAAGCTGTTCCAGAACTGAGTGGAGAAGCAGATCTGCTCAACCGGATATGCGTAATCCACATCTGCTACATATTTTGCAGACTCATAGAGGCCTGCAGAACGATAGGAGTCTTTCGAACACTCACCACCGTCAACTACGCCCTGCATTAAAGCAAATGGATATTCGGACCAGGCAACTACAACCGGTGTTGCTCCCATCGCTCTCGCATTTTTCTCAAAGATCGGAAGGTTCGGAATACGATATTTCATGCCAACCATATCTTTCGGGCTCTTGATCTCTTTGTTTGCAAAGAAGATACGCGGATTCTTCTGGAATTCGAAGTTTACTACGTGAATTCCCTGATTATCCAGGCTCTCCCAGATTGGATCTGCCACATCACTCTTTAAGTAATTAATCATGGAATCGTAATTGTTAAATGCAAATGCCATGGAAAGAATGTTTAAATCAGATTCATAAGTTGCCAGGGTATCTAAGGCACACATCATGCCCTCCTGCAGTCCTACCTGAAGGTTCTCCAGCATCGTGGTCTCATTGCCAAGCTGCTCTGCGGGATAAAACTCAAAGTAATATCTGTCACCGATCTTATCATTTACCAGATCACAGAACTCTTCACAGGACTGCGGTGCCGGCTCTCCGATGGCTCCGGAGTTACCGAATTTGACAACCTTAGCTCCAGCCGGAGCCGGTTTTGTTTCTACTGTATCAGCTCCTCCTTCAGTCTTATCGGTGGTCTGTGCGGAGGCCTGCTCCGATGTGGTTGTCTGTGCAGTGGACGATCCACAGCCTGCTAATGTGCCTACTGCCATGGCTGCCGTCAGGACAAGTGCAATTTTTTTCTTCATAAACTTTCCTCCTTAAATTGTGTACTTTATACTATCTTAATCTCTTACTCTTACATGGATCCTAACAGTCTCGGAAGGAACATGGTCAGCGGCTCCCAGAATGTTGTAATCATCAGTGTAATAAACATCGGGATCAGAAACTGTACCGTATATTTCAGTGCAGTTTCAAATTTATTACCGGTCGCCTTCGCTGTTACAAACAACGCTGGTGCCATCGGCGGAGTGATTAATCCAAGTGTTACATTCAGTACGGCCATAACACCCATCTGAACATAGCTCATACCAAGAGCCGTTGCCAGATTCATAAGAAGCGGTGCCACCATAATCAAAATCTGCATGGAACCAATAAAGCAGCCCAGGAATAATAACATTGCATTTAATACTAAAAGAATGATGATTTTATTTCCTAAGGACATCAGAAGAGTTGTCATAAAACCAATCAGACCACTGGTTACAATTACCCAGTTAAATACAAGACCGGTTGCACACAGACACATGGACATACCCGCGCTGGCTAATGTATCCTTTAATGCCTTTGTCAGCATCTTAAAGCTGAAACGTTTTAAGCAGATAGCCAGGATGACGCAATACATAGCTGCTACAACGGAACACTCTGTAGGAGTAAAGATACCGGTCATAATGCCAAGTACCAGGATAGCCGGGCCACCCAGTGCCGGAAGTGATGTATACAGAGAGTGGAATCGCTCGCCCCAGGATGCCTTCGGTGCCCGCGGGCAGGCAATGTGCTGGGTTTTCACTGCAATCGGAATCCAGATCATCATGGCCACGCCCATCAGGACACCCGGTCCCATACCAGCCTGGAACATAGCCAGTGTGGAGGTCTGGCTTAAGAATGCCCAGACAACGAAGTTGATGGACGGCGGAATAATCGGTCCGATACCTGCGGATGCTGCCGTTACTGCTACTGAGAAGTCTGGATCGTATCCGGCTTTTGACATCGCACTTACCTCAATGGTTCCAAGTCCTCCGGCATCTGCCAGAGCGGAACCGGACATTCCGGCAAATACCATGGAAGATAATACATTGGCATGTGCAAGTCCTCCCGGGAGATGACCGATCCATTTTTCAAACATTCCAAATAGTCGGTCCGTTAGTCCCACTTCATTCATAAAGCATCCTACAAAGAGGAATGCCGGTAATGCCAGCATGTTGAAATCAGCCAGGGAGTTTGCTGTTTTCTGTGCAAACATAACAAATGATTGATGGTTAAATACAATGAATTCAAACGCTGAAGCCAGCATTGCGTATGCAATCGGTACTTCCAGAAGAATTAATACCACAAAGGTGATAAAATAGACGGCTAAATAGGGATCCAGATTAGTCAAGAAGACCGCCTCCTTCCTTTTCTACCGGTACACAGATGGATTCATCTCCGGTAATTACAAATGCGATTGCCTTATATGCAGACATTACCAGCATAATCACTCCCATCACCAGAACCGGCAATGCATAGTAATAACCCTTGCTGATAGGAAGTCCTCCAACGGGAGGCATCTTCTTCTGCATCTGAAACAGCTGCCAGGATGCCGGAATATAAACCCAGCTTATCACAACAATCAAAAAGTTCGTAAATGTAAACATTCCTCTGCGAAATGCCTTTGGCATACGGTTCATGATAAACTCCAGAACTGCATGACCATTGTCCCAATAAACGGTACACCATCCAAGACACATGGACCATATCATCAACGCTGTTACACATTCATCAATTCCGTATATAGGGTGCTTAAATATAAAACGCATCAATACCTGAAGGAACAATAGTGCCATAAAAGCGAATATCATGTATCCGGTAAATACTTCCACCACACTATTCGCTTTATCCATAGCCTTACCAATTGAATAGATACTTTTCTTCATACTCTAATTGCCGCGCTTCGCTGCTGCGAATACGTACTCTCCTTCCTTTAAAATTAATTTCTATCATATAATGTCATGTGCTATAAGGGGTTCCTGGTTTTCTCTGCTCTGGCCGACCTATCCATTCAAATACTCGTCCAGATCCCCTTATATTATAACACCTTCAAAGACATCATATATCGTTATGTTATTTTTACCATACTTTGATTCATTTTGCAAGTATAAATTTATTTTTCATCGTCGCTTTTTATATTATCATAGGTTTTCTCCTTTCTTTTTTGTAAATTTTGCCAACTTTTGATTCATTTGCGTTATTATACGCAAAAAGTGGAACTCTCTCCTTCGTTGGAGAGCAGTTCCACTTTCATCTTATAACATTATATAATCTTTTGATGTCTCTCATTCTAACACTGCATCTTTTTATTGTCAAGCCTCTCTTTTAAAAAAACAAGAATAAAAAATAGGAGGTTCATGCTTCCCAACAAAAAGCTAAAGAGAATCAAGAATTCCGGGTAAAACAGATCGCACAGCTTCCCCCCTGCCATGTTTGCACATACGGTTCCGATCACACTGCTGATGGTTAGACCAATGGAAATACTAAAGCTTTTCAGACGTTCATCCGATGTTTCCGCAAAACACTCTACGCTGGCACTCATATAAAGGGCAAAACTGACGGACTGAAGAATCTGCCCCAGATAAAGAGACCACTCACCCGAAAAAAGCTGAAAGCAAATCGGACGAAGCAGGTTTGTGCCCAAAGCTGCTGCCATCCCCCAGAGGGCCGGATAGGTTTTCTTTTTTCCAATATAGGCTAACAAAAGCAGACTCAAAAACTCTACTGCAGCTCCTATTCCACAAACATTTCCAAATAATTCCGCATCTCCTCCACGCTCCGCAATAATCAATGACAGGAAGCTGCCAACTGGCCGATGACTGAACCAATAAAGAGTGCTTATTGTTAAACAAAACAAAAAACGACGGCTTTTTACCAATTGCTGAAACGCCTGAACAAACGAAAGACTTTTCTCTGCCTCCCCTTTCTTTCGATGATTGCCAAGCCTGGTATCCGGAAGCAGGATGAGAAATGGAATCATCATAAGAAATAAAAGAATCTGCATCTGAAAATAACGATTCCATCCCCAGTGTTTGAAATAAAATCCTCCAATCACTGACATCACTGCAAATCCAATGGAACCACCGGCACGAATCCGGCTGTATATCAATCCCGGATAACTTTCCTTACTTAAATTAACCCAGGCATCCATCAGCTGACTAAAGGGATAGGCCAATCCGGCTGCCAGAACCAGCCCCGGCAGAAGCAGCCATGACTGGTTCATGAATTTTGTGCAAAAAGCACACACCATTGATACGATACCGATACAAACTAAAAGGTATCTTCTGGTGGGCAGAAATGTATCTGTTATATAGCCTCCCACCGGTTCCATCAAAAGATTGGCCAAAAATGTCAAACTGGTAATAATTCCGCAGACTGTGGCGCTATAGCCCTGCTCTGTTAAAAACAAAACGATGAAACTCGAAAAGACACAATAGACCGCATAATAAATAAAATAAGCCGAAAAAAACAGAACAGTACAGCTCCTTTTCCCTTTCACTAATGTATCTTTTCCCGCCCCAGTCATAACAAAACCAAAGGAATAACCGCCAGCGATAATCTCTGATTAAAAATACAGTTTCCATCCTGCCAGCCTTCCTCGTAAAAGCAAGCAATCGCATCCTTTCCTGCAAGATCCGATGCTCCCCCTTCTTCTGCTATCATAAGTCCATCGTTCCATGTAACACCATCATCTTTACTAAGCCGAATCGTGAGCTTCTGACGAGCGTCAAGACTCCAGCGAACAGACTCTCCCTGTTTCTGCCGTTCCAGCGCCGGTTCATCTCCATAGGCACAATTAACAAAAGCCATCTTCCCATCTGACAGTGACAAAAGAGCGCCTCCACAGATTGGATCCGGAAGTTCTTGATTTAACCAGGGTTCTCCCCAGCGTATAGTATCTTTCCCATCTATCTCTTTTTTGCTTTCACAAAAAGCTCTTCTTCTGACTCCCGGAATTTCATGGCGCATGGTTGCAAGCAGTGTTCCATCACTCCGTTCTGCCACGGAGCTTTCTGTGGGATCGCCAACCCCGTTTCCCGCCGGAACTACACTGCTGCATCTCCATGTTTTTCCTTGATCCTGACTGGATAGACATGCAAAACAAGCTGGGAGATGGGCATTTTCCCCACGGCTCAGCCACAATGGAAGTATCAGTGTCCCATCTTTTTTGCTTATTCCATGACCAGGTGCAATCGCCCACAATGTAACCGGCCATTCTTTCCGGAATCCGTCAATCAGGGATGTCAACTCCCTTTCCGTTCCAAATGAAACACCATTATCATCGCTTTCTTTCAAAAATAATCTCTTATAATCCTGACACCAGAAAAAATAGAGCTTTCCCTCCGCTGCTGCTATTAACAAGGGATTATGAATCAGCTCATCGTCTTTGGGAGAAACCATCGTAACCCGCTCGCCGATTGGCTCTATCGTTTCACCTATCATGCGATATCTTCTTAAAAACAGAGTTCGGCTGTTTCCTCCACCTTTTCTTCCTTCATAGGTCAGGAGCAAATCCCCATTGGAGGCTGTCACGATTCCCGGTACGCGATAGGAATCAAAACCATGCTCATTATTTTCTTCTACCACAATCCGGGTATATTTTTTTTCTGCCATATGGTCCTCCTATCTTACTTCTCCAGTGAAAAAGAACAGTCATATTGTTTTACATATTTATCCATTCCGGAGGCTGAATATAATACCATCGTACAGCAGCTGCCAAAATCACCGGTACGCACTACGACTTTGGCCTTCTGCATCGTTTCCGTTAAGCGATCCTGGCTGATGGTTCCGCCAGGCAGCTGCGGCAGCTGCGACTGAATCTTTTGATACATAGCATCATTATACTGGGGCATTAACTCAAACACTTCGTAACGCTCTGCCACCAGGTCGTTCATGATTGCGCACATCGTCTGTTCAAGGGTTGGAACTCCTCTTATCAGTGACACATCAATTACATTGCAGCCATCCGGAATCGGCATATTAGCATCGCAAATCACAATTGCATCCTTATGGCGGGCCGTGGCTAATGCATATCCAAGCTCTGCGTTAATCACCGTGTTCTTAATCATATACTACTTCCTCCTTTTTGCAGCATTATGTTATATAATGTCATTACGTTATATGATAAGTATAGAGGAAAGAACAAAAAAGTCAATGCTTTCGATAAAATATGGCATAAAAAGAACGGACTCTGTCACATCTTGTACAGAATCCGTTCTTTTTCAATTTTTTATGAACTAAATATTCTTAAACAAGTCACAAAAATCAAAGGTCGCAAAATAATCCTTCGGTGTCTCTGCCCGGCGGATCATCTCCACGGAACCATCCTCTTTCAGGAGCAGTTCAGCCGAGCGCAGCTTTCCGTTGTAGTTGTAACCCATCGAAAAACCATGTGCGCCGGTATCATGGATGACAAGGATATCGCCCATATCGATCTTCGGAAGCATCCGGTCAATCGCAAATTTATCATTGTTCTCGCACAGGGAACCAGTTACATCGTATTTGTGGTCGCACGGCTCGTTCTCTTTTCCCATGACCGTGATGTGATGGTATGCGCCGTACATCGCCGGGCGCATCAGGTTGACTGCACACGCGTCCACACCGATATACTCTTTGTAGGTGTGTTTCTCATGGATTGCCGTTGTCACAAGGCAGCCATACGGCGCCAGCATGAAACGTCCCATCTCTGTATAAAGCGCTACATCGCCCATGCCAGCCGGAACCAGAACTTCCTCATAAACCTTGCGGACGCCCTCGCCGATTGCAAAGATATCGTTCGGCTCCTGATCCGGGCGGTAAGGAATGCCAACGCCACCAGACAGGTTGATAAATTTAATATCTGCGCCGGTCTCTTCTTTCAGCTTGACCGCTACCTCAAATAATACCTTCGCAAGCATCGGATAATACTCATTTGTAACCGTATTGCTTGCAAGGAAGGCATGGATACCGAAATGTTTCGCACCTTTTGCTTTCAACACCTTGAATGCCTCAAATAGTTGCTCGGTTGTCATACCGTATTTCGCATCGCCTGGGTTGTCCATGATATCATTGCTGATCTTGAACAGTCCGCCCGGATTGTAACGGCAGCTGATCGTCTCCGGAATATAACCGATCGTCTTCTCCAGGAAATCAATGTGCGTAAAATCATCAAGGTTGATGATCGCGCCCAGTTCGGCAGCCATCTTGAATTCCTCCGGCGGTGTATCGTTGGAGGAGAACATGATCTTCTCGCCATCGTACTTCATCGCCTTTGCCATCATAAGCTCTGTCAGCGAAGAGCAGTCCACGCCGCATCCAAGTTTCTTTAAAATATCAATTACAAATGGGTTCGGTGTTGCCTTTACAGCAAAATACTCTCTGAATCCCTTGTTCCAGGAAAATGCACGCATCAGGCGCTCGCCATTCTCGCGGATTCCCTTTTCATCATACAGGTGGAACGGTGTCGGGTATGTTTTCTTGATCTCCTCCAGCTGCTCCCGTGTTACAAATGGTTTCTTCTCCACTTTTACATCCTCCGAACTAAAATCTACATATAAAACTTAAAAGTCTGGACTACCGGGAACATACACTACTCCCGGCACGCCCAGACTCCTTTGTCCTGCTACTATTTATACACCAAAAACCGTGTTTTATCAACTGATTTCCCGAAAAACGCCCACAAATGGGCGGTATTTGTTACTGTTCACGCATACGTGCCCAGTAACGGAATTTGCCGTGGCTTCGCATTTAAATACGGCAAATTCCTGCTGCCACCACGTTTTCTTACGGCACTTTCGGTTCCAAAAGTGCCTACCTGTGAACAGTAACTGGTATTTTTCTCCTTTTCTCCGCCAGGACACAAACTCCGGACAAATTGAATCATTTTCCAGATACATCTATGAACCGGTCACAGATTCAGGCGCAGAATCCGGTCTCTACTCTACCACCATTACACGCATGATATTCGTATCGGCTACCGGTTCATGACGGTTGGCACGTGTCACCACACCCGCAGTTGCAACCACAATTTCACCCTCTTTGACGATACCTTTCTCTTTCAGCAGTTCCACCGATGCAAATAAGAGTGCATCCGTCGATTCAGCGCGTTTTGCATGGAACGGCTTAACACCCCAGTAGAGCTGCATCTGGCGGACAGCCGTCATGCTCGGGGAAAGTCCCGCGATCAATGCTTTCGGACGCCATTTCGAAAGCATTCTCGTCGTAAATCCGCTGACACTCGGAGCCACAATGACCGGCGCTTCCAGATCGGAGGCGGTCGCTACGGATGAATAGCATACCGTATTAGATATATTTCGAAGATTTTCTGCCGATACCTTTCTTCTCTGGTAGAACATATAATCCAGATATTTCTCCGACTCCTCGGCGATCTGGCTCATCATGCGGACTGCCTCGATCGGGTAACTTCCCATCGCCGTTTCTCCGGACAGCATGACCGCATCGGTTCCCTCGTACACTGCATTCGCCACATCCGATACCTCGGCACGCGTCGGACGCGGGTTGCGGATCATTGAATCGAGCATCTGGGTCGCCGTGATAACGACCTTGCACGCCAGGTTACATTTGCGGATGATCATCTTCTGGATGTGCGGAACTTTCTCTGCCGGAATCTCCACGCCCATATCGCCGCGGGCTACCATGATGCCGTCGCTCGCCTCAATGATGGAATCAATATTTTCAATTCCTTCTTCATTCTCGATTTTCGCGATAATCTGCATGGCAGAACCTTTTTCATCCAGAATCTCCCGGATCTCGCGGATCGCATCGGCATTGCGGACAAACGAAGCCGCCACAAAATCAAAGCCTGCATCCACGCCGAAACGAATGTCTTCCTTATCTTTATCGGTCAGTGCCGGAAGCTTGACACGTACCCCTGGTACATTGACACCCTTCTTCTCGCCCAGCTCGCCTCCATTTTCAATCCGGCAGACGATATCTGTTCCATTGACCTCCCGCACGTGCAGCTCGATCAGACCATCGTCAATCAGAATGCGGTCACCCGGCTTTACATCCTCCGCCAGCCCCGCATAGTTGATGTAGCCGCGTGTCTCATCACCCACGATCTCCTCGGTCGTCAGCGTATACAGATCGCCCTCTTTCAGCGTCACTTTCTTTCCATCTTTTAATTTGCCGGTACGGATTTCCGGTCCCTTGGTATCCAGAAGCGATGCGATCGGAATCCCCAGCTCCTCGCGCACACTCTCCAGAATCTCCAGACGATGTTTATGCTCCGCATGATCGCCATGCGAAAAGTTAAAACGTGCGACATCCATGCCATTTAACGCCAACTCCTTCATAATCTCCCGGTTATCGGTGTTTGGTCCCATTGTGCAGACAATCTTTGTCTTTTTCATTCTGTCATTCCTCCTCATATTCTGTCATTTATCGAGATTTTTCCCATCAGTGAATCATTTATAACCTCTTTTGTATGCTTCATCCAACCAATTTAAATCCCCTGCTAAAAAAACAATCCACCGCTTGGTTCTATTTAGAATCTTTCAATTCTTCTTCGGTCACGTGTTTGTGCGTATACAGATGATCCATGCAATATTCCAGATTTCCCGCACACTTCGAACAATAGCGGAATTCCAGGTTCGGATCGTCCTTCTCGGTACGTCCGCAGACCGCGCATTTGTGGCGGGTCAGGGAAATTTTCTGGATCTGCGCTTTCTGCATCTCGTTTTTGAACTTCTGCTTGCGAACCGCCTCTTTCGGGCTGATCTTCCGGTAGTTACGCGTCATCAGGAAGAAAATGATAAAATTGAGCATCGAAACAACAATCTCAATTTTCGCGATAATGCCACCCGTTAAGAAACTGTAGACCAGAAGCGCTCCGTACATCATTCCGAGGTATTTCGCCCGGATCGGAATAAAAATCAGAAGGAACTGCATCTCCGGGAAAGTGCAGGCAAACGCCAGAAACAGCGATTCATTTAAGTAATACGGGGACATCGGCACCGAAAAGCCGGTCACACCGTACACCAGAAATGCCGCGATGATGTGTCCCAGCACGCCCATAAAGAAAAACATATTAAATCGGAAGGTTCCCCACACGCGCTCCAGCGTCGAGCCAATCGAATAATAGAGATACATCGCAAGCAGCGCAAACAGTACGCCCGACTGAGGCGGGCATACGAGAAAGGTCACGATTCTCCACACCTGCCCCCGCAGGATCGCCGCCGCATCAAGTGCCAGATACTGCACGTAAAAATATGGATTAAACAGGCTCATCACAAATCCAGCCGCATACATCATGATGATGTAGTACATCAGATTCGGGATCGCAAACCGACCGAATTTGCGCTCTAATTTTCTAAAAAAATTCATAATTCACATCCTTTTCCGTTTTCCTTCCATTATAGAGAGCGGCGGATTCTTTGTCAAATTATATTGTCGCTTCCACCACGTTATCTTACGGCACATTCGGTTCCAAAAGTGCACGCCTGCGCTCTGTAATGGCTGCATTCCAACTCAGAAAAAGCGGTATTTTCCACGCAGAAAATGCCTTTCCTTGTACAGGAACGCCCTTCTCCCATTATGCGCTATATTAACAAATTTTGCACATTTTTAGCATCTTTTTAACGCACCCTACCGATTGTTTTCTTCCTTATTCTATGTTAAAGTATAGCCGAATACATGTGTAATACAAAGGAGGGAAGGGGCACTGCCCCGATTGTACATGAATTCCTGTAAAAAATTAGGAATCGACATCGGTTCCACAACGGTTAAAGTATCTATTATTGAAGACGGCGGTAAGCTTCTTTTCGCCGATTATAAACGTCATTTTGCAAACATACAGGAGACGCTCGCGGACCTGCTCCGTGAGGGTGAAGAGAAACTTGGCGCACTGACCGTCGAGCCGGTCATCACTGGTTCTGGCGGTTTAACACTTTCTAAGCATCTGGGCATTCCATTTGTCCAGGAGGTTGTGGCGGTTGCCACATCCCTGAAGGATTATGCCCCGCAGACCGACGTTGCCATCGAGCTTGGCGGCGAGGATGCGAAAATTATTTATTTTACCGGCGGCATCGACCAGCGTATGAACGGAATCTGCGCCGGAGGCACCGGCTCTTTTATTGATCAGATGGCTTCGCTGCTTCAGACGGACGCATCCGGTCTTAATGAGTACGCGAAAAATTACAAGGCAATCTATCCGATCGCGGCGCGCTGCGGCGTTTTCGCCAAGACGGATATCCAGCCTCTCATCAATGAGGGCGCAACCAAAGAGGATCTGTCCGCCTCCATTTTCCAGGCGGTTGTCAACCAGACCATCAGCGGTCTGGCATGCGGCAAGCCGATCCGCGGCAATGTTGCGTTTCTCGGTGGACCGCTTCATTTTCTCCCGGAGCTGCGCGCGGCATTTATCCGCACCCTGAATCTGGGGGCGGACCAGATCATTGCCCCGGATCACTCGCATCTGTTTGCGGCGATCGGCGCGGCGATGAACTCTGATCCGAAGACAACTGCCAGCCTGCACGATCTGATCGAACGGCTTTCCCACGGCATCAAGATGGATTTCGAGGTAAAGCGGATGGAACCCCTCTTTACTGATGAAGCTGACTATGAAAAATTCAGAACCCGCCATGCAAGTCATGACGTCAAAAAAGGTGATTTAGCGACCTACGAAGGCAACTGCTACCTCGGCATTGACGCCGGTTCCACCACAACCAAGGTGGCGCTTGTCGGCGAGGACGGCTCTCTTCTATACCGCTTCTACAGCAACAACAACGGCAGCCCGCTGGCGACGGCGATCCGCGCGATGCAGGAGATCCACGACCAGCTTCCTGAGAAAGCACAGATCGCTTATTCCTGCTCCACCGGTTACGGTGAAGCGCTCTTAAAATCTGCCCTGATGCTGGATGAGGGCGAGGTCGAGACGATCTCCCACTACTACGCAGCGGCGGCATTTGAGCCGGATGTAGACTGCATCCTTGATATCGGCGGTCAAGATATGAAATGCATCAAGATCAAGGACGGCACCGTAGACAGCGTACAGCTCAACGAAGCTTGTTCGTCCGGCTGCGGCTCCTTTATCGAGACATTTGCTAAATCCTTAAATTACAGCGTACAGGATTTTGCCAAGGAGGCACTCTTTGCCAAAAATCCGACCGACCTCGGTACCCGCTGTACTGTTTTCATGAACTCTAACGTCAAACAGGCGCAGAAAGAGGGCGCTTCCGTCGCAGATATTTCTGCCGGACTGGCTTACTCCGTCATCAAAAACGCCCTGTTTAAAGTTATCAAGATTACCAACGCCTCCGATCTCGGAAAACACGTGGTCGTACAGGGCGGTACCTTCTATAACGATGCGGTTCTCCGCAGTTTTGAGAAGATCTCCGGCTGTGAGGCAGTCCGCCCGGACATTGCCGGTATCATGGGTGCCTACGGCGCGGCTCTGATTGCCCGTGAGCGCTACGATGCTTCCAAGACGACCACGATGCTGCCGATCGACAAGATCTTAAGCCTGACCTACAAGACGACGATGGCACGCTGCCAGGGTTGTACAAACCACTGCGTCCTGACGATCAACCGTTTCGATGGCGGACGTCAGTTCGTGACCGGAAACCGCTGTGAGCGCGGACTGGGCGGCAACAAACAGAAAAAAGACATTCCGAACTTATTCGACTATAAATACCACCGTATGTTCGATTATGAACCGCTGACCGCCGATCTGGCGCCGCGCGGTACCGTCGGCATCCCACGTGTCCTGAATATGTATGAAAACTACCCGTTCTGGGCAGTCTTCTTCAGGGAACTGGGGTACCGCACCGTTCTGTCCCCGAAATCGACAAGACAGATCTACGAACTTGGTATTGAATCAATCCCGAGCGAATCCGAGTGCTACCCGGCAAAACTCGCGCACGGTCATATCGAATGGCTGATCCGCCAGGGACTGACCTACATTTTCTATCCGTGCGTTCCTTACGAGCGCAACGAAACCCCGGAAGCGGGAAATCACTACAACTGCCCGATGGTCACATCCTACGCGGAAAACATCAAAAACAACGTAGAATCCCTGACGGATCACAAGGTACATTTCCGGAATCCGTTTATGGCATTTACAAATGAGGAAATCCTGACAAAACGTCTGGTCGAAGAATTTACCAGGGATCAGTCGATCCCGGAGAAAGAGATCCGCGCCGCCGCTCACAAGGCATGGCAGGAACTCATCGCCTCCCGTCAGGATATGGAAAAGAAGGGCGAGGAAGTCATCGCCTGGTTAAAAGAAACCGGACACCACGGCATCGTGCTGGCAGGCAGACCGTACCATGTAGATCCGGAGATCAACCATGGCATTCCGGAACTCATCACTTCCTACGGTTTTGCCGTGCTGACCGAGGACTCCGTCTCCCATTTAGGACGCGTTGACCGTCCGCTGATCGTCACCGACCAGTGGATGTACCACTCCCGCCTCTACGAGGCAGCTTCCTATGTGAAGACACAGCCAAACCTGGATCTGATCCAGCTCAACTCCTTCGGATGCGGTCTGGACGCAGTTACTACTGATCAGGTCAATGATATTCTGACCCGCTCCGGCAAAATTTATACGCTGCTCAAGATCGACGAGGTCAACAACCTCGGCGCCGCACGTATCCGTGTGCGCTCCCTGATCGCCGCAATCCGTGTGCGCGAGATGCGCCACTACCATAAACCGATCGTTTCCAGCGCATACAGCCGTGTTTATTTCACGAAGGAAATGAAGAAAAACTACACAATCCTCTGCCCGCAGATGTCGCCGATCCATTTCGACCTCATCGAACCGGCAGTCCGAAGCTGTGGTTACAACCTGGAGGTACTGCAGAACTCCGACCGTACCGCTGTCGACACAGGACTTAAGTACGTCAACAACGACGCCTGCTACCCGTCCCTGATCGTGGTTGGTCAGATCATGGATGCGCTGCTCTCCGGCAAATACGACTTAGAGCACACAGCCGTTATCATGAGCCAGACCGGCGGCGGCTGCCGTGCTTCCAACTATATCGGCTTTATCCGCCGTGCCTTAGAGCGCGCCGGTATGCCGCAGATTCCGGTTATCTCGTTAAATGCCAACGGCATGGAGACGAATCCGGGCTTTAAAATCACCCTGCCGCTTCTTACCAAAGCAATGCAGGCGGTTGTCTACGGCGACCTCTTCATGCGGGTTCTCTATGCGACCCGCCCATACGAAGCAAAAGCCGGCTCCGCCAACGCCCTGCATGAGAAATGGAAAGCAATCTGCATCAAATCACTGCAGAAACGTTCTTTATCCATGGCAGAGTTTAACCGCAACATCCGCGGTATTGTTCATGACTTCGACGAACTTCCAAGACGCAATGTCCAAAAACCGAGGGTTGGCATTGTCGGCGAGATCCTGGTAAAATTCTCCCCGTTAGCAAACAACCACGTGGTAGAGCTTCTGGAAGCCGAGGGTGCCGAGGCTGTAATGCCGGATCTGCTTGATTTCCTGCTTTACTGCTTCTACAACAGCAACTTCAAAGCCGACAATCTGGGCGGCAAACGTTCCACCGCACACCTGTGCAACATGGGAATCTCCCTGCTGGAGTATTTCCGCCGCACCTGCCGCCGCGAACTGGAACGCAGCACACATTTCCTTCCGCCTGCACGGATTCAGGATCTGGCGTCGATGGCGAAGCATTACGTTTCCCTCGGCAATCAGACCGGCGAGGGATGGTTCCTGACCGGCGAGATGCTGGAACTGATTCACAGCGGCACGACGAACATCATCTGCACCCAGCCGTTCGGCTGCCTGCCGAACCACATCGTCGGAAAAGGCGTCATCAAGGAACTGCGCGCCAGCCATCCAGAGGCGAATATCATCGCCGTAGACTACGATCCGGGTGCCAGTGAAGTCAATCAGTTGAATCGTATCAAACTGATGCTTTCCACCGCACAGAAGAACCTGTCAGAAGGGAAAAAAGATTCGAGAATTGGATGATTTTGGATAAAATTTCCAGCTGACTTTTAAAGACGTCTGTGATATAATAAATTTATATGGAGTTTAAGATAGGCTATGGATTCCATAGCCTATCTTCTATATAGGGGAACAAAAAGACAGACTAAAAGGAGATCTCAGGATGAAATCAAAATTATTCCTCTGCGCGGCTCTGGCTGCGGCTCTCTACGTGACGCCGTCTTATGCAGCTGATTATTCCGCACAGGTTGTGAGTTTTTCTCAGGAGAACCCGGACAACCTCTCCATCGAGCTGACCGGCTCCAAAGTAATTACCGACGATTTTTCATTCAAACTTCCATCCCAGGCATTTTCGAGACTCATCATGGTTCCGAGCGGGGATTCCTACGAGGTATATGAAAAAACAGCCTATGAAGCCAACGGAGGCGGACTTCTCTTCCGCATTCTCGCATTTGAGGACACGCACTACCGCGATTTAAACGGCTGCACCATCTTAGGCTTCTGCGGCAACAAGATCTTCATTCTGGATCCGCACTACGACGAGCAGTATGCCAGCGACAGCGAAGAATATACACAATGCAAAGAAATCGTGACCTCGATCAAGAAGAGTTTCATTTCCTATATCAAAGACGCCGGGACGGTTGAGTAGCATCGAATCGAATATAAATATGCAAAAAGAACGTCAAATTCTAAGTTTTTCGCTTGGGTTTGACGTTCTTTTTTACTTTAAACTCTTCTATTTTTGGCTCTTCTATTTTCGTCTTTGTGCCATAGAGGTCCCTTACAAGACCGCTGATGGTCGTGTACTGGCTTCTACGCAGGTAACGGACTGCCAGCATGGAAGAAACAACCGCGCCGATCGCCCATGCTGTATCATACCAGCCTGCCAACAGCCCCACGGTAAAGGCGTTCTCCGCGATACCGATCGTCGAAGCGCCGCCGATCGCCAGACCCGCGATACTGGCTGCCACGACAAACGCATTATTTTTTCCTTTATATAAAAGGAAGTTCTCTGAATCCTTTTTCTGGCTGTAAGACACATAGATACTGATGCCAAACAGCAGAAGCACATATAAAATAACAATTAGCAGCGGAATATTCATTACTTCGCGCCTCCATTTTCCTCTGCCTCGCGGCAAATACGCTCGTAGGCTTCCTTTGTCTGTGGGAGCACGCTTCCGCCGTACGGAATTACATATACATCTTTTCCGTTAAAGTCTACCTCTGCCAGCAGAGCCTTCATATCTTTAAACGATCTTACGCCCATATCCCGAACCAGCTCCGGCTCCATGGAAGACAGAAGCAGCGTCTTCGAACGACGGATGGACTCGCAGGCTGCGTAGAAAATATAGCCACCGATGGTGAAAGACGCACGCAGTGCCTCATCCAGGCATCCCTTAGAGAGAGGCTTAATCCAGTCGAAGAAATCCTTGGAACCGCTTCCCTCCGGGCATTCCGCCAGCATAATGAGTGTACCGCCCTCTTTGACCGCTCTCGATGCGTTAAACAGCGTCTTGGTGGACTGATAAAAATTCAGATCCTTCGGGAAACCGCCGCAGCTTGCAATTACGACATCTGCCTGATAGTCAATCGGCAGTCCGTATCCCTTCTGTACATAACTGCAGCTTGCCTGCCATGCCTTGTCAAACTCACCACAGAATAAACCGCTGTGGCGGGAAGATGTATCTACCACGATATTGATACCGAATGTAACATGTACCATGGCACCTGCCTCGCGCATATCCAGGTTGATCGGGTTGTTCTCCACCAGACCGCTGCCGACACGCACATCCGTCATCGGTTTCTCCGGATCCAGCGCACGCTCATGGTTCATGCGGATCGTCTCACGGGAAGCAATACCTGGAACGATGCTCTTTCTTCCGCCGCCGTAGCCTGCCATCAGATGGTGCACCGTACCGCCGATGCAGATGACCTTTCTGCCGACTGCCAGAGGATTGACCGATACACGCGTTCCAAAGGACGTCGTACCGATGTATACCAGATCCGGCGCATCGCAGTCATGGTCAGTCACGCTCGCTACATGGTCGTAGACAAACTCGCTTGCAAGTTTTCTGCGATCCTCCGCCGTATTCTTGCGGTGTGTTCCCAGTGCAACCACAACCGCAATCTGGTCATATCCCACGCCTATCTCATCGTGCAGATATTTTACCAGAAGCTCGCAAATCACGTCCTGACGCATCCAGAAACGCGTCATATCACTGATCACGATCGTAACCGGATCGGTCGGTGCAATCAATTCCTTTAACGGCTTCGTGCCAATCACACCATCCGTCACACAATGCAGAAATTCTGCTTTTATATCTTCAATGACCCGCATCTTATTTTCATACAGGTATTTTACACTCTTCGCTCCGTCAACCTCAAAATCGACCGCCGACGTTCCGTACTTTAAATGTACTTGCTCCATTGTCTTTCTCCTTCACATTTCCTCATCTGCGTTAAACGTTTGCACTTTAAACCACTAAAGCGCATAATAAAGCACCTGTTTTGTCAAGTCTTTCACAAAACAGGTGCTTTATTTTTATAATTTATATGATATTTTTCAATCTTCCCGGTACGCCGCATACATCTGCGTCGTCGCCATATCCGAATGTCCAAGAATCGTCTGAACCGCCCGCATGTCTGCACCTCTCGCAATCAGGTGCGCCGCAAAGGAATGGCGCAGCGTGTGCGGCGTGATATCTTCCTCAATCCCGGCTTTCTCACCGTAATATTTGATAATCTTCCAGAATCCCTGCCGGCTCATCGCGCCGCCTGTACAGTTGACAAAGAAATAGTCCGATCCCTTTCCACGCAGCAGCTCGTTTCTCGCATGTTCCAAATACTCCTCCAGCGCTGCTTTCGCCGAACGTCCAAATGGGATCGTCCGTTCCCTCTCCCCGTCGCGACAGACCAGAAATCCAATGTTCATATTGATATCTTCCATCTGGATCCCTATAAGCTCTGACACCCGGATTCCGGTCGCATATAAAAGAGCCAACATCGCCTTGTCCCGAATCTCCTTCGGTGTCTGCCCGGATGGCTGTGCCAGAAGCGCTGATACCTGATCGACACTCAGGACCACCGGCGCCTTTTTCTCCACTTTCGGCGCATGCAGACTTTCCGCCGGGTTCCGCCGGATGCATGCCTGCATACATTCATAATTAAAAAACGCTTTCATCGCCGCCATCATCCGTGAAATGGTGGTAGCCGCCTTTCCCTGCTCTTCCATATGAAGAATATATCCATGCAGGCTGGTCTTTGTCACCTTCGCCGCCTCCCGGATCTCTTTCTCCTCCAGATAAGTAATCATCTGCATCAGATCTCTCCGATATGACTGTACGGTATTTTCTGATGCCTGTTTTACCTCCCGCAGGTACTGTTCAAATCTGTCTACTTCCCCTCTCATACTTCCCCAATCTATTCTCGTAACCATTTCCGCCATTCTTTTATTCACGGCATTTTCTGCCAAAGCCCCAGCCTGCAGGGCAAATATCGTTCCGCGGCAATCCTATCGATTCCTCCATCTGAACCATCCATTCTCCTGAGGTTTTCTCACCCTATCTGCAACTTACCTTCTTCTCCACAAACAGGGCTTTTATCGTCCGCAGGTATCATTATATCTACATTTTCCCATAAAATCAAACATAATTTTCCCCACTTTTCCTACATTTTTCGACTGATTTACATAAAAATACAACATATGGTGCGTCCACTTTTTTCACCCCCATATGTTGTAAATTTTGAATTATATTTTTATTCGGACAGCCCCATTAAAATGGGCAGTGTGAGACCAGTAATGATACAAAACCAGGATTCAGCCACACTTCCAGCGCTGTTCCCATCCCCAGCACCAATAAAAGGATTAAAAATCCAGCCGTCCGTATCCGCCTCTCCTTTGCAAGCGCCCAGGAAAGAAGCAGCCAGAACACAGGAATATAAAACACCACCTGTGGAAATAACGTCGCCACAAATACAGGCAGTCCCCAAAAACCGCCCCAGCCAGTAAATCCTGCCAGCAGCCATGCCTGCTCCAGACCTAAGACGAGACAAGCCCCCCACGCAGCCAGGCATGCGACCGGAGTCATACCTGCCAGCCACAGCATCAGCGCCATCCCTGACCGCTGCAGCCAGACCTGAAAAAACAAAGTTCCCCGGCTGGCTGCCTTCATTCCGGCGTTTAGATGCCACCCGGCACCCGATGGATCTCCAATTTCTTGTCCAAGCCTCGCTGCCAGCACACTTTCCAGCCCGGCATGTCCGCTCCCGGACGAAATTTGAAAACAAACGGCTGCTATCGTCCCCAATACAATCCCAAGGATCCAAAAAAACACTGATACATCCCAGGTACTTAAAGCCGGAAGCCGGAATCTCCTTTTCACATGCAATCCCTGCCTATTCCTTTGTTACCTTATCTGTATTCAGTGTTTTTTATAATATGCCTTTATATCTGCCTCTATATGCTGTTAGCTTCATGCGTCTTTCAGCGTTTAATCCATATATTTATTTCATCACAGATGCTCACAGTGCTTCGCTGATCCTTATTTTTACTTCTGTCCTGCTTTGCAGGCATACGCCAGAATCGCGGACACAGTCTTTCCATCCGTCAGCTCTCCTGCGTAGATCCGTTTCAAAAGGTCGGAAAGTTCCCACGCCTCTATCTCAATCTCCTCGTCCGGGTCAAGATGCTGATGGGTTTTCTTGAGATCGCGTGCCAGAAAAATATCCAGCGCCTCATCACAGAACGCGATCGTTGTGTTGACGCTCATCAGATATTCCAGATGGTCACAACGGTAGCCCGTCTCCTCCTCCAGCTCGCGGTACGCGCAGTCAATCTTCGCCTCATCCGGCGAATCCAGCTTACCAGCCGGAATCTCCAGTGTATAGCGGTCCAGCGCATTGCGGTACTGACGCACCATGAGAATCTTTCCATCCTCCGTAACCGGAAGCACCGCTGCCGCGCCGTCATGATGGATAAAATCCCATTTTGCCTGATGTCCGTTTACCTCGACGGTATCTTCGTACATTTTCAAGATGGTTCCCTGATATTTTAACTCTCGTTTCAGGCGTTTGACCGGCACGGACTCCAGCGATGCCTGCTTTTCTACTTTCTGTTCCATATTTTCTCACCCTTATATCCAGGTTCCTTCTGGGTTCTTTTTCAACATTTTTTCACTATTTCAGGTCGATGCACTTCTCATAGCATGCGTCACATGCCTTGATAACCGCATTCCGCAAACCATACTCCTCCAGGACGCTGACCGCGTAGATCGTCGTACCGCCCGGCGAGCAGACATCATCTTTGAGTGCGCCCGGATGCTTGCCGGTCTCGAGTACCATCTTCGCACTGCCGACAACGCCCTGCGCCGCCATCCGGTAAGCCACATCTCGCGGCATGCCGTACTTAACGCCCGCATCTGCCAGCGCCTCGATGAACATATAGATGTATGCCGGTGCACTGGAACTGATACATACAACCGCATTCATCATATATTCCGGAACGATCTCCATCATACCAAAAGATTCAAAGAAATTGCTGATCATCTGCTTTTCTGTCTCTTCAAACAGCTTCTTGTCGTAGCAGACACCTGTCATACCCTCGCCGATCAGCGCCGGCGTGTTCGGCATCGCACGCACGATACGGCGGTCACCGCCCAGCTTCTCGTTGACACTGTCAATCGTGATACCCGGTGCAATCGAAATAATAATATTTTCTTTCGTTACATGGTCCTTGATATCTGCCAGTACATTGTCATAAAACTGCGGTTTTATAGCTAATACGATATATTTTGCATTTTCCGCACAATCCTGGTTTGTGTCAACCGCCTTGACACCTGTCTCTTTCTCTATCTGTGCCACTCTCCGGCGGTTCAGATCCGTAAAAGTGATGTCTTCCGTTTTATATTTGTTCAGCAGGCTTCGCATGATCGCATAGCCGATATTTCCCATTCCGATAAAACCAATTTTCGCCATAATCTTTGTCTCCCTCCATCTGCCATCCGGCACTTCCCTGCCGGATGAGCCTCCATTTGTTGTCTGACTGCAGCTGCTCTTTCCAACAGCCACATCTGGCTTTCTATTCAGCATCTTGGTAACGGTTCAATCTTCTTACCATTACGCCACAATAAATGCATGAAGCTGCTAAATAATCACTATTTTTCAACTCTATCATGCTATAATACTCGTCTTTTGGACAGTTTGCAAGCAAAATTTCTCCGCCTGCCTTCACGCTCACGACCCTTTATTTTACCCTGCTCATGCAAATTTTCAGTCTGTCCGAAAAACAGAGTTTCCGTTTTCCGCTTCATGAAAAAAAAACTGTATTTTTCTGTATTTCTTTCTCTCTCAAAAAAGATGTAAAGAATGTGCTTTGGCACATTCGGGCGTCTCGCGCGGTCGCTTGCGACATGTTTCTGCTTCGCGCGAGCGCGCATCCTCGCGGAGCGTTTTTTTGTTTCATAGGACGCAATTTCCCATGAAACAAAAAAGTCTTATGAATGTAATGTATCTTCATCCATAAGACTTTTATTTTCATGCTCAAGTTTACTCCATGCAGCCCTGCTGCCGGGTTTTATTTGGCGTACTCGGTAACTCTCGATTCACGGATTACATTGACCTTGATCTGTCCCGGATACTGTAACTCTTCCTGAATCCGCTTTGAAATCTCTCTCGCCATCAGAACCATATCATCGTCGCTGACCTGTTCCGGTACAACCATGATACGCACCTCGCGACCTGCCTGAATTGCGTAGGATTTATCAACACCCTTATAGGAGTTCGTGATATCCTCCAGCTGTTTCAGACGGTTGGTATATGTTTCCAGAGTCTCTCGTCTCGCACCTGGACGTGCCGCTGAAATCGTATCAGCTGCCTGTACCAGACATGCAATCAAGCTCTGTGGCTCTACATCGCCGTGATGGGCTTCCACTGCATTGATAACGGTTGCGGACTCTTTGTACTTCTTACAGAGCGCCACACCCAGTTCTACGTGGGTTCCCTCCTGCTCGTGATCGACTGCCTTTCCAATATCATGTAATAAACCTGCACGTTTGGCGGTCCGTACATCGACGCCCACCTCAGCCGCCAGAAGTCCGGCTAACTGTGCAACCTCAATCGAATGCTTCAATGCATTCTGACCGTAGCTTGTCCGGAATTTCATCTTACCAAGCAGCTTGACAAGTTCCGGATGGATACCATGAATGCCAACTTCCAGAAGAGCCGCTTCGCCCTCCTCGCGCATCATGTTTTCCACTTCTTTCTGTGCCTTCTCTACCATTTCTTCGATTCTGGCTGGATGAATCCGTCCATCCACAATCAGACGTTCCAGTGCAATACGCGCTACCTCTCTCCGGATTGGATCGAAGCCAGACAGGACAACTGCCTCCGGCGTATCGTCGATGATCAGTTCCACGCCCGTCAGAGTCTCCAGTGTACGAATATTTCTTCCCTCACGTCCGATAATTCGTCCCTTCATCTCATCATTCGGAAGCTGTACGACTGATACGGTTGTCTCAGCCACATGATCCGCAGCACAGCGCTGAATCGCTGTCACCACATAATCCTTGGCTTTCTTCTCTGCTTCCTCTTTCGCTTTCGCCTCGAGATCTTTGATCAGCTTCGCCGTATCATGCTTTACATCTTCTTCCACGGAACGCAGCAGATATTCCTTTGCCTGTTCAGAGGTTAAACCGGAGATCTTCTCCAGTTCCAGCATACCTTTCTCATAGAGAGCCTCTGCCTCCGCAGTCTTTCTCTTAAGTGCCTCCTCCTTGACATTCATACCCGCTTCACGCTTTTCCATCGCTTCTGCTTTTTTGTCCAGGTTTTCTTCTTTGCTCAGTACACGTCTTTCATAGCGCTGAAGCTCAGCTCTTCTTTCCTTTGTTTCTTTCTCAAGCTCATTCTTTGTCTTTAACGACTCTTCCTTCGCTTCAAGGAGAGCTTCTCGCTTCTTTGTCTCAGCAATTTTCAATGCTTCATCTATTATTTCCCTGGATCGTTCTTCTGCGCTTCCAATCTTCGCCTCATATGTCTTCTGGCGATGCTGGTTCGCAACGACCCAAGTAATAGCTGCTACAATAACACCTGTAACGATAACCGCAATTATTACTTGTGACACAGGAGCACCTCCTTATTTAGTTTTCATTGTACGAAAATACAATACTATAATTTTAAACGGTTTTATACAGTATGTCAAGCAGAATAAGCGCTTCCTAACCTGCTTCCTGAGACACCTTCAGACAGCGTTCTGTTCTGTTTTATAATACATTTGCACGTTCACAGTCATGAAACAAAATCCATTCAAAATTATCTTTGGTAAATGACTCTGCGCCTGAAAGTCAACCAAGTGCATCCTCCTGCTCCTTCATCTCTCTCCGGATATCTTCCCATGAAAATCCCCGCCTCATCAGATAGGCAATGATCTTTTTTTCCTCCTCCGGCGCTGTCTCTCCCGCCCTGTAATGCTTTTTTTCAAGCAAGACGCGGATTGCCTCGCCCGAATCATGTTCTGTCTCTTCCAGCTGCTCCCGGATGATCTCGCGCGATATGCCTTTTCGCTGCAGGTAAAGCTTCAATTCCGCCTGGCTTTTCCGCTTTCCATGAACCTGCAGGTAATTCGCCGCATATCTGGCATCGTCCACAAAATGATATTCCTGCAAAAATCCAATCGTCTCCTGCACGATCGAATCCGGATACCCGTCCTGAAAAAGGCGGCGGCACATTTCTCCTTCCGTCCGGTCCTGCACCTTCAAAAGATTCAGCGCCCGCTCATGTGCCCGGCGGCTTAAAAGATCCAAAAGCTCCCTCTCCGTTCTTTCTTCCAAAACCGCGCCTTCACAGACACCGTATTTTTCTAATTCCCCATTATATAAAAGAAAGGCAAAGTCCTCATCCGTGAAAACTTTGCACTTTCTCTTATCCAGGGATTCTACGCGTTCAATCCGCATATACAGCCCCTTTTCATAGCTACAGTTCACACGCTGCCAGCTGTAACTTTTCCTGTTACTGTTCACACATATGTGCCCTGTAACAGGATTTTGCTCTATTTTTCGTCCTCTGCGTCCACTCCTACCGGCGGAAGCTCCGTCGGTGCTTCCTTGGACGCCTCCGGCATCATCGTGTCTTCGGAAAGTCCGTATTTGACACGTACCTTGTTCTCAATCTCAAGGCAGATTTCCGGATTTGCTGCCAGGAAATTCTTCGCGTTCTCGCGTCCCTGACCGATCTTGCTGCCCTCATAAGCATACCAGGCGCCGCTCTTCTCCACGATGTTCTCCTTCGCCGCCAGATCCAGGATATCGCCCTCACGGGAAATACCTTTTCCGAACATGATATCAAACTCTGCCTCACGGAATGGCGGAGCAATCTTGTTCTTCACAACCTTGATGCGGACACGGTTTCCAATCACTTCGCCACCCTGCTTCAGAGACTCAATTCGGCGGACATCCATGCGGACAGAAGAATAGAACTTGAGTGCCCGTCCACCGGTCGTAACCTCCGGGTTTCCGAACATGATACCAACCTTCTCACGCAGCTGGTTGATAAAGATAACGATACAATTTGAACGGCTGATTGCTGCGGTCAGCTTTCTGAGTGCCTGCGACATCAGACGTGCCTGCAGACCTACGTGGGAATCACCCATCTCGCCGTCAATCTCTGCCTTCGGAACCAGTGCGGCAACCGAGTCCACAATCACGATATCGATCGCACCGGAGCGCACCATCGTCTCGGTAATCTCAAGCGCCTGCTCGCCGTTGTCCGGCTGGGAGATATACAGATTATCGATATCAACACCGATCTTCTTCGCATATGCCGGATCGAGTGCGTGCTCTGCATCGATAAATCCAGCGATACCGCCTCTCTTCTGTACTTCTGCCACCATATGCAGGGCAACCGTCGTCTTACCACTGGACTCAGGTCCGTATACCTCGATGATTCGTCCCTTCGGAACACCGCCCAGTCCCAGTGCAATATCCAGGCTCAGGGAGCCGGTCGGAATCGTCTCTATATTCATATTCGCACCAGAATCACCCAGCTTCATCACTGAGCCTTTTCCGTATGCTTTCTCAATCTGTGTCAACGCAGCATCCAATGCTTTCAGCTTGTCTTCTTTATTCATCTTTCCCTCCAAAACGCCGCTCCGCGGCCAATCACGAACAAATGTTCTAAACTTAGCTCTATCATAGCGGATCCGGCTGTAAATGTCAACTGTTTTCTTTTGGTTTTCCCCCGGACGCACTGCAGGATGCTGCCGGATCTATAACCTGATTCTGCGATTCAAAGTATCTACAATTATATCATTTTCCGGCTGGTTCTGTCTATTATTTTGCCGAGAAAAGCTGCTACCCGAACTGTGTCGTACGGAATTTTCAGTTCGGAAAATTCCGTACGACACAGTTACGCTGCCACCATTACTGTTCACACAAAACCTTCCGTTGCAAAAATGCCTGCCTGTACACGTCATCTGGCACCGCCCCGCTTCTACTCTAACAGCCGCCCGATATCCAGTGCTCCCCAGCCCTGCTGGTTGCGCGGCAGCCCCAGATCCACTGCCCGCTCTTTAAAGCGAAGCTTCACATCCCGGTTCGTCATGTCCGGGTTCTGCTCCAGCAGAAGCGCCGCCGCCCCCGCGACAAGCGGCGTAGACATGGACGTCCCGCTTTTAAAACGGTACCCGTTCCGCCGCAGGTTACAGCTCACAATCCGTGATCCAGGCGCCACAATGTCCGGCTTGCAGATACAGGCGTCCGTCGGACCCCGCCCCGAATAGTCCACCATCCGGCTGCCTGCCACCTCTACCTCCCGGTCATCATCCGCACATCCCACCGTGATGACCTTCCGGCTGATCCCCGGTGTTGTGATCGTGTGCGCGGCTGGACCATTATTTCCCGCTGCCACCACGACCACATACCCGGCATCCCACGCCGCATCGACACCGCGCACCAACGCCGAATCTTCGCTCATTCCCTTCGGTGTAAAGGAGCCAACCGATATATTGATAATCCGGATCCCGTACTGGCTGCCATTCTGGCGCACCCAGCGAAGCCCTGCCAGCACATCCGATACATACCCATTTCCCCTCTGATCCAGCACTTTCAGGCAGACCAGCTGCGCCCCCGGCGCCACACCCTGATAGCGTCCCGCCGACGCCGTGCCGCTGCCGGCAATCATCCCTGCCACATGCGTTCCATGCCCATTGTCATCATACGGCTGCTGTTTTTTCTTAAGGAAATCCCGAAATCCGTAAACGCAATTTTCCAAATCCGGATGCAGAAATACCCCTGTGTCCAGGATCGCCACCCCGACGCCTTTTCCTGTCAGTCCTCGTCTGTACGCCTCATTGCAATGAATCCATTCTCTCGCCCGGTTCACAGGAAAAAGCCCCCATATTCTTCCCTTACTGTTAGAATATGGGGGCTTTCGCCGTATGTGAATGCAGCCTGTTATTTGTGGAAGCTGTAATAGACGGTTCCGCCTGCCAGTCCACCACGGAACTGCGCCAGCTCACTGACCGTCACCAGCTGATAGCCGCGCTCCACAAGCGCCGGAATGATCGTGACTGCCGCGTCACCGGAAGCATTGTAAAGCTCATGCATCAGAACCACCGAGCCATCTTTTACCTGGTTTAACACGGTCTGCACCGATGAAGCCGCATTGCGCGTCTTCCAGTCCAGCGTATCCACATCCCAGAGTACGATCGGCTGGCTGATATTGGCAAGCACAGTGCTGTTTTTTCCACCGCCCGGAAGACGGACTGTTTTCGGTGCCTCGCCTGTGATCGCGGCAACCGCCTGATTGCAGGCCTCCACCTGCTGACGAATCTCCTGTGCGCCTAACTTCTGGAGATACTTGTGATCCTGCGTGTGATTTCCAATCTCATGCCCATTGGCATACATCCGCTGAATCTCACTCTTATAGGAATTCACACGGTTTCCGACCACATAAAAGGTCACACGGCCGCCGTACTGCTCCGCGCAGTCCATGATGCGGTTTCCAACCGGGGCATACGGACCATCATCAAAGGTCAGTGCCACCATCGGTGCATTCGGATCGATATAACGACCGCCGCTGGCTACCATTCCATCCGGAACCTGGCTGTCCCCCTGCTCCGTTCCCTGTGTCTCAGAAGCAGTCTGTCCGTTATTTCCTGTCTCCTGGTTCTCTGTTGTCTGCTGTCCTTCCGCTGCGCCAGCATGATTCTCGCTGCCAGCAGCCGTCTGTGCATCCCCCGCCTCATTCTGGGAACCGGACGCCTGCTCCCGCCTCTGAATCAGCTCCATATCCGATGCCGGTCCGGACGGCACATCATCCGCATACGCCGCAAACGACGCCCCTACCGTACAGACCGCCGTAAGTAACAGTGCTGCTGCTCTCATTTTCCATGTTTTTCTCATACCGCTCCAAAACCTCCAAATTGTTTTCTTTTTCTTCTGCCATTCCGATGCAATCCGGAACAGCCGACCATGTGACATACTCACGTACAATGGTTTTATTATATCACACTCTTCCTTTATTAAGAACACTTCGTCCCATTTTACTTCTTACATTTTTCTGACAAGGTTAGTGTTCACGCATACGTGCCCAGTAACGGAATTTGCCGTGGCTTCGCATTTAAATACGGCAAATTCCTGCTGCCGCCACGTTCTCTTATGACGCTTTCGATCCCAAATGTGCCTGTAAACAGTTCCAAAGAATATTCATAAGTATTTTTAATAAATATTTCATATTGTGTAATACGCCTAATATATGATATGATAAAAATGATGTCGTTACGCATCACAACGCGTGCAACGTAACACATGGAGTTTATTGACAAAAGAGTTGAAAGGAAGTAACAAATGGGCGGATTTTTTGGTGTCACATCAAAAACAAACTGTACACTGGATCTTTTTTTTGGTACGGACTATCATTCCCATCTGGGAACACGACGCGGTGGTATGGCGGTTTATGGAGAAAACGGTTTCAGCCGTTCTATCCACAATATCGAGAATTCCCCGTTCCGTACAAAATTTGAGCACGATGTCGATGAAATGCAGGGTAACATGGGCATCGGCTGTATCTCAGATATGGAACCGCAGCCTCTGTTAATTCAGTCGCACTTAGGAAGCTATGCCATCACCACAGTCGGCAAGATCAATAATGAAAAAGAGCTGATTCAGGAAGCATTTAAGAAAGGGCATATTCATTTCATGGAAATGAGCGGCGGCAAGATCAATGCAACCGAGCTGGTCGGCGCCATCATCAGTCAGGCAGATTCCCTTGTTGAAGGTCTGAAACTGGCACAGGAAAAAATCAAGGGTTCCATGACCATTCTCCTGCTGACCCCGGAGGGCATCTATATCTCCCGTGACCGCCTCGGACGTACCCCGGCGATCATCGGACGCAAAGATGGTGCGTTCTGTGTTTCCTTTGAAAGCTTTGCATACATCAACCTTGGATACACGGACTACAAAGAACTGGGACCGGGCGAGATCGTCCGCATGAACGCCGACGGCGTAGAGGTACTCAGCCCGGCTCGCAAGGAAATGAAAATCTGTTCTTTCTTGTGGGTTTACTACGGTTATCCGACCTCCTGCTACGAAGGAATCAACGTCGAGGAAATGCGGTACCACTGCGGTCGTATGCTTGCCAAACGCGATCAGTCCGACGCCGATCTGGTAGCCGGAATCCCAGATTCCGGTATCGCGCATGCAGTCGGCTACGCCAATGAATCCGGCATTCCATTTGCCCGTCCATTCATTAAATATACCCCAACCTGGCCGCGTTCCTTCATGCCGACCACCCAGAGCCAGAGAAACCTGATCGCACGTATGAAGCTGATCCCGGTAGACGCCCTGATCCGCGACAAGAGCCTGCTCTTAATCGACGATTCCATCGTCCGCGGCACCCAGCTCGGCGAAACAACCGAATTCCTGTATCAGAGCGGTGCCAAAGCAGTACATATCCGTCCGGCTTGTCCGCCGCTGCTGTTTGGATGTAAATATCTGAACTTCTCCCGCTCCAATTCCGAGCTGGATCTCATCACACGCCGCATCATCCGCGACCGTGAGGGCGACAATGTTTCCCCGGAGCTTCTGGATGATTATGCAAACCCAGACAGCCAGAATTATAAGGAAATGGTCGAAGAAATCCGTAAACGCTTAAACTTTACCTCCCTGCAGTTCCACCGCCTCGACGATTTAATCGAATCGATTGGCCTGGAACCGTGCAAGCTGTGTACGTATTGCTGGAACGGAAAAGAATAATATTGTAGAATACGTTTCTATGATAACCAAAATGGCAGCCCATCAATTTCTGCTGATGAGCTGCCATCTTTATTCTGTTAATTCTCTGCCAATCGTTTTATCAGCACCGTGCCTTTATAGTTTATACAAGCACATCGCCAATACCCACATCACTTCTGCCCTGTCACCATCATATAACGGTTATGTGCGTCCTTCAGACAGGCAATGAGCGGCTTCTGAGTCAGTGCAAAATACCTTTCCCGGATACTCTGCTGCATCTCGTCCAAATCCGTTTTCAAACTCTTTCCAAGCAGCATCGACACAACAAAATTGCGCGTCACCGACAAAATCGTATTGCACTCCAGATCAAGAATCTTTCCCGTCGCCCGTTCTACTACAAAACTCACATAAAACTCGCCGTGCAGGCTGTAAATCGCGTCCTCCTTGCTCGGTTTCGCCTGGCCTACAACCAGAATCGTATCATCCTTATACATTATATCGTTTCCCCTTTTCTTCGAAACTGCCCTGATAAAAGCAGTTTCATCCATATACTGGTTTTATGATACCATGTTCTTAGGAAAGGTACAAGCTACGCTTCCTCGGAACCATATAAAATATGTAGGATTAGTTACTGTTCACGCATACGTGCCCAGTAACGGAATTTGCCGTGGCTTCGCATTTAAATACGGCAAATTCCTGCTACCACCACGTTTTCTTACGGCACTTTCGGTTCCAAAAGTGCCTACCCGTGAACAGTAACTAGGATTACAATACATCATAAAAGGAACCAAACGCTCTCACGAGAAAAGGGATCGAAATCGACCCCTTTTCCCACTCTTCTTAGGTTAACAAGTATGGTTAACAAATAGTTAACAAGTAATTAACAAATGATGTACTTTTTACTGCTTTTTACCACATCTAACCACCCTTAAAACCCTTGAAAAATCAATATTTTTTAGAATTTTCCAGCTGTAGCTGCTTCCTCAATCGAAACTGCAACCGCCACAGTAGCGCCAACCATCGGGTTATTACCCATACCGATCAGACCCATCATCTCTACATGAGCCGGTACAGAGGAAGAACCTGCAAACTGTGCATCGGAGTGCATACGTCCCATGGTATCAGTCATACCGTAAGAAGCCGGACCTGCTGCCATGTTATCCGGGTGAAGGGTACGTCCTGTACCGCCGCCGGATGCTACGGAGAAGTATTTCTTGCCTTTCTCTACGCATTCCTTCTTATATGTACCTGCTACCGGATGCTGGAAACGGGTCGGGTTGGTGGAGTTACCGGTGATGGAAACATCTACGCCCTCTTTCCACATGATCGCTACACCCTCGGTAACGTCATTTGCACCATAACAGTTTACTTTCGCACGAAGTCCCTTGGAGTAAGATTTTCTCCACAGTTCTTTCACTTCGCCTGTGTAATAATCCATCTCTGTCTCTACATATGTAAAGCCGTTGATACGGGAAATGATCTGAGCCGCATCTTTGCCAAGACCGTTTAAGATAACGCGAAGCGGTTTTTTACGGACTTTGTTTGCTTTCTCTGCGATACCGATCGCACCCTCTGCGGCTGCAAAGGACTCATGACCTGCCAGGAAGCAGAAGCAGTCGGTCTCTTCTTCCAGAAGCATCTTACCTAAGTTTCCATGTCCCAGACCTACTTTACGCTGATCTGCTACGGAACCCGGAATACAGAATGCCTGCAGTCCCTCGCCGATCGCTGCCGCCGCATCGGCAGCTCTGCGGCAGCCTTTCTTGATTGCGATTGCCGCGCCTACCGTGTAAGCCCAGCACGCATTTTCAAAACAGATTGGCTGGATCTTCTTTACCTGATCGTATACATCCAGTCCGGCATCCTTCGTGATCTTCTCAGCTTCTTCGATCGAAGCAATGCCATAGCTATTTAATACGGAATTGATCTTGTCAATTCGTCTCTCGTATGATTCAAATAATGCCATTGTGATGTTCCTCCTTAACTATGTACCCTGTGATTATTTGTTACTGTTCACGCATACGTGCCCAGCAACGCAATTTTGCCGATGCTTCGCATTCCAAATCGGCAAACTCCGATGTCAGAAATGTATCGTACGGAATTTTCAGTTCAGAAAATTCCTATCTATGTACAATAACAATTATTCCTGTCTCGGATCGATAATCTTAACTGCATCGTCTACACGGCCGTACTGACCTTTTGCCTTCTCATATGCAGTGGTCGGATCGTCGCCCTTCTTGATGAAGTCGGTCATCTTACCTAAGTTTACAAACTGGTAACCAATGATCTGATCTTCTTCATCCAGTGCAATTCCTGTTACATAGCCTTCTGCCATCTCAAGGTAACGCGGACCTTTTTTCAGAGTTCCGTACATCGTACCTACCTGAGAGCGGAGTCCTTTTCCAAGGTCTTCAAGGCCGGCACCAATCGGAAGCCCCTCTTCAGAAAACGCACTCTGCGTTCTGCCATATGCGATCTGGAGGAACAGCTCACGCATGGCGGTGTTGATTGCATCACAGACAAGGTCTGTATTTAATGCTTCCAGTACGGTTCTTCCCGGAAGAATCTCTGCTGCCATCGCTGCAGAATGGGTCATACCAGAACATCCGATCGTCTCTACCAGAGCTTCCTGAATGATACCTTCCTTAACATTCAGGGTCAGCTTACAAGCACCCTGCTGCGGCGCACACCAGCCAACACCGTGTGTTAAACCGGAAATATCCTTTACTTCTTTGGACTTAACCCACTTTGCTTCCTCCGGGATCGGAGCAGCGCCGTGATTTACGCCCTGGGCTACTGGACACATATTTTCTACTTCTTGTGAATAAATCATTGTAAGACTCCTTTCGAAATGATTGGATTTTGTACTTTGTTAATTTTATCACATCAATCCTGTCCCTATTATCTCACGAAATTCTCAATTCGTCCATATGTTTTTTGTAACTTTTCAGACGGTTTTCTCATCTTTCTTTCTCTCCAAAAAAACATACAAAAACACGACAAAACTAACGAACAGAATACATCCCTTTACCATGCTGGAAATACTTAACGCCCACCAGATACCGCTAAGTCCCATCACAGAGGACAACAACACCGCCACTGGGATGCGCGCGGAGGTAAAGGTCACGCTGACGATCGACGGATACAGCGTCCGCCCCAGACCGGAAAACGCACCGATCGAGGTCTGTTCCACCATCATAAACATCTGGCTCAGTCCCACGATCCGCAGGTAATTGACGCCGAGCGCCATGACCTCTTCTTCCTGCAAAAAGATCGAGAACAGCGGACGCGCCATTCCGATCAGCAAAAATGTCGTGCAGAGTCCCCACGCCGCCGTCATCGCGATCGCACAGAAATAGCCGCGGCGCACACGGTCATACCGCTTCGCCCCATAATTCTGTCCGAGGAATGCATTGACTGCCGCCGAAAAGCCATCTCCGACCATCCAGGAAACGGATTCAATCTGACTGCCAACACGCTGTGCCGCCACTGCCAGATCACCCCATCCGGTGATAAGGCGGGTCAGAATCATCGAAATTCCTGCGTAAATCAGGTTCTGCACCGCCGACGGCACACCGATCCGCACGATCTCCCTCCAAACCTTCACTGGAACCAGCACCCAGATACGCAGATGCGGAAACAGCACCTTTTCCCGCAGGACTGCCTTGAAAAACAGGAGGCTTACGAGCGCCTGTGCCGTGACCGTCGCAGCCGCTGCTCCGCTGACTCCCAGTTCCGGAAATGGTCCGATTCCAAAGATCAGCACCGGATCCAGCACAACATTGAAGACAAGCCCCGCCACATTGACGATAAACGGTGTCCGGCTATTTCCCGCCGCCGTCAAAAGTCCTGTCAAGATCGCATTTAGATAAGAAAAGATCACAAGCCCACAGGCGATCCGCACATACCATTCTGCCTGTGCAATCACCTCCGGGCTGTTTAATTTAAAAAATCCAATTAACCGACTGGCTCCAAAGAGCGAAACCAGCCCATACAGCACGGCAAACAAAATTCCCAACTGCAGCGCACCTCTCGCATACTGCGCCGCACTGTCATTTTCTCCCGCACCAAGACAATGGGCGGTCTTTACCTGACCGCCCGTCCTCGCCAAAATCGCAAATCCCTGTGAAAACCAGGTATACATACCTGCCGATCCCACCGCCGTGACGGCGCCTGCCCCGAGGCGTCCGATCCACGCCATATCAGTCAGATTGTAAAGCATCTGAACCAGAGAGGTCGCCATGATCGGAAGCGCCAGCCGGGTCAGTGCCGGGGCGATTGCTTCATTCAGCAAATCTACATGATGAGATTTCATTATTTTGCAGAAAGATACTCGTCGATGCCTCTTGCACCTGCTCGTCCGGCTTCCATCGCGAGAATAACCGTAGCCGCGCCAGTCACTGCGTCGCCTCCGGCGTAAACGCCCTCTTTCGTTGTCTTTCCATTGCTCTCATCCGCCACGATACATCTCCAGCGGTTGATCTCAAGACCTTTGGTCGTATTGGAAATCAGCGGGTTCGGGGAAGTACCCAGCGCCATGATAACGGTATCTGCATCGATCGTGAAATCGGAACCGACCACCTCAACCGGACGTCTTCTTCCAGATTCATCCGGCTCGCCAAGCTCCATACGGCGGCATACGATGCCTTTGACCCATCCGTTCTCATCCTCGAGAATCTCAACCGGGTTGGTCAGAAGGTCAAAATGGATGCCCTCCTCTTTTGCGTGATGTACTTCCTCCACACGTGCCGGAAGCTCTTTCTCACTTCTTCTATATACAATATGAACTTCTGCACCGAGACGCAGAGCCGTTCTTGCCGCATCCATCGCTACGTTTCCGCCGCCGACTACAACTACCTTCTTCGATTCCATGATCGGTGTGTCATAATCATCGCGGAATGCCTTCATCAGGTTATTTCTGGTCAGGTACTCATTTGCAGAAAATACGCCGTTGGCATTTTCACCCGGAATACCCATGAACTTCGGAAGTCCGGCACCAGAACCGATGAAGACTGCCTGGAAACCTTCTTCATCCATCAGTTCGTCGATTGTGATAGATTTTCCGATAACTACGTTTGTCTCAATCTTAACGCCCAGCTTGCGGACATTCTCGATCTCCGGCTGTACAACGCCGCTCTTCGGAAGACGGAACTCCGGAATGCCGTAGGTCAATACTCCGCCCGGCTCATGAAGTGCCTCGAAAATGGTTACTGCATAGCCCAGTTTTGCCAGATCGCCTGCACAGGTCAGACCTGCAGGACCGGAACCGATGACTGCTACTTTCTTTCCGTTTGTCTTCTCCGGCGCTGCCGGTACAAAACCATGCTCACGGGACCAGTCTGCCACGAAGCGCTCAAGTTTACCAATGGAAACCGCCTCGCCCTTGATACCGCGCACACACTGTCCCTCACACTGGGATTCCTGTGGGCAGACACGTCCACAGACTGCCGGAAGTGCCGAAGAAAGTGCGATGACTTTCGCTGCCTCCTCAATATTTCCCGCTTTTACTTCCTGGATAAACGCCGGAATATTGATGGAAACCGGGCATCCAGCGATACATTTTGCATTTTTACAGTTCAGACATCTCTCAGACTCCGCAACTGCTTCTTCCATATTATAGCCGAGACATACCTCTTTAAAATTAGTCGCACGTACCTTCGGATCCTGCTCTCTGACCGGCACCTTTTTCATCATATCTCTCTTTGCTTCCATTATTTGTCACCTCCGCACTGTCCGCATCCGCCGTGATGAGTATCGCCCTCTTTCAGGCGCAGCATCGCTCTGCCTTCCTGAGTCTTATAAATTCTCTGACGTTCCATCGCCTCGTCAAAATTAACAAGATGTCCATCAAACTCCGGTCCGTCTACGCAGGCAAATTTGACCTGGTCGCCTACGGTGACACGACAGGCACCACACATACCGGTTCCATCTACCATGATCGGGTTCAGGCTGACAATCGTCGGAATCTCCAGTTTTTTCGTCAGCAGGCAGACAAATTTCATCATGATCATCGGTCCGATTGCAACACAGACATCGTACTTGCGTCCCTGTTTTTCAACTAAATCCTCGATGACACCTGTAACCATACCTTTAATGCCAAAGCTGCCATCATCGGTTGTGATGTAAAGGTTTCCGGCTGCCTTCTCCATCTCCTCGGTCAGGATCAGCAGATCTTTGGTCTTAGAACCTACGATAACATCTACATCAATGCCGTGCTCATGCATCCATTTTACCTGCGGATAAACCGGAGCCGCACCGACACCGCCGGCTACGAAGAGGTATTTCTTCTTTTTCAGCTCTTCTACATCCTCATGGATAAACTCGGACGGATTTCCAAGCGGTCCTACGAAATCATGGAATGCATCCCCAGCCTTGAGGGTGCTCATCTTCTCGGTAGAAGCTCCCACGGTCTGGAATACGATCGTGATCGTTCCTGCCTGACGGTCAAAATCACAGATAGTCAGCGGGATTCTCTCGCCCTCTTCGCCCATCTTGACGATGACAAATTCGCCCGGCTCACATGCACGCGCTACACGCGGTGCTTCTACAACCATCAGATAAATCTTATCTGCCAGTTTTTCAGCTTTTAAAATCGGGTACATTCTATTCCTCCTTACTGTTATATGAACATTTTATTGTTTGACTTTTCAGAATTCTCGATTATTTTACCACTTTGTCCTATTTTTGACAACCTTAGAGCGATTCCTTTTCCAGCTTCCGATATTCCCTGAATTCATAGCATAAATTGAAAAATGTCTGCTCGCCGCTTCGTCTTACCAGTTCCCAGCCTTCTTTCTCCAGATCAACCATGTGTGTGTCTGCCACATAGGAAAAATCAATCCAGGTGATCTGCGCTGTGTCGCAGAACGGAAGGAACTGCCGGTAAACCGACTCGCCGCCGATGATGACGACATCTACATCTGTCAGATGTTTTTCCTGTTTCAGCTCGTCAATCCGCACCAGCGCCTCCTCGACACTATGGCAGATCTCTGCCCCCTTTACGCTCAGAGCCTTCTTTTTTGTCAAAATCAGGTTGATTCTGCCATCCAGCGGTCGCTGAGCCGGGAAGGTCAGAAACGTTTTATAGCCCATCACGATGATTTTTCCCATCGTTTCCTGCCGGAACAATTTCTGATCCGACGGGATCACCGTCAGCATCTGCCCTTTATTGCCGATACCCCAGTTCCGATCCACTGCCGCAATCAGCTGAAAATGTCTCGGAAACCGTTCCGGAAACTGTCTTTTGAGTGTCTTCATCATGCTCGCCGCATTGATATAGAATGCCTCGTCTGGCTGTTCTTTCTTATCTACATGAGAATGGAACACGCGCTCCATCTCCCGAAGCGCCGCCTCTTCTTCCGGGAACCGGTTCATAATATCAATCATGACATCACGGCTGTCACGAAGCTTCTGCATCAGGACATCCCAGATCGCCGCCTTATCCGCTTCACTGACAAAGCCATAGTGGTTTAAAATAATCTCTTTTGCATCCAATTCCGATGAATACTCTATCGATTCTTCTGCCGCCTTATAGTCTACCAGAAACGACGGCATATAACTCCCATCATGCCCCATGACGCCTACCGTCTCACTGCACAGCATCAACTCATCATCAATCAGGTAAGACATGGAACATTTCGTGTGGCCGATCGTCGCAAACGCGTAGATCGTATGGTCGCCCAGTTCGATCGTCTCGCCGTCCTCCAGCGATACATCAATCTGTAAATCTGCATCGTCATATTCCGAATCCCATGGAAGCCCCGCCGCTTCTGCCGCCTCGCCGCTTAGACGCCGGATCGTCTTCAAAGCGCCCGGTTTCACTAAAATTTCTTTTGCGCGCTCGGAAGCATATGTTTTCACCCCCGGCCATGCTTTCCGCACCGCCGGAAGCCCCGCTACATGATCATAATGGGAATGGGATAAAAGAACCGCGTCTAACTCTGCATCGCCCAGTTCTCTTTTTATATTTTCCACCATCTGATCGGCAGCATACGCCATCCCCGCCTCGAACAGGAGATTGGCTTTTCCCTTTATCAAAAACACCGCACCGCTTCCGCAGCCAGATACATCGATCACCGTCATTGCTTTCTCATCCTTTTTGTTTGAATTTAAAATCGAACCGAGAAAATTTGAACAAAAACAAATCCTCAAATCCATATTTCGTATTTGATTTTACTGGATCTTTATGAAAAATACAAGGACTGGTTCAAATCAGATGAATGTAAGGAATAATAGGGTAACTGTTCACAAATAGGAATTTTCTGAACTGAAAATTCTGTACGATACAGTTCTCGCAGCAGATTTTGCCGATTTGGAATGCGCAGCATCGGCAAAATCCCGTTGCTGGGCACACATGTGTGAGCAGTAACATAATGGGATTTTTAATAACAGAATGCCGCAATTTCATTCCAAACAAACGGAACAATATCTGAGCGGGTGTGGCTGGGATACTCGGACAGATTTTCTAAATTATAAAAAGGATCGGCACCGATATGAAATCGTGTGTTTCGTTACACAGATTCCGGATCAGCGCCGATCCTCTGGGTGGTTGGTTTTAATTTAGTAAATTATGGGGAAGAGCTGCACCCCAGCATGCTCAGTGGCTTCAGCGTGCTCAGTGCCCCAGCTCAAAAAAGCTGCGCTTTTCTTCGCTGGACGGGCTGCGCCCTATAAATCAGTCCAGCAAGACAGTTCCTTATGTGCAAGCACAACGTTCCTGTCTTACTGCCCTGCTTTGCACTGCTTATGCCTCAACCATGTACGGATATGTTACATCCAGGCACGGTACTCTGAGTTCTTTGATGGTTCTCGGGCTTAACCAGCGATACATGTTGATCTCGCTGCCGGCTTTGTCGTTGGTTCCGGATGCTCTTGCACCACCGAACGGCTGCTGGCCGATAACTGCACCGGTCGGCTTGTCGTTGATGTAGAAGTTTCCGGCTGTTCCTTTAAGTGCATCTTCCATCTTAACGATAGCTTCGCGGTCATCTGCAAAGATTGCTCCGGACAGACCATAGGACGTTGCGGTATCGCAGCTTGCCAGAGTCTCATCCAGTTTGTCATCCGGATATACATATACGGTCATAACCGGTCCAAAAATTTCCTCTACCATAGTCTTGAAATCTGGCTTCTTAGCCTCAATCAGGGTCGGATATATGAAATATCCCTTGGAATCATCGTATCCGCCGCAGATAACTTCTGCATCCTCGGATGCTTTTGCATAGTCGATGTACTCTTTGTTGGTCTTGAATGCGGATGCATCGATAACAGCACCCATCAGGTTTCTGAAATCGGTTATATCGCCAATTTTAATCTTCTCAATCTCTGCCAGCATACCCTCTTTAACCTGCGGCCAGATGCTTGCCGGAACAAATGCACGGGAAGCTGCGGAGCACTTCTGTCCCTGATACTCGTAGGATGCTCTTGTCAGAGCTGCTACCAGACCCGGTACGTCTGCGGAATTGTGAGCAAAGATGAAGTCCTTTCCACCAGTCTCGCCAACCAGACGCGGATATGTTTTGTATTTCTTGATGTTCTCGCCTACTAAGGAGTAAACACCGCTGAACACTTCGGTAGAACCTGTGAAATGGAATCCTGCCAGGTTCGGATCGCTTAATACGTACTTGCTCATGTCAGAACCACGGCTCGGTACAAAGTTGATAACACCTGCCGGAAGTCCTGCAGCCATCAGGGCCTGCATTACATAGTAGTTGGAAAGAACTGCTGTGGTAGCCGTTTTCCAGAGAACTACGTTACCTGCGATCGCCGGAGCGGTCGGAAGGTTAGCACCGATGGATGTGAAGTTGAATGGGGAAATCGCGGTTACGAAACCTTCCAGCGGACGGTACTCGATGCGGTTCCAAACATTCGGTGTGTTGTTCGGCTGTCTGTCATAAATCTGCTGTAAGTAGTATACGTTGAAACGAAGGAAATCAATCAGCTCGCAGGTATCAATCTCAGCCTGATATGCGGTCTTGCTCTGTCCTAACATGGTAGCTGCATTTACTTTATCTCTCATCGGACCAGCAATTAAATCAGCTGCTTTTAAAAAGATAGATACGCGGTGTTCCATCGGCATCTCGGTCCATGCTTTTCTAGCTGCCAGAGCCGCTGCGATTGCATCCTTTAACTCTTTCTCACCGCCGGAAGCTGCTTCTGCGATTACATGAGCATGGTCATGCGGCATAACTGCTTTGGTTTTTCTCTCTGTCCAAACTTCCTTACCACCGATGATCATCGGAACCTGAACAACCTGTGCGGACTGGCGCTCCAGTTCTTTCTTTAAGCTGGCTCTCTCCGGGCTTCCTGGAAGATATGCTTTTACCGGCTCATTTTTCGGCATCTCTACTTTGAAATATCCATTGCTCATTGTTCATCTCTCCTTTTTGACATTTTGTCTCATTCGTGATTATGATATGAAATTTTTTCTCACTTCATTTTCGTAAAATCTAATTTTTTCTTTTCAATTTTCATATCAGTGAATTTCTATGGCTAAATATTAGCACGTTTTTCATTTTGTGTCAATACTATTTCATATTTAAAAATACATATTTTCATTATGTTTTTCTGTGCATATCGCATAATATCTTTGCTTTTTCCTGTATTCTGTTTTGGATTGTAATTTTTATCGATCTTACTGTTCACGCATACGTGCCCAGTAACAGAATTTGCCGTGGCTTCGCATTTAAATACGGTAAATTCCTGCTGCCACCACGTTTTCTTACGGCACTTTTGCTTCCAAAAGTGTCCACCCGGGAACAGTAACTATCGATTCTTGTAATTCTGTATGTTTTTTTATGCTTTGTTTACGGGACATGGTTTTTGTGGTATACTGATCCCGCCTGAAACAACTCACAAAAGTGAGTTTATCCTGAAAATAATTCACTTATATGAAAAAGGAGTTTGATTATGCTTAAATTAGAACGTACCAGCGTCATGAATCTGGAAAATGCCATGCGCGGTGCCCGCAATCCGATGAACAGCTGGGGACGGATGGACAGCTTTTATGATGAGAATGGCAAATATAAACTGGGACCGAACGATCTCGACCTTGCGAAACGTCTCCGCAAAGCAGGCAGCGACCACCGCAAGTTTCTGCGCCAGGTATTTGTCTCAGTCGATGTGACCGCACCTCTCTACTGGTGGAAAGAATATGATACTTATAAAGTAGCGACCGTCGCCAATTCAACCAGCACGATGCACAAAATCGCCAGCAAACCGTTTTCGATGGACGATTTCAGCTGCGACCACATGACAGCCGGAACACGCGCATTTATGGAAACAGTTATCGCCAAGCTGGAGGAAATCCGCCTGCGTTATCTGGAGACAAAGAACAAGGATGACTGGTATGATATGATCCAGCTGCTGCCGAGCAGTTATAATCAGATGCGGACTTGTTCGTTTAATTATGAGACACTGATTAATATTTATTATGCCAGAAAGGATCATAAGCTGGCGGAGTGGCATACATTCTGTGATTGGATCAAGACTTTGCCGTATGGGGAAGAATTGATTATTGGGGAAGGAAAATAGATAATTAGTTTGATTTTCGTGAGAGGGACGGAGAAAAAGCCGCCCGGGCAAAAATGATCAGGTTTCGAAGACTGGGATTTTCTAGGCATCTTCGGTTTGATTAAAAACAGAAAGAAATCCTCACAAAGCAAGTTTGTTGCGGTTTCTTTCAACATCAAATCCGAATCTGCCAAGTAAATCCACAGTCTCGAAAATTCCATTTTTGCTCGGGCGGCTTTTTCTCCTGTTTATTGGATGATAACTTGGTAAAATTTAAGATCCTGGTGTCATCCAGCGCATGAATGCGGCTGGATGACGACGTAGGATCTTTTTTTATGACAGTATTGTGTTTATGATTTTAGCTGACATCTACTGTCTTATCTTATTATCTAATAAAGTAATGCCGTCACTGCTAGTCCTTCTTCTAATTGCTGAATGAGCAATTAGAATAGACGTTTAGTTATGGCAGAGAACTGGCATTCCCTTGTATACTTTCTCGTAGAGAAGTTTTGCTTTATCAACCGGCAGATTGATGCAGCCGTGGCTGCCGGAATACTGGTAGATGGTTCCGCCGAATTTACTTCTCCAGCTTGCGTCATGGAAACCGATGCCGCCGTTGAATGGCATCCAATAGTCTACGTGACTTTCATATTCATATGTGCCGTCTGCCCGTTTGGCGCCGCGCAGAACGCGGTCGGCCTGCTTGTAGGTCAGGCTGTAAATACCTTCCGGGGTTGTGTAGTTTTTGGATACGTTTCCGGTTACGCACGGAGCATCCCAAGTCAGGGCGCCGTTTTCATACATATATACATGCTGGGCGCCGAAATCAACTTCTGCGTAGGTATTGCCCCAGTCTGCGTCTGAATGGCTGGCTGCCTGCTGGGAGAACTGGACTTCACGTTCCTGATTGATACCTGTCTGCGCCATCAGAACCAGGTTGTCTGTCTCTGCAGTCTGGTCAATCTTCCATCCATAAGGGCCTGTCAAGGCTACCTCTTTTCCGGAAGTGGTATGGAAAGTACGGGTAGTTCCAGCTGTGTCGTATTTCGCTGCCAGCGCCTTGATGTAAGCAGCTGCCTTATCGCGGTCTACAGTAATGACACCATTCTCGCCGCCTGTATACCAGCTGACATATTCAGTACCGGACAGTGTCTCGGTCGCATCACCGATATGGAAGGTGATGGTCGCATTTTTAGCCTGGTTCATCTGGGCGCAGAGTGCTTTTAAGGATGCATCGCCGGAAGTCACCTGGATCGGTGTGTAACATCCCAATGCTTCCAGATCGATCTCTGTCATGCCGGAGGCGATCGCCGCATTGATCGCCGTCTGTACCTTTGCCTTATCCACAGATTCTCCCTTTACTTCCGGAACAATCGTGAAATCTTTTCCTTCTTCCCAGGCGGATATATGGGCATCTACCGTCGGTGCTACACTATCTGACATACAATTTAAGGAAGCAATGCGGTTTGCAAGCATCGTCTGATCGCAGGAAAGCGGCATCGCGATCGTCAGCGCTCCTGCTCCAGCTACCCCTGCTGCCTGCTGGTCAATCGCTGCCTGCAGCTCATTTGTAATCACTACTTTATAGCCGATCTCCGCTGCGGTGATCTCTTCTGTCTTGCCTCCACATTCTTTAATCGTTAATTTATAAGAACCGTAATTCTGCTCCAGCTTTGCCTTCGCTTCCTCATTGCTCATTCCGCCGACTGCGACGCCATTTACACTTGTTCCATTTGCAAAACTGCCATCTGCCAGTACTGGCTGTGCAAACATCAGCACCAGTGCAGCTGCTGCACCAGTCATTTTAAGTATACTCATACTTTTATTTTTCATTTTTTCACAAACCTCTCTGCCGCGCCATATGGCTGCGGCCTGTATATATGGATTCTGAATCCTTATTATAGCAGAGTCGGAAAAAAAGTCCAGACCGATTCTAAAAAAGATCGTCAAAAGATCCGATTCGTAAGAATTTCTTAACGGTTCCTTTTTTCTTTCCTTTTTCTTTCATTTTTTCCATATTCATGATTGCAGTTTTTCCATTTTGCAGTATGATGGTATTCATTGCAAATGGGAAGTATAACTTTCAGAACGTCCTTAAAAATGTTTAAAATTTTCATGTTCCCAAAAGCGCCAAAAGGACCGCCGCATCTGGCATGCCCTCTTCTAAGTAAACAAGATTTTTATTGTTATCTTGGTCTGCTTAAAAGGAAATATGCCAGTCTGCGGCAGTCCTTCTTTCTATTTCCGGTCAATTTCCGGATTGACATGCACCATAATGTGTTTTACCTTCGGAAATGTCTTTTCAATGCTGTTATGCACCACCTCGGCAATCTTGTGCGCCTCCCGCAGCGGCATGGAACCGTCTACCTCAATCTCAATGTCCGCATAAATTTTATTGCCAAAGATCCGCGTCTGAAGCAGGTCAATCCGCGCCACATCTGGATTCTGAAGAACGCAGGCGCGCAGCTGTTCTTCGGTCTTCTCATCACAGGAATGATCGACCATTTTATCCATCGCATCTTTAAAAATCTCATACGCCGCTTTCACGATAAAGACGAAAATAACCAGGCTCGCGATCGGATCCATGACCGGAAATCCCATTCTCGCGCCCACGATTCCGACCAGCGCACCGATCGAGGAAAACGCATCGGAACGGTGATGCCATGCATCTGCCATCAGTGCGCTGGAATCAATCTTTTTCGCATAATATCGGGTGTACCAGTACATCGCTTCTTTACTGACAATGGATATAACAGCCGCTGCCAGCGCCAGCATTCCCGGAACCTGCAGGTGACTGTATTCTCCCTTGAGCACGTCCGTAAGCGCCTCCACGCCAATCCCCAGACCTGTCATAAAAAGAACCATCGAGAGGACAATCGCAGCCACACACTCCATCCGCTCATGTCCATACGGGTGCTCCTTGTCCGGCTGTTTGGACGACAGCTTAATTCCAATCACCACGATCATCGTGCTGAACACATCGGACGCCGAATGGATACTGTCACTGATCATCGCATTCGAATGTGCGAACACGCCGGCTAACAGCTTCATAAACGCCAAAAGGATGTTCACTACTATCGTTACAAAAGACACCTGATTTGCCACCTTCTGAAAATCGTTCTGTTTCATATTCGTTACCTCCAAAAAATATCTCATGGCACTAACGATAGGTGGGTGCTGCGGTTTAACCCGTAAAAAAGTATAAAAAAACACCCACGAACCAGTATGAGTAACTACTGTCCCGTGGATGAAACTAACTTCCACTGTCGCTTCTGCGACCCGACCCCATGATATTCACGGTCTGCTCAGTTTGTACTGTAGTTTGATATGCAGTGCAAAGAGTTTATGATGAATAATAGCACAAGTTTACTTAGTTGTCAATATCGGGAAACGCCCTTTCTTCCATAATTTATTTCTTCAATTCCTTAATCCCAGCCTCAAGCCCTGCCGCCGTCAGCGGAAACATCGGGATCTCATCTCGGATCAGGCTGATCGTGTACGCACCGTAGGCATATGCCCAGTTATTTTCCCGCATCGGGTTCAGCCAGATCGCCGACGGAAAACGCCGGTGCATCTCCTGCAGCCAGTAAATGCCCGTCCGTTCGTTGCTGTGGAAATAGTCGAGACTGCCGCCGCGGTACAGAAGTTCCGACGGCGCCATCGACGCATCCCCGACCAGAATTACCTTGTATTCCGGTTTCAGGTTGTGAAAGACCCACTCGGTCGAGATCTTATCCCGCCAGGAGCAGGACGGCGTCGTAAACAGCTGATCGTAGAAACAGTTGTGGAAATAATAAATCTTCAAATCCTTAAAATGGGACGACTGATTGACCGCCTGGAACAGCCGGTTGCACAGATCCGCATATGCCCACATCGACCCGCCGCTGTCCATCAGAAGCAGGAGCTTCGTCTGGTTCTTTCTAGGGCGCTCCATGACGAGCTCCAGACGTCCGCCTTCGTCACAGGTCTTCTCGATCGTTTTCTCCACATTGAGTTCCGTTTTCGGTCCATCCTCACGGCAGGATAAAAGACGCAGCTTTTTGAGCGCCACCTGGAACTGCCGGATCTGGATAACCGCATCGTCGCGGAAATCGCGGTAATTCCGCTGTTCCGCCACCTGCAGCGCGCTCCGGTTTTTGCCCGGTCCGCCCACGCGGATGCCCTTCGGGCTGTAACCGGAATGTCCAAATGCCGACGTACCGCCGGTTCCAATCCACTTATTGCCGCCGTGGTGCTGCTCATGCTGCTCTTTCAGTCGTTCCGCCATCATTTTACGGATATCGTCCAGATCAAGTCCCGCAAACCGCGCATCGACCTCATCCTTATCATACGGCGTCTGCGCGTGCGCCTTGGCAAGCCAGTCTAAGACCTCCTTCGGAAGTTCCTCAAACGTCTGCACATTTTTAAAATATGCCAGAAATGCCTGGTCAAATTTGTCATATTCGGACTCTTTTTTGACCAGAACCGCCCTCGCCATATAGTAAAACTCCGTCAGGCTCGCGTCGTTCAGGTTCATTTCCAGCGCATCCATCAGGCTGTTCCACTCATTGAGGCTCGTCTTCATCCCGTAAGAACGGAGTAGATACAGAAAATCAGTAAACATATCGGTTATTCTCCACCAGCTTTAAATCCTCTGTCTTTTTTAAGAGTACCCCCGCAAACGGGATCTCCTTTTCCAGCTTCTCCACCGGCACGCCGCCGATCACAAGCGCCTGAATCCAGTCCAACACCTCGGAGGTACTCGGCTTCTTCTGCAGGCCGCGCAGATCGCGCACCCGGTAGAAGGCGTCCAGCACGCCGTCGATCAGCTTCTGGTCTAGATCCGGGTAATGTGCCTTGATGATCTTCTCCATCATCGGCTGCTCCGGGAATGCAATATAATGGAAGATACAGCGGCGCAGGAACGCATCCGGCAGCTCCTTCTCCGCATTGGAGGTAATAATCACAATCGGACGGTGCTTCGCTTTGACAGTCTTTCCCGTCTCCGGAATGTAAAATTCCATTTTGTCAAGTTCCCAGAGCAGGTCGTTCGGGAATTCCAGATCCGCTTTATCGATCTCATCGATCAAAAGAACCGTCTGCTTTTCCTTCTCAAATGCCTCTCCCATCTTTCCGAGGCGGATATATCTGGCAATATCATCAACGCCATCCGCACCAAACTGGCTGTCGTAAAGACGCTGTACCGTATCGTACACGTAAAGACCGTCTTGTGCGCGGGTCGTCGATTTAATATTCCAGATCAAAAGTTCCATATCGAGGGATCTGGCAATCGCCTCCGCGAGCATCGTCTTTCCAGTGCCCGGTTCTCCCTTGATTAAGAGCGGCTTTTTGAGCGCCGCCGCAATGTTAACGCTGCGGATCAGTTCATCCGAAGCGATGTATTCGTCACTGCCGTGAAATTGCTGCATGGTAAATTCTCCTTTTAGAAAGTTCTCCTTTTACATAACTGTAAACACTAACAAGGGCAGCATAACGATTCAGGATCCATGCTGACTGCGATCGGTTCGGATCCATCGTTCCTCTCGATCGTCATACATAATCCTGCCCGTTTGCCACCCTATTGATTTGCGATACCAGATTGCTCCGCACTATATGCTCCCGCAATCTTCAAAACCATTCGTAATTCGCTCATTTTTCTTTGAAAAATGGCTACTTACTCATGTTTTTGGCGGGGCCCAAGGTCAAAAATTCTCCTGCAAGCAAGCTTGCGTCGAACTTCTGACCTTTTGACCCTGGTATCATCATAATATAGCAATATTCTAATAGTTTGTCAAATCGTATATATGTTTAGGATTTTATTAAGAAAAACATTAATTACAGTTCACACAATTCTACTTTGCCACCCGGATATTCTTGCTGCCGCTAAATCCTTCCGGCGGCTCTGTCTCCGTGAGGATCGTCGCTTCTTCAAACCCCCCGAACGTCACCGAACTTACCATGCCGAATTTCTGGCTGTCCGCCAGCACATAGCAGCGCTCTGTCTGGCGCATCGCCTCTTGCTTGACTAATGCCTCATTCGGATCCGGCGTCGTGAAACCGTGGCGCTTGCTGACGCCGTTGGTTCCAAAAAATCCCTTTGTAAAATGATAGCTCTGGATCGTCAGGATCGCCTGACTTCCGATGACCGCCTCCGTCGTGCCCTTTAACTCACCGCCAATCAGAATTACGCGGTTTCCGGCGGCTGCCAGCCGTTTGGCATGTGATACCGCATTCGTCACAAACGTGGCGCTGCGCGCCGGAAGATAGTCTAAGATATACCCGGTCGTCGTGCCCGCGTCCAGATAGACAAAATCATCCGGCTGGATAAGTCCCGCCGCAAACTGGGCGATTCTCCTTTTCTCCTCCTGCTGCAATTCCATCTTCTGTGCCACTGACGGCTCGGTTCCCGTAAATGTCCCGTCCGAGGACACCGCGCCGCCAAACACCTTGGTCAGGCGCCCCGCCTTGTCAAGCGCATTCAGATCCCGCCGGATCGTCGATTCCGAAACTCCCAGCACCTCTTTAATCTCAGGAACTGTCACACTCCTCTTTTTATCCAGAAGTTCCAAAATCAGTTCGTATCTTTTTTCTGTCAGCATGACTCTTTTCCTTTCATCTTCTGCTGTGGTTGAACTTTTTTTAGCTCAATTTTTCACTTCTCTCTGTCTTAATATTCTTATCAACTGCAGCTGCTTTCGACAATGACCTTCCGAATCGGCAGCACACGCCCCGGCGATACGGAAAGCTCATCCACACCCATTTTCAGGAATTCTTTTGTCAAACTCAGATCCGCGCCCAATTCGCCGCAGATACCTGCCCAGATGCCCTCAGCGTGCGCATTTTCGACAACCATGCGGATCATCGCCAGTACCGCCGGATGGTGCGGATCGTAAAATGCATCCAGCTCCGGGTTCTGACGGTCAACTGCCAGCGTATACTGGGTCAGGTCGTTCGTTCCGATGCTGAAAAAGTCCACTTTTTTCGCCAGATCCCGGCTTACCATGACTGCCGCCGGGGTTTCAATCATAATGCCCTGCTTCGGATCGCCAAACTGGAGATTCTGTGCGGTCAGCTCCGTCTTGACCTCCTCGACAATCTTCGCAATCGCCTCGACCTCCCAGACACTTGTGATCATCGGATACATGATCTGGAGATTGCCATAGGCACTTGCCCGAAACAGCGCGCGAAGCTGTGTCTTGAAAATCTCCGGTCTTGTCAGGCAGATACGGATCGCCCGGCAGCCCATCGCCGGATTTTCCTCTTTTTTCAGTTCAAAATAATCGCACTGCTTGTCCGCGCCGATGTCCAGCGTGCGGATAATGACCGGTTTGCCCGCCATCGTTTCCGCTACCTGTTTATATACCTGGAACTGCTCCTCCTCCGTCGGAAATGTTTCTTTTTCCAGATACAAAAATTCGCTGCGGAACAGTCCGATGCCCGCCGCATCGTTCTGAATGACCGACGCCAGATCCTTGCTGTTGCCAATGTTCGCATACAGGCGGATCTTCTTGCCATCCATAGTGACTGTTTCGCGCCCTTTCAGTGTTTGCAGCAGTTCTTTCTTCTCCTGTTCCTCCCGCTGCCGGCGGCGCATTGTTTCCAATGTCTCCTCATCCGGTTCCACATACAGGACTCCGTTCGTACCATCCACAACCGCAAATTTCCCATCTACCGTCTCATCGAGCGCCACGTCCGTTCCGATCAGAGCCGGAATGCTCATCGTACGCGCCAAGATCGCCGTGTGGGAATTGACGGAACCGTGTACCGTCACAAAGGATAGCACCTTGTCCTTTTCAAGCTGTACCGTCTCTGACGGTGCTAAATCATCTGCCAGAATAATCACCGGCTCGTCCGTATGGATGCCCTGACCTGCGCCTCCGGACAGAACGCGCACAATCCGCTCCGAAATATCTTTGACATCCGCCGCGCGCCCGCGCATATATTCGTCCTCCATCGCCGCAAACATCTGGGCGAAATTGTCACCGGTCACCGCAACCGCATACTCGGCATTGACCTTCTGCGTATCGATGATATTCTGAACCGCGTCCAGATAGTCCTCGTCCTCCAGCATGATCTGGTGAATCTCAAAAATCGCCGCATTCGCCTCGCCAACTTCTTTTACCGCCTTTTCATACAACTCGCCGAGCTGGCGGATGGACTCCTGAACTGCCGCATTAAACCGCGCTTTTTCCTGCTCTGCATTCTCTATTTTCGTCCGTTTTACGGTCTGCTCGCCTTTCTGATACACACATATTTTTCCAACTGCGACACCACCAAATACACTTTTTCCATGATATGTCTGCATGACCATTCCCCTTTCCATTGATCCATTATCGAAAAATGCCGCCATGTAATAATCCCTTACATCGCGGCATCTTTGTTAAACTACATATTTTCCTTCATAAACTGGCTGACTGCCTCATAAGCTGCTTCTTCGTCCTCGCCCTCAAAGGTCAGGGTTACTTCCTGCCCGTTCTTTACCGCCAGTCCCATGATACCGAAAATCTTTTTGCAGTCGCCGCTCTTTCCGTCTTTCGTCAGTTTGATCGTACTCGTAAACTGTTTTGCCGCCTTTACCAGTTCACCTGCCGGGCGTGCGTGGATTCCTTCCGGGTCTGTAATGGTATATTTAAACTCTTTCATGATGATGTTCTCCTTCTCATTATAACCTATTTTGATTGATTTGACCAAAAATTTCTAATAAAGATTCACATTCCGTCAAAAAAAATTATTTATCTATTCTTCTACATTCTTCTTGAGAACTCCTAAGAGTACCGTCGAGATCGCCATGCCAACCACCAGTGCCAGCAGATAGAACAGCGGATTTCCCATGACTGGGAATACGAAGATTCCGCCATGCGGCGCCATCAGCGTACAGTTAAATAACATGCTCATCGCTCCCGCAACACCCGAACCGACGATGCAGGCTGGAAGCACGTGTACCGGATCGGACGCTGCAAATGGAATCGCGCCCTCCGTGATGAATGCCAGACCCATGATGAAGTTGGTCGGTCCTGCCTCGCGCTCTTCCTTTGTAAATTTCTTCTTAAACAGCATGGTTGCCAGCGCAATCGCACACGGCGGTGTCATACCGCCAATCATAACAGCTGCCATCACATCGTAGTTGCCGGAGGCGATTGCCGCCGTACCAAATACATATGCCGCCTTGTTGAATGGACCGCCCATGTCGATCGCCATCATCGCCGCCAGCACAAAACCAAGAATCAACTTACTCGAACCACCCATGCTGCTCAGACCATTGTTTAACGCCATATTGATCGCGCCCATGACCGGCTCTACGACGAAGCTCATAACCAGTCCGATGAGCAGGACGCCCACAACCGGGTAAATCAGGACCGGAGCAATCTTTTCCAGTGCCTCTGGAAGATTCTCGCACGCTTTCCGAAGCGCCAGAATCAGATATCCGGCAATAAAACCTGCCGCCAGGGCGCCAAGGAAACCTGATTTTCCCTGAGAAGCAATCATGCCGCCGACAAAACCGACTGCCAGCGCCGGGCGGTCTCCGATCGCCATCGCGATGAAACCAGCCAGAATCGGGAGCATAAAGCCAAATGCCACACCGCCGACATTTTTAAACCATGCCGCCAGCGGGGTAATCGTACCAAAGTTTACACGCTGGTCGAGCGGAAGTGCATTCATATCCACACTGAAACCATCAATCAGAAACGCAATCGCAATCAGGATGCCGCCGCCGACTACAAATGGAAGCATGTGGGAGACACCATTCATCAGCTGCGTGTAAATCTGGTGTCCGACACTGCCCGATTTGCCGCCAGAGGCTGCCTTTGCCGGGCTGCTGCTTCCAGATGATGCTGCGTGGTAAACCGGTACCTCCCCGGACGCCGCGCGCTCCAAAAGCTCCGGTGCCTTGCTGATACCGTCCGAAACCTGACATTCGATCACTCGTTTTCCGTCAAACCGATCCATCGGCACCTGTGCGTCCGCTGCCACGATGATGCAGTCCGCCGCCTCGATCTCCTGTGCCGTCAGCACATTTTTTGCTCCGGCTGAACCGCGCGTCTCAACTTTGATCTTCCAGCCCTTCGCGCGTGCCGCTTTTTCCAGGCCTTCGGCTGCCATGTAGGTGTGCGCGATACCGGTCGGACAGGAAGTAACCGCTAAGATCTTCGGTCCGGCTGTCTTTTCCGTCTCTGCACCCGCTTTTTGCGCCTGAATCTCCTGACCACCTGCCTGTGCGGCATTCTCTCCATTTGTATCTGCCGCTTCTTCGACGGAATCAGCCGCCAGTCTCTCATCGATGCCTGCCTGTTCTGCATCTGCCTTATCAATAATGGAAAGAAAGTCTTCCACCGAAGAGGCATTTCGCAGGGAATCTGAGAAATTCTCGTCCATCATGAGAACGGAAAGCTTGCTCAACACATCCAGATGTACGTTATCTTTTGTATTTGGCGCTGCAATCAGAAACAGCAGAGTGACCGGTTCGCCGTCCAGGGAGTCGAAATCCACGCCATTTTTGATGACCATCGCCGCCAGCCCCGGCTTTTTGACCGCATCACATTTTCCATGAGGAATTGCAATCCCCTCGCCGATACCGGTCGTGCTCTCTTCTTCTCTCGCATAAACCTGCTTGCGGAATGCTTCGACATCCGACAGCTTTCCGCTCGCCGCCATCAGCTCTACCGCCTTGTCCAGTGTCTCCGATTTGCTGGTGGGTGCCGCATCCAGCGATATACTTCTCGGATCCAGTAAATCAGTAATCTTCATATCTGTTGCCTCCCTATTTATGCCCGAATGTCAGGTATGCATTGCATATCCGGCAGTACATTCTGCCAGCTTCAAAAATGTCTGCATACAACCTCATCCGATTTTTGTGATTTTACAGGTCTCATACACTTTCTTTATCTCATCCTTCGTCGCCAGCTGCTCCGAAAAGGCGCTCGCGCTTCCAGCTGCCAGTCCCATGCGGAAGGCGTGTTCATAATCTCCGCTCTCCCCGTATCCGGCCAGGAAACCGGCTACCATCGAATCTCCGGCTCCGACACCATTTTTCAAGGTTCCCTTCGGTGCTTCCGCCGCATAGACGCTTCCATCCTCCGCCAGAAGAACCGCGCCCTTGCCTGCCATCGAAACCAGCACGTTGACCGCACCTTTTTCCTGCAGCTTCTTCGCATACGGAACAACTTCCTCCCGCTCCGAGAGCTTCACGCCGAAAATGTCTCCCAGTTCATGATTGTTCGGTTTGATTAAAAATGGATGGTGTCCCAGCACATTGAGCAGCAGATCCTTGGTCGCGTCCACAACAATCCGGACGTCCCTGCCATCCAGGCGCTCCATAATCTTCTGATAAATATCATCCGGCATCGACGCTGGAATACTTCCAGCCAGCACCAACGTATCATCCGCCCCCAGCCGGTCAAGCTGGGTCATCAGCGCATCCACCGCTTCCCGCGGAATCCTCGGTCCCCGACCGTTGATCTCAGTCCCGTCGATGGATTTCAGCTTCAGGTTGATGCGGGAGACTCCCTCATCCAGGGAAATAAACTCGGCTTTCACGCCCAGCTGCTCCACTTCCTTCCGAACCTCCTCGCCGACAAACCCGGCAGTAAAGCCAAACGCCGTATTGGCAATTCCAAGGTTTTGAAGGACCGTCGAAACGTTGATTCCCTTTCCGCCCGGAAGCAAAAGCTCCGAATCCGTCCGGTTGGTCAGTCCGAGCTTAAAATCACTCACTGACACAATATAATCTAACGATGGATTAAAGGTTACCGTATAAATCATAAGCCTTCATTCCTTTCTTATCTTGATTGATTCTGACTGTATTATAAAATCATTTTCATTCAAAATCAATCAAACTTATTCACAAACATGATGCCTCTTTTTGGGTTATATTGCACAATTTTGATTTTTTATGATTGTTTTTGATTGATTGTTTCGTGTGAATTCCGGCGAAACGATTGCTGTCACTGATGGAATAGTGTTTCCAAAAAACATCATTTTTACTCAGTTTCATCTCCTCTTCTAATCGTAAAATCCCCATTTGTTGACAAGGATTTCCCCATTTGCTATAGTAAATGAAGAATTTTGTAATATCTTTGTAATATTTCCAAGATGTTTTTATATCAGAAAGGATATACAATATGAACGATTCCCCTTTGAAACCTGCTTCTTCCAGGCGCAAAAAAATGGATAAAACAATGATGGCGATCTATTTCCTGATCCTTTTTATTGTGACCGGGGCGGCTCTGCTGGTATTTCTATGCCTCTCTAAACCTTCTGATAAGAAGAACAAAGCAGGCTCTGATCCTTCCATTGCTTCTTCCAGCACCTTAAAAAACAGTCATCAGACCGGCACCGATACTAAAAGTACGGCGAAAGCCAAAATCAAAGAAGAAAAGCCGGTCGATCCGTATGAAAATCTCGCGGTCGCCAATGTGGATGATGCGCTGAACCTGAGAGAAAAACCAGATACAGATGCCAAGGTACTCGGCACCTGCTTCCGCGGAGGCGGCGGTACCATTTTAAAACGCAAAAATGGCTGGACAAAAATCCGCTCCGGTGGGCTGGAGGGATGGCTCAAGGACGATTATCTTGTATTTGGCGATGATATCAAGCCGCTCGCCAAAGAGCTCGGTCTCTATATCGCTACCGTCAGCACACAGACACTCCATGTACGTGAGGAAGCCAGCACGGATTCTGCCATCGTCGGTCTGGCTGCCGCGGAAGACTACTATCCTGTACTGAGTCAGGAAACTGGATGGGTCAAAATCCAGCTTTCCGTTGACACCTCCGGTTACGTTTCTTCTGATTATGTCACAATCAGCGTCAAGCCAGGACGCGCAATCAGCATTGAGGCTGAGATGGCAGCGCTGGAGGCGGCACGGCAGGCTGCTGAAGAAGCTGAGCAGGCATCCAGAGCCGCCGAGGAGGCCCAGATTGCAGCCGCAAAATCGCAGGCAGAAGCAAACGCGGCTAAAGGTTCCTCCCAGACTTCGGGAAAATCTGGAAATTCTGGAAGCTCTTCGAAAAAGAGCACGGCTGCACCAGCCGCTAAATCATCCTACGTGATCTCCGCCTCCGAGAGCGACGTTTATCTGCTCTCCGCCTGCCTCACGATGGAAGCCAACGGCGGATCCTATGAAAGCTATCTGGCAGTCGGAAGTCTGATCGTCAACCGCGTCAAATCTGGCAAATGGGGCAAATCCATCTCCAGCGTCATCTACGCGGACGGACAGTTCCCAGGCGCGACCTCCGGCCTGCTTGACAAATATCTCGATAGAGGACCGTCCTCTACTGCCACCAAGGCGGCAAAGGCAGCGCTCGCCGGGGAGAATCAGATAGGCGACTACCTTTATTTTACCTCGACCAAATCAGCAAACTACGACAGCTACTCCAGCTATCAGGTGGTTGGTGGGAATTGTTTCTATAAAAAATAAAAGGCTAAAAAAGGCGGATTTAAACGCATTACATTAAACCTCATATACATTCCCATCGCCTTATGATATGATAATCATATCAGCCAAACATACAGGCAGAGGACACCTGCTGTCCATACCTTATTGATAGGTACTCTCGGAGTCTTTCCTGCAAATCATCTCACAACATTAAGCACAGAAAGCTTCCGGGAGTCCATTGATTGCAAATGGAGGAAATTATGAGAAAATCAATTTATACCTTGATGGTTTCCACTCTCATCGCAGCCGCCAGCATGACCGCCTGCTCCAGCCAGCCGTCTGAAACAACCACGGCTGAAACAACTGCCGCTGAATCCACACAGGAAAACGATACATCAGCAGAAAGCAGCGATGCCAGCGAAACAACTACTGCCGGAGAAAAAGAAACCGCCCAGACAACGGATGCAGATTATGCAGAAGACGAGACTCTGAGCGAAAAAGAAATCACAGAACTTTACCGTGGTTTTGCCAGATCCCTTCAAAGCATCATCGCCAATAAAAATATGAACGATTTAGCCGAGCTGCTTGTCTATCCGTCCTACATCGGCATCGATGACGGGATTGTCGTAAATAACAGAACTGAATTTATGGCTCTCGACGCAGACAAGGTATTTACCGACGCGCTGATTGAGGCAGTCAAGACAGCCGATGTTTCTTCCACCGAACTGACCAAGGCAGGTTTCATCGTAGGCGATCCATCCGGTAAACCGGCAGTTACCTTTGGTCTGGACAAAGAGGGATCTATCGGTATCACAGGTATTAACTACTAATCAGATATAAAATAGTGAAAAAGAGCGCCGCAACACTCACAAACCGGCTTTCCATTTCTGGTAAAACCGCTCCATGAGTGCCGCAGCGCTCTTTTCTACGTTACAGCCAGACAACTGCATCCATCAATCCGGCTGACTGCTTCTTCTACATTATCCTTCAATCGCAATATATTTTTTCTGCTCGACTTCCGGTTTTGCTTCTTTCTTCGGAACAAAAATCTTCAAAATACCATGCTTAAATTCCGCCTTGATATCTTCCTCTGTTATATCATCACCGACATAGAAGCTTCTCGCACAGGAACCTGCGTAACGCTCTCTGCGGATGTAACGACCGGACTTTTTCTCCTTCTCGTCCTCATCCAGTCCCTTCGCAGCCTGAATCGTCAGATTACCATCTTCCAGGGAAATCGAAATCTCTTCTTTCTTAAATCCCGGCAGATCCATCTCCAGCTCATAGCCATCTTCCATTTCCTTGATATCGGTCTTCATCAGGTTCTGTCCATGGCGTCCATACAGCTTTTTCTCTATCTTCTGTCCGGCGTTATCATCATAAAACGGAAAATCATTAAAGAAATCATCAAACAAATTTTCTCCAAAAATACTCGGCATTAACATAAGTCATCTCTCCTTTTCTAACTTCATTTCATTATGTTTATTTACCAACATTTTCGGAACCGGGACGGTCTGGGAACTTTTCTTTTCTTCCTCTTCCTTCGTTCTGGCTATGTTATAGCACTTCTTATTAGCACTGTCAAGAGGCGAGTGCTAATTTTTTTGTGAAGAATTTGTGAACGCTACGAGCCATGCACATTTACGTGAAAGAGCCATCTTTCAAGCTTGCTTGATAAAGATGGCTCTTTCATGGAAATGTATAGGGCGACAGCCCTACAGCGAGGGAAGTCTTTCCCGAGCTGTGCATGGCGTATGCCACTACTTCACAGGGATTTTTCACTTACTTTCGCACTCGATTTTCTTGATTTGACCACATTTTTACCACAAATTCTTGGAAAAATATATTCGTCTGATTTTCTTACCACATTTTACGACAACAACTTATGGTTTATACCACAGCAGGTACGGTTTCTGGCAGGTTCATTTTAGACATCTCATTCTCCACATGAGACTTATCTGAAATATGATTATAGACATTCATTGTGATCTGTGCATCTGAATGGCCCATCACATACTGCATAACTTTGGGATTGACATTGTTCTCACCCAATCTGGTACATCCCGTATGACGAAGGGTATGCGATGAAATAGGAGGCATCAACTCCGGCTCTCGCTTCTCTTCTTCTGCCAATTTGCTTTCTTTTTTATTATAGGCATTAACAATATTTTTCAGAAAGCTGTTCACTCCCGCTGGCATAATCGGACGTCCATGCTTTATATTAAAGATGAATCCACTGCGTCCACCTATCTCAACATTACTCTGTAAACCAAACATTAGGTTCAGTTCTCTCTGCTTACGGAACGCATCATATACCATCTGTGTCATAGGAATATTTCTGATTCCTGCATCCGTTTTGGTTTCTGAATCATGGAAACAATATCCGTCATCACCTTCATAATACACAAGCTGTCCACCTACATGGATCTCCCTGTTCTTCATATCCACATCTGACCAGGTTAAGCCGATGGTTTCACTCACTCTCAGGCAAGCCCCAAACATAACCTGCATCATTGGAAGATGAGGCTTATACACATTACTCTGTTCAACAAACTTCAAAAGTTTTTCCTGCTGTTCCAGTGTCAATGCTTCTTTCTCCTTTGCCGGAGCCCCATAATCTCCAAGTGTTCCTGTTACTGGATTCTTGCGGATAATCCCATCTTCCACTGTCAGTTCAAAACTGGGATTCAATAAGCCATAAAGACCTTTGATCGTACTGTGTGCCAGTCCTTCATCTGACAATGCAGAAAAGAACGTCCTTACGTGAGATGTCTTAAAATCCACAACACGTAGCAAAACTTAAATTCACTGCATTTTTCCTCTTTGGCAAAAGGAAAAGCACTGTAAAACCCATAATCCAACGGTTTTCAGTGCTTTTTTCATATTACATTATTGAATATCCCTCATTCTGCCTATATAAGTGAAACTTAGCGAAACTTAAATTAAATCTCTTTCAGACAATTCAATTTGGATATTCACCGACTGTGGATTATTTCTCAGTGCACCAGTTTCCAACTTACCGCCTGCTGCCTTGCATCCACAAATCTCTTATAAATACCTTCCTGTTTCATTAATTGCTCATGTGTTCCCTGCTGTGCAATTCTTCCTTTTTCAACAACCACAATCTGGTCTGCATGTCTGACTGTTTTTAATCTGTGGGCAATCATAATAATCGTTTTTTCCTTTGTAAGTGCATCTACTGCATCCATCAGCTCCTTTTCATTCTCCGGATCAACATTTGCCGTTGCTTCATCCAATATGACGATTGGCGCATCCTTCATAATCGCTCTGGCTATCGAAATACGCTGCTTCTCACCACCGGAAAGTGTGGCTCCTCCTTCTCCGATCACTGTGTCATATCCATTCGGAAGTTTGCTGATGAAATCATGACAACATGCTTTCTTCGCCGCTTCCACCACTTCCTCATGACTTGCATCCTGGCGTCCGAATTTAATATTATTCTCAATGGTGTCTGCAAACAAATACACCGACTGAAACACAAATGAGAAATTACTCATCAGACTGTTCATGCTGTAGTCTTTTACATTCACACCTCCAAGTGTCACTTCCCCGGAATCCACATCCCAGAACCTGGCAATCAGATTGCAAAGTGTTGATTTTCCTCCACCAGATGGTCCAACGATTGCTGTCGTCGTTTTCTGCGGAATAGAGAGCGATATATCATCAATGATCTTCCGTTTGTCATAAGAAAACGAAACATTAGAAAGTCTGATATCGTAATTTTCCGGCTGTATTTCTTTACCGTCGATATCCATGGTATCCAGCTCCAATATTGCATTTGCTTTATCTACACATACGCTTACCACATGTAAAAGAGATGAATAATTTCCTGCACATTCCAGACTGGCATAAAGCATAAATGCTGAAATTGTCATACCGATCGCATAGACCGCACTCATAGTTCCATTAATATAAAAATATGCACTGCAAGCCACGATCACAGCACCTGTAATTTTGGTTATCACACTTTGCAGAAAATGATAGGGCACAAACAGCATTTCCATCTTTGTATTGATCTTTTCACATGCTTCATTTGCATCATTTAATCTTTTCGCCTGTTTCCCAAGCAAGTTATATGATTTAACTTCTGATATTCCCTGCAGATACTCCATGATCTGGTTTACAAGCTCCATATCGCATACCACTTTTTGCTCTGAATCTTTTTTACCCGCATTCTGCATCACAGAATTGACCCCAAAGAAAATAAGTACTCCTGCTGCAGCTATCAGTCCAATTCTCCACTCAAAAATAAACAGCATAAGAATGATCATTGATGTTTCCAGAATTCCCTGCATTGTCAGCATAACCACTCTCGCAGCCACATCGCCAAGTATTTCCATTGTATTGGTTGTAATGGAAGAAATTTCCCCGATACTATTGGAATTGAAATACCCCATCGGCAGATATCGCAGATGTTCTGCAATCTTGATTCTCATAAAAGCACTTGCATTATATCCTCCCTCTGTCTGAAGCACTGTAGAGTATCTCTTGCAGATTACGTCGACTACAATTGCAAGAACCATAATCGCAACGGAGCCTCCAATATATTTTCCTGTCGGTTTCCCACTCAGCAGACCAATCAGTATGTACATAATAGCCGGAATCTTCATTGCTGAGGCAAGAGCCTCTATGAGTCCGATCACTATCGACAGTTTAAATTTATTGCCATTTTCCCTGCCTGAAAAACGAAAGAATTTTGCCAGAATCCCAAACATATCATTCTCCCTCCTTCACCGTATCTTTTACAGAAATATGGGCATTCCACATTTCCTTATAAAGCGGGCATGACACCAGAAGTTCCTCATGTGTGCCATGTGCTGTTACATTTCCATCATTTACAACAAAGATCTGGTCACTGTCCTTAACAGTAGAAAGTCTGTGTGCTATTACGATCAGGGTCTTCCCTGCTACCAGTTTTGCGATAGAATTCTGCAGAATTGCCTCATTTTCCGGATCTGTGTAGGCAGTTGCCTCATCAAGGATCACGATCGGAGCATCCTTTAACATTGCTCTTGCAATGGAGATACGCTGCCTCTCACCACCTGACAGATGTCCTCCTGCACCTCCTACAACCGTATCAAATCCATTCTCCAACTGCATGATAAATTCATAGCATCCACTTTTCTTTGTCACCTCGATGATCTGTTCATCTGTAGCATCCGGATTTCCCTGTCTGATATTTTCACGGACTGTTTCATTAAACAGATAATTGTCCTGTGCAACATATGCAATTTTCCGATTAAAATCTGCAAATGCCAGTTCTTTGACATCAACTCCACCGATTTTGATGCTTCCGGAATCCACATCCCACAGGGACGCAATCAGCTTTGCGATGGTCGACTTGCCGCTTCCGGAAGGTCCTACGATTGCATTTACCGTTCCTGCTTTCAGCTCCATAGTTACTCCGTACAGGATTTCTTTGTCGTGATAACCAAATCTGACATCTTCAAGAGTAACGGAGTTATCTTTTGGAACACTTTTACTTTTCTCTGGACGTTCAAGCTCCGGCTGTTCCAGAATTCCTGCCACTTCACCAACAATCACTCCGATCTTGCCAAGATCATCTGTATAGGAACCCACTGTGATCAACGGTCCAACGACTCCAAGTGATAAAATAATGCAGATGACAAAATCTGAAATCGCAAGTGTTCCATTAGCTACATAATGTGCCCCAAACGGCAATACCGTAAGAAGCGTATAAGGTGTGACCACCATCATCAGTCCATGAAAGATCGAGCACCGTTTCATCCAGGAAATAAAGGAATCTGCATAAGCCATAGCCGCCTTTGTAAATTTTGCATAAGAACTTTCTGTCTTTCCAAATGCCTTGATCACTTCGATTCCGTCAATATATTCCACTGCCGCATCATTCAGATCTTTTGTTGTCTGAACCGTTCTCTCGAAGCTTGGTTTATAATCCAGCATCATTCCAAAATAGGAAAGAAATCCCACTATAACCGGCACCAATGACCAGAGTGCCAGTCTCCAGTCTGTCAGGAAGAAATAAATCAAAATCACAATCGGTGCCAGCAGATTGGACGTGAATTCCGGGACAATATGCGCCAGTGTTGTCTCGATACTGTCGATTCTTTCCACCATAATATTTTTAAATGTACCGGAAGGTGTGTCTTTCACATAGCCAAGAGGTACCCGCGCCAGCTTGTCACAGCAGGATTTTCTTATATTTGCAAGTACTGCAAACGTTGCTTTATGTGACAATGCTGTCGAAAGTGAATGAAGCAGTTCTGCAATGATAAACGATAATGCAATCAGAACCGCTTTTGCAAGATATATTTCAAACTCCTTTTCACCATTTAAAAACAGCTTTACTACATCTGCAATAATAAAATACGGCAAAATCTTAAAAATCACATTTCCTATTGCAAGTAACACACTCCACACATAGGCAATTCTTTTTTGTCCGGCCCACGTCAGGATCCAGCTGACTGCCGACTTCTTTTTTTCTTTCACATCTTTTCACTCCTTACGTTCGTTTTATTGTTTCGTTTTATTATTTTACCTTCTGTTAGTTCGCACTAACCAACATATAATAAAATAGGTGGTCTACTGGCATCAACCACCTGATATTATTATCCTGTCTGAACTTTATTCAGAAATCCAGAACCTGCAACACACATAACCTATTCAGAATTCCTGCATCAGTTATACTGGAAATTCAATATTCCACAATCGTTCCCAGCCACCTGTATTAAATTCTTTCAGTTGATGTACATTTTTCTTTGCAGTCTCCCTGTCTATATCATGCTCAATGATCTGAAATACTGATGAAAAAAATCCCGTATAGATCATATGCATAAGGCTTTCCTCTACAATCGGTATTTTTACACCGTTCTCTTTCATCTTTTCCATATAATTCAGGCTGGACTTCATTTCCCGCTCTACCATATTGTGTATGAATAATTCAAATTTTCCACTGTCTCCGCATTTCAACAATAATCTGAAATTATCATAATGATCATAGATATAATCAACCATCTGCTCCATCCCATCACTGGATGTATCCGACATATTCCTTGTCTGATCACTGGCAGAAAGCTTTTCAAACTCCTCAACGATCTGGTCATAAATCTGATAAATATGTTCCATATAAGGATCCGTCAGTGCATCAAAAAGTGCCTCTTTCGTCGGATAATATTTGTAAAATGCGCCAGTAGTAAGTCCTGCATCTTTTACAATATTTCTTAAAGATGCTCCTGTCAAACCATCTTTCAGAAAATGTTTTCTGGCTGTATCTAATATGTTTTTCTGTGTATCTTCTGCTTTCGTCGACATTCTTTTCGTATCCTCTAAACTTCTTTTCAAAATATAACAGTGCTATATAACACTGTTATATTTTAACTCATTACAGGAATTTGTCAAGTCTTGGTGTTTCAATTTTTTATTTTCCTCGTGTATTCAGTTTCCACTCCGCAGATGCTTTCTGCAGTTTTACAAGTCTGTTCTATTCAGACAGATTTTCTGTTCCTCAGATCGTCGTTGCTCTGCTGAAGCGATTGATTCAGCTTCTGCGTTTCGGACAATTCGGTTGTCAGACACTGAATTCCTACGGTTGATTTCCGAACTTCTTCTCGCAATCTCTGCCTGTCGGACAAGATCGTCTGTTTCTCTTCTTCCAGCATCTGTATCTGCTTTTTCTGTGTCCGCATGAACTCTTTCGCTCTCTCGAAACTCTGCATTAGAAGATCTTTTTCTACTTTGAGCTTGATCGGTGATTCCTCCGGCAGCTGCGATGGCTGTGTCAAGTTCTCTGTAATAATTTCTAAGTTCTTCGGCTGCTCTGCTTTCTCTGATTTCAATATCTCTGGATTTTTTCCTATTTCTATCAAATTCATTCTCTAGTCCCTCCTTGCTGATATCCAGATGAAATGTTTTTGACAGATTGCTGTCTCTCACCTTCTTCCCATCCTGGTTCTGAAAAGTAATGTGCTTCCGTTTCTCTGTCCAATTTACATTCCATCCAAACTGTTTCATTTTTTCCTTAAACTTTTCTTTGCTGATACAATTTTCCAGTGCTTTTAAAACTGCCATTGCACAATCCGCTACTAAGCTGTCTTTCACCTGCTGATGGAACAGGTTATATTTATCTTTGCTCCATGCAATGACTTCCCCTTTTTCAATCTGGCTTCTTATTCTTGAAATGGTGATTACTCATTACCGTAAAATTCTTAGTTCTCTCTACACGAAAAATCTGTGCCATTCTATCTCACTTCCTTTCCAGACAGAAAAAGACGCAAGCCACATTTCTATGACTCACGCCTTTCTCTGCACTTCATTATTAAATTGAAAATTTCTATTCTTCTTTGTATACGTTAATTTCATTTTATTAGCACTCTCCATTTCTCATCTTTTTTTGACCACAAATTTACGACATTTACGACAAATCTGACACTGCTTTACAATACCAGACAAAATGGCTGATGCCCCGGAAAGCCTGTAAAACAGGCACTTCTAGGATACACAAGACAGAACAAAAATCGACTTCCATTATCAATAGGTGAGTGCTAATTATTTGTGAATATTTTGTGAAATTATCAATCCTTTTTCTCTCTATCGATACTGCCACACTAAAGAGGATAGGAGAATTCTTGCAAAGTGTTGTTAAAAAAGTAAATCTCTAATATTATTCTTATACTATTTCATAATCAAAACCGTCGCCAGAATACAGACGAATCCAATCAACTCTGCCGGTGTAAAAACGGAATTCAGCCAGACCGCTGACAGGCACGCCGCCGTCAGCGGTTCCAGGCAGGCAAGCACCGAAGCGCGCACCGGTCCCGTCAAAGAAACTCCCTTTAAAAAAAGAGTATACGCAACCGCACTTCCCAGTATCACAAGCACACCCAGATAAAATGCGGCATGACCGTCCAGCCCCGCCGGAACTTCCCAGATGCGGACGGCTCCCGATAAAAGCACGCCGCCGATAAACATTCCCATCCCGGTTGCAGGAATACTTCCCCACTGCTTCACCGGATTTTTTGAAAGCAGGAAATACGCAGCTGCGCCGACACCTCCCATGATTCCCCAGAAAAGTCCCTTCGCCGTCAGTTCCATGCCGTCCAGTCTTCCTCCCGTCGCGATCAGCCAGACTCCAAAGAATGCCAGACAGATACAGAAAAACGTCCGTTTCGTGGGCAATGTACGTTCTGCCGCGCATACAAAGACCGCCACAAAGATAATCGATAAATTCTGCAGCACCGTCGCCGTTCCCGAATTGGTCCATTTGATTGCATTTAAGTACGCATACTGGGACAGCACCAATCCCAGAAACGAAAACAGCACCATCTGAGCCATCGCTTTCTTATCCTGAACCAGTGCCCGCACCGGCAATTTTCCCTTCGCAGCGGCAGCAAGCAGAAGAATCGTCCCCGCCCCCAGCATTCTAAGCGCCGTCACCCACGCCGCATCAATCGGGTAGGATGAAAACAGTGCCTCCCCGCATGTTCCCGAAAATCCCCAGCTAGTCGCGCCGATCATGCAGCAGAGAGCGCCGAGGCGGGCAGACGAAGAAGGAACTTCTGTGGAATTTGATGCCTGTTTTTCTGTGGCATGATTCGACTCCTTGATGTTCATTTGATTCTTTCCATCTCTATTCCTTTTTAACATCTTTCATTTCTCCACTATTCTTTTATGAGTTTCGTTCTTTTTCATTGACTTTATCATTATATCGGTATTATCTTTATTTATATATAAAAATATCGGCTTGTTTTTTCATTATATTGAGGTTATTATGATTACAAACTATCTTTCCATAAATTCTGACCGGGAGGAAAACCTGATTCGTATTTTCCCGGATTTTCCGGTTTCGGTGTACCGAACCGACTTTTCCGATCCGTCTTATCAGCTTGTGAGCTGGCACTGGCATGAAGATTTCCAGTTCTGCCTGGTCGAGCGCGGCGAGGTCTGTTTTCAGACGCCTGGTTCCAGATTCCCGATTTCGTCCGGCTGCGGTATTTTTTTAAACCGACGGCTCGTCCACAGCGCTTTGCCATTGACGCCGGATTCCTCCTACTACTGCATCAATTTTTCCCCGGCGCTTCTGACTGCTGCCAGCGGGGCTGCTTTGTCGGATGCGATGGTTCTGCCCCTTTTGAATGAGGAAACCTTGTCTTTTTTCCAGTTTGACGCCCTCACACCCGACGGTTCTCTGCTGACGGACTCCATCTGCCGTATTTTACAGCTTTCAGAGAATCACACACCTGAAAGCTCGTTTCAGGTATATGGTACCCTGTTTTCCCTCTGGATCATCGCCTGGCGCTTTCTCCGTCAAGACGAATCCACGTTCAATAAACGCGGCGATACTTCTGCCGCCAACAGCCGCCTGAAAGAGATTTTCCACTACTTGCAGGCGCATTACTCGCAGAAAATCACCCTGCGCGAGATCTCTGACGCAGTCTGCCTCTGTCCGGAAGAATGTGAACGTTTTTTCAAACGGATGACTGGCATCACGATTTTCCAGTATCTCCTTGAATACCGGATCAAAAAAAGCCAGGAGCTTTTGAACAACTCCCGCCTATCTATCGCGGAAATTGCCCAAAGCTCCGGCTTTACAACACAAAGCTACTATTCTTCCTGTTTCAAACGCCTGACCGGATGTACACCGGGGGCGTATCGTAAGCGGAAAATTTCTCTTATAACTTTTCTTTAAGGAATTGCTTCTTCTTGAAACTTCCTTAACCGTGTTCTCATCCGATTCTTTCCATACACAGCACAAACGAGACACTTTGCACTCCTGTTTTATCAGGGATTGCAGTTCTTACAAGGTTCATATCCATCTGCAATCACTTCATCGCGCGTACCGGTAAATTCCTGCCGGTTTGCCGCCTTCATCTGGGTGACAGATGTGCAGCTTGGAAGATGAAATTTTTTCGAGTTGGTATTGAGAATGTAGGTCTGAACCGTCGCGCTGCTTCCAGAGGATCCAGCGCTGCCTCCCGACGAACCAGCTGCTCCCGATCCAGCCGATTGATTCTGGCTGCTGCCATTTCCAGCCGTTCCCTGTCCGGCTGTGCTTCCCGCACTTCCAGAACCGTCCGCCCAGCTTTCTCCTGTCGCATAATCGATCGCAATACCCGGCTGGACATTATAGACGTACACGCAGAACAGCACTCCCTCGCCCTGATCCTCGACGGATTCCGCCTCCATCAGGACGCCGGAGACAACCAGATTATTGCCCTCAAAAACCGGTGTCACGCGGTACATGACATGGTTTCCGGTTTCTTTCACGTAATCGGCTGTCAGATTTTCAAATGGCAGCATTCCCTGTACGTTCAGATAGCGGGTTCCGGTAATCAGGTTTTTGACATTAGCATTCTCCGCCGTGAGCTGGTAGCCGATCAGATGACAACGGTTATAGAGATACTTTCCATCCACATTGTCATACTTCGCCGTATGCCAGCCCGTCGGCTTGACTTCCCCGATCGAGCCGCGCTTCTCCGTCGGCATCGTGTCCTGCGAAACCGAAGCATATGCCACGCCGCAGCGCCCCAGGCTGTCCAAATCACTGTAACTCTCAAATGATACATCCGTCAGGTCCGCATCGGTAAAATACGGCACATTTCCATTGACCGCCACATACGGCTGACCGGAATATGCCGGTACATCCGCCAGATTAAATGACGTTCCCGAAGCAGAAGATACACGGTTTCCACCATTTTCTGACGATGACACCGCCTGCGAATCTCCGTCCGCACTTTCCGCCGGATTTTCCTCCGCGCTGACACTTCCGTTTCCATTCAGACTTTCCTCTGGAATCTCCTGCGCGCACGCTGAAACAGACAGCATCGCCGCTGCAGCCAGCCCCAGAAGCCACATTTTCAATTTTCTCATATGAATTTCTGCCTTTCCGTTTAAGCCTATCCCTTTCAGAGCCATGTAGATTTGCGCGTTCTGGCGCCTGATTTTCAGGTGCAGAACCGGCTCTTTTTTATATTTGACTTGTTTTTTATGTTTTTCTTACTCTTTTATATTGTACTTACTTTTTATGTATATTTTTTACCTGCGCACATACCGCTCTTCTGTGATTTTCTCATGCGAGGAACCCGCATATTCCTGCGTTTCTGCCAGCTTCCAGCTGCCCAGATCCATCTTAAAATACATATCTGCCGGATAATCCCGGTTCCAATGACAAAGAATCACTTCTTCGATCCGGCTCTCATACGGAACAACATCCTTGTTCTCGACAAAACAGTACTCTCCCGGCCCCGCCTTTTCCAAAAACGCTTCATCTGCCTGAATCTGCCCAGATTGCCCCAGTTGCCCGGATTGTTCCTGTTCTTTCGGCATATTTCCATTCACCTGTAAAAACTGTTTCTGGCTGTATGCATTCATCCACAGTTTTTTCCCACCTGTCAGCTCCATAATACGCTTTCTAAGCACGCGGTCCTGGCTCTGCCGTCTGTGATTGAACATCATGCCGTTCTGATTATCCACACATACAATTATCTTCATCTCTCTTTTTCTCCCTTTTTCTATCTGCTGTACGTTTCATGTTTCCCAAGGAATCAAAGCAAGCGTCAGCTCCTCCATCCAAGTCCGCAGATTGGGACGTCTGACTGCCAGCGTATTGACAATCACCGATCGTACACGCACTGGCATCGTTTCTCCTTCTTTTACCAGCCTGCTCACATCGTTTATGACATAAAAATTGCCATTCTCATATCCCAGATACATCATCACATGTCCCGGAAAATATAGAAGTGTGCCCGGTTCTAATGCTCTTAAAATCTGCTCTTTTTCTGAGCAGCACCGCCCCGCCAGCTCTATTTTTCTAACTGGCATCTGCAGCTGACCGGTCGTATTGCGAGGCAGGATCCATCCAAAACAGCGGTACACTTCCCGGATATAGGAAGAACAATCCCGGCTTTCCAGCATCCCGCCCCAGCCGTAACGATCTCCCAGGCACTTGAATGCCTGTTTAAGAATCCCACCGGTTGTCAGATTCAAATACCCCACTGATACATCCCGGCTCATCGGAATCAGTCCTTTTTGCCGGAAGAAACTGCCATCCGGGGCGCGGCATGGAAGCCAGACGATGTAATTATTCCAAGACAGTCTGTTCTGTACCCTCTGTTCTGCCTGTGCTTCTGTTGTCTCTATTAGCGCTCCTGTCCCTTTTATTCTGTTTGTTTCTATTGTTTCTTTTATCTCTGGAATTCCTTCTTCCACGCACAATTCCAACACCGTACCCATCCGAAGCCGGTATGCACTGGTTCCCGGATAGACCGCACTTGCTTCCAGCCAGACCATGTCCCCTGTCACTACTAACGGATGGATCGGAAATGCCGCCATCAGCCATTCCGCCCGGTTCCGACAGACTGCCACCGACTCTGCCGATATCCAGCCCTCGCTGCATTCATTCCGGACATACAGATAACTCTCCTCCTGCACCGAACCCAAAATCAAAAGCGGTTCCCCGACCATACAGAGACAAAGTGCTACCTCATCCCACTCCGGATCGGATGGATCCTCCTCATCGGCTAAAAAAGTCTCCATCGGAAACTGTTTGATCAACCCCTGTGAAATCGCGATTCCATATTTGATATGAACATTTTTATTCACGCAATTTTGAGCATCACGCACAGTCCAATTTATCCCCTGTATCCCAAATGATAAGAAATTTCCACACCATTTATCATAAACAACTCTCTCTTCTTTGGCAAAGGCTTCACTTTTCAAATCATGCATTTCCGTTCCAGATGTCCGTAAAATCCGTGCATTCAAATTTTCAATTTCTTCCGGCGTCATTTTTACTGATTCTGACACATTTTCTATATCGATCCAATGCTCTGCCTGGCATTGTTCCTTCGAAACATCTGGTGCGAATGATAAAAAAGACGATCTCATATGAACTGTTCCAAAACAGCCTGCTTAATTTTCGTATCTTTTATATGATGCATCTTCCTTTTTTATACACAATAAGGAATCGGCAGCACCCTCAGCTGGCGTCTCGTCGTTTCCGAAAGTGCCCCAGCTGACTGACCAGCAAATCCATCAGATCCTCGCCGTCCATGGCATATCCACTCTAACTCACATTACTTATACTCAATCACATACCAAATCCAGAACTACCTCTTGCGTCTCACATTCCCAAAAAAGGCATCTGCTTCCACGATTGAGTCCCCAGATTTAGTAATTCTCCGCATGAACCTCGAAATAAGCCTGCGGATGCGCGCATACCGGACAAACTTCCGGTGCTTTCTCGCCTACTACGATATGACCGCAGTTGCGGCATTCCCATACCTTCACTTCGCTCTTCTTAAATACTTCCTGCGCTTCCACATTGTGAAGCAGGGCACGGTAGCGCTCTTCATGATGTTTTTCGATCTCCGCTACCATACGGAATTTCGCTGCCAGCTCCGGAAAGCCCTCTTCCTCAGCCGTCTTGGCAAATCCATCATACATATCTGTCCACTCATAATTCTCGCCGTCTGCAGCAGATGCCAGATTCTCTGCGGTATTTCCCAGGCCGTCTAATTCCTTAAACCACATCTTTGCGTGTTCTTTCTCATTGTCTGCGGTCTTTAAAAAAAGGGCGGAAATCTGCTCAAATCCCTCTTTTTTTGCCTTGGATGCAAAATAGGTATATTTATTTCTCGCCTGTGATTCGCCGGAAAAAGCCTCCCTCAGGTTCTTTTCCGTCTGGGTTCCTGCATATTTGTTAGCCATTGCGTTGTCCTCCTTTTAATTGCATGAAAACAGTTCATCTTTTCTTTCTATTATAGCACGCTTGAATGTTTTTAATATATTTTTCAAAAGCATTTTTTTCCAACATCCAGACAAAAACAGGGATATCAGACGTTCAAATCTGATATCCCCGTTTCTTTTCTAAATAGGAATCTACTACCTTCCGCTTCCCTTACGCCTCATCAATCGCATGCCCGATATCATGGCGCATATATTTGTTAGCAAAATTGATCCACTCGGTCGCCTTGTATGCGTTGGCGCGCGCCTCTTTCAGGTCTTTGCCCTTTGCAGTAACGCCCAGCACTCGACCGCCGTTTGTCACGATGTCGCCGTCCTCATCGAACTTCGTGCCCGCGTGGAATACATAGTAACCGTCCGTGTCTTTGAATTTCTCCAGACCGTGAATCTTGAAACCTTTTTCATATTTCACCGGATAACCATCCGACGCCAGAACAACACAGACTGCCGCATTGTCCTCAAATTCCAGCTGGATCTGATCCAGGGTTCCGTCGATACATGCCTCAAAGACTTCCACGATATCGTTCTTCATGCGCGGCAGGACAACCTGTGTCTCTGGATCGCCGAAGCGCGCATTGTATTCCAGCACCTTCGGACCATCTGCGGTCAGCATCAGACCGAAGAAAATGATGCCCTTGAAGGTACGTCCTTCCTTTTTCATCGCGTCAACCGACGGCTGATAGATGTACTTTTTGCAGAATTCGTCTACTTCTTTTGTGTAGAACGGGCTTGGTGAGAAGGTTCCCATACCGCCTGTATTTAAGCCCTGATCGCCGTCCAGCGCCCGCTTGTGGTCCTGGGAGGAGGTCATAATGCGGATCGTATCGCCATCGACGAAGGAAAGGACAGAAACCTCGCGTCCTGTCATGAACTCCTCGATGACCATCTGATTGCCGGCAGAACCAAACTTCTTGTCCTCCATGATCTCCTTGACGCCTGCCTCTGCTTCCTCTAAAGTATTGCAGATCAGAACACCTTTTCCAAGTGCCAGACCATCTGCTTTCAAAACGATCGGCATCTTAGCTGTCTGTAAGTATTCCAGCGCCTTGTGCGGATCGGTAAAAGTCTCATAGGCTGCGGTCGGAATGTTGTATTTCTTCATCAGATCCTTGGAAAATGCCTTCGATCCTTCCAGAATCGCCGCATTTTTTCTCGGTCCAAATACACGCAGTCCCTGTGCCTCGAACACATCCACGATACCGCCAACCAGCGGATCGTCCATGCCAATCACGGTCAGATCAACCTCATGCTCTTTCGCAAATGCCGCCAGCTTATCAAATTCCATTGCACTGATCGGCACACACTCTGCATACTCTGCGATTCCCGCATTGCCCGGTGCACAATAAATTTTATCTACCTTCGGACTCTGAGCCACTTTCCATGCGATCGCATGCTCACGTCCGCCGCTGCCAACGATTAAAACTTTCATGTTCTTCTCCTTATATTCTTCCGTTTGCAATCGCATCGATCGCCTGCGGAAGCAGTACCCACTCTGCCTGTTCCATCACGCGCTGCTGCAGCGTCTTCGGCGTATCATCCGGCTGCACCTCTACGGCTTTCTGGAAGAGGATCGGACCGGTATCGGTTCCCTCATCCACATAGTGAACCGTCGCGCCCGTCACCTTGACGCCGCGCGCCAGTGCCGCCTCATGCACCTTCAGTCCATAATAGCCGACGCCACAGAAGGACGGAATCAGGGACGGGTGGATATTGATAATTTTATTTCTGTATGCCTCGATCATCGCCGCCGGAATCTTCACAAGAAATCCAGCCAGAACGATGAGATCCGGCTTACATGCCTTGATGGTCTCCAAAAGCGCCTCATTGAACGCATCGCGTGTTTCATACGCCTTCGGAGTCACAACAAATGCCGGGACGCCGTGGTTTTTCGCGCGCTCAATCGCATAAGCGCCCTCATTGTTGCTGATAACCGCCACAACTTCTGCGTTCGTGATCTTGCCGTTATCAACCGCATCCAGGATTGCCTGAAGATTTGTACCGCCGCCAGACACCATTACAACGACTCTTAGCATAATGTTACTCCCTTTTCTCCTGCCTCAATGGAACCGATGATGTACGGTGTATCGCCAGCGGACTTCATTGCCTCCATCGTTCGCTCTGCATCAGCCGCATCGACTGCTACGACCATGCCAATACCCATATTGTAGGTATTGTACATCATGTGCTCCTCGATATCGCCTTTCTTCGCCAGCATACCGAAGATCGGCGGAATCTGATAGCTGTCTTTCTTGATGACTGCGCGAACACCGTCTTTCAGCATACGCGGAACATTCTCATAGAAGCCGCCGCCTGTGATATGGCTGCACGCTTTCACAGTCACGCCTGCATTCTTCACTGCTTTCAGCGCCTTTACATAGATACGGGTCGGTGCCAGAAGTGCCTCGCCAAGCGTGGTTCCCAACTCCTCATAGTAGGTCTCCAGTCCCTCTTTGTTGAGTTCCTTCTCAAATACCTTGCGGACCAGGGAGAAACCATTGCTGTGAACGCCGGTGGATGCCATACCGATCAGTACATCACCCGGTTTCAGGTTTTCGCCGGTAATCATGTCTTTTTTATCAACCACACCGACAGCAAAACCAGCCAGATCATAATCTTCCTCCGGCATCAGTCCCGGATGCTCGGCTGTCTCGCCGCCGATCAGAGCTGCCTCCGACTGTAAGCAGCCTTCTGCAACGCCTTTTACGATATCCGCGATCTTTTCCGGATAGTTCTTGCCGCAGGCAATATAGTCCAGGAAAAACAGCGGCTCGCCGCCTGCACATGCAATGTCGTTAACACACATCGCAACCGCGTCGATACCGATCGTGTCATGCTTGTCCATGATGATCGCCAGTTTTACCTTGGTACCACAGCCGTCCGTACCAGATAAGAGAACCGGATCTTCCATCTCTTTAATCTTTGCCAGGGAGAATGCACCGGCAAAGCCGCCCAGACCTCCCAGCACTTCCTCACGCATCGTTTTCTTTACATGCTCTTTCATCAGTTCTACCGACTTATAACCAGCCTCAATATCTACTCCGGAATTCTTGTAATCCATGGTTTTCCTCCGTATGTCCTTGTTTATATTTTTAATATTTATTTCTGTGCCAGATACTCTTTATGTCCCAGTTTCTGTAATTTCTCATCCTTACCGACCACTTCGTTCTTCATCTCCTCAGAGTATGCTTTTAATTTTGCTAAAAGCTCCGGATCGGAAGTTGCCAGAATCTTGGCTGCCAGAATACCCGCATTCTTGCCGCCGTTGATCGCTACCGTCGCAACCGGAATACCGGACGGCATCTGTACGATCGAATACAGAGAATCAACTCCGCCTAAATCCGAGGTTTTCATCGGAATACCGATTACCGGCATCGGAAACAGTGCCGCGCACATACCCGGCAGATGCGCTGCCTTACCAGCACCTGCAATGATAACCTTAAAGCCTTTCTCCTCAGCGGATTTTGCATAGTTAAAAAAGATGTCTGGCTCACGGTGTGCAGAAATGATTGTCATTTCATAATCAATCCCCATCTTGTCCAGAAAATCTGCTGCCTGTGCCATGATCGGCATGTCCGAATCGCTTCCCATTACAATTCCTACTTTTGCCATCGTTCATTCTCCTTTTCTCTGCATTGTATTTATTAGTTCTACTTATAAGTAATTTGAATAAAAACAGCCTTACTTATTAGTAATGATACTAGGTTTTTGATCGCAAGTCAATAGGGTTTCGAGAATCCTTCAAAAAATACTATGAGATTGCAGCCTCCTTGCTTTTATGTTATCCTTATTGGCATCACAATGATTACAAAGAGGTTCCCTAAATGAAACGGACATTATCATACACTATTACAAATAAAAACAAAGCTGACACCATCGGCGCCTTCCTGCGCGATGCCGGATATTCCCGCCGCATCCTCATCGAGCTCAAACAGAACCCTGAGCAGATCTGCCTGAACGGAACACCGTCCTGGCTGAACACACCGCTTCAGATCGGAGACACCCTGACGCTCTTTCTCCCGGACGAACCCGTTTCCTCAGATATTCTTCCGGTCAATCTTCCGATCGATATAGTATATGAAGACGAAGATCTCATAATACTCAACAAAGCCACCGGAATGCCTGTCCACCCGTCCCAGGGACACCATGAAAATACGCTGGCAAACGCCCTCGCGTACCGGTTTGCCTCGCGGGGCGAACATTTCGTGTTCCGTGCCGTGAACCGCTTAGACCGCGACACCACCGGTCTTCTGCTGATCGCCAAACATAAAATAAGCGGCGCATTTCTCTCCGCCATGACTGCAAAAAAAGAGATACGCCGCGAATATCTCGCGATTGTTGCCGGTAAACCAGAAGAATCCGGCACCATCGATCTGCCGATCGCCCGAAAAGATGGTTCCACCATCGAACGCTGCATCGATATGAATCATGGGGAACACGCCGTCACCCATTACCGGTGTCTCGATTACCGGGACGATCTCGGCTGCTCCCTCGTCCGGCTTCGCCTGGAAACGGGGCGCACCCACCAGATCCGGGTCCACATGAAAGCCATCGGGCACCCGCTTTTAGGGGATTTTCTATACAACCCGGATTACCGCTTCATCGAACGGCAGGCGCTTCACTCCTATACGGTGGCATTCCGGCATCCGATCACAGGGGAAGCAATGGAGTTTACGGCTCCGATGCCGGAGGATTTTTCCTTCTTCTATTAATACTGCTTCCGCAGTCCCTTCGGATAATGGTTTTTCAGCGTCCCGCCGCTCTTCTTGCCCCATCCGAGCGAATACCCGTCCACACTCACAAGGCACCAGCCTTTTCCGGCGTCTTCCTCAGAAAGCTGGATCGTCTCGCCGCGCAGGTATGCCGCCGTCTCCGGCGCGTCGGCAGACAGGTTCACGTTCTGTTTTACCTCCGATGGATGCAGGGCAAGTGCCAGCGCGTGGGACGGCTCAAAACGATTTTTCTTAAATTCTCCCATCTGAAGCCCCGGGCGAAGCACCCGCAGCCCCTTAAAATCGACCATCTCCTCCGGCGTCCGGTAAAGCTGATCGCCAAACATCGTCATCGTACTGTCCGCTGTCCATTTCTTCGGCTCAATAAATATCTCTTTGCAGAAATCCTCATAGACTGCCAGAAGCTTCTTGTCCTTCATCGAAGCCGGATATTTACGCTTCACGCTCTCCGGCTCGCCCGTTTTTCGAAGAAGTGCCGCATAATGGCCTTCTCCCTCGGTCCGGTGCGGCCAGATACGGACCGTTTTCTCGATTCCATCCGTCACACCCGCCCCCCAGGCTGGAACGCCATGCGAAAGTCCCGGATAGTCCGGCGTTTCCTCTAGCGCAAACTCTGGATGTGCCTCTAAGAAACGTCCGATCGCCTGCTCGTCCTCCTCCGGCGCAAAAGTACAGGTGGAGTACACCAGCCGTCCGCCCGGTTTCAGCATCATCGCCGCATTTTCAAGAATCTCCTGCTGCCGCCCAGCACAGCGACGCACATTCTCCGGGCTCCATTCCGTGACCGCCGTCTCATCCTTGCGAAACATTCCCTCGCCGGAACACGGTGCATCCACGATGATCCCATCAAAAAATGCCGGAAAATACTTCGTCAGCCGCCCGGAATCTTCATTTGTCACAACCGCATTCCGGATTCCCATGCGCTCGATATTCTGCGAGAGAATCTTTGCACGCGCCGGATGGATCTCATTGCTCACCAGAAGTCCTTCTCCGCTCAGTCTCGCCGCCGCCTGCGTCGATTTTCCGCCCGGTGCCGCACAGAGATCCAGAATCATTTCCCCCGGCTGCGGGTTTAAAAGCGAAGCCGCAATCATCGCGCTCGGCTCCTGAATATAGTAAACGCCCGCATCGTGGTACGGATGACGCCCCGGACGATCTTCCGCCCCATAAGCGAATCCCTCCGCCGCCCACGCAACCGGATTCAGAGAAAATGGAGCCGTCTTAGCAAATTCCGCCGGATCCGTTTTCAGTCCGTTCACGCGCAGTCCCTGTGAGCGCTCCTTGTCGTAACTGGCGATAAACGCATCGTACTCCCTGCCGAGCATCTGTTTCATTCGTTCAGTAAATGCTGCTGGTAAATTTATCATGGTTTTGTATTATCCTTCTTAATCAAACATATAATTCATCTTTTCTAAATAATAATACTATTACATAAACAGCAATTCCGTCAACTATTTCTGCCTCTTCTTTCCAGTATCTTTTCCGCCCCATTTTCCCACACTATCCTCATGATTCGATGGATATTTACGTTCGTTCTCCTCCCATTTTTTAGTTTCTCACTCACACGCGGATGCAATCTGTTTTCTTCCAATTTTTCCAGTATCAGCATCGCACTGCACCGACGCGGCGAATTTTTTCTCTGGTGCCTGCTCTGCGGCGGCTTTTTCTACTCCCAACTCTCCCTGTACCGCCCCCGCCAGGCAAAATGCTGCCTGCTTCTCCTCACTGCCGCTGCCCTGCTGCCCTATACCCCGGAGCACCTCCCAGTCTGTGCTATCCTTCACACGCTTCTGGCGCTGGCGGCTGCGCTGTTATTTCTTTATAATCTGTTTTATTTAAGCTTGCAGCTCTATTTTTCGTCCCCAGCTCCTGTCCATTATTCCCAAAGAACCTCCAATACTGCCTTTTTCAGCAAATTGACTCACTCTCTGGATTCTCCTGCTACCCGTGGGCGTCTCTGCCTTCTGCTCCTCTGGATTTCATCCGTTTTCTGTCTGGACAGCTGGATTTTATCGGGAATCATCAACAGCGCCATGGAGATTTGCCTGACCTTAACCGCTGGAGTACTGTTCTGGCTGTTTTTTCCTTCATTCCGCCCTGCACTGAATCATCCGCATTCCCTTTTATGATTTTAAAACATCCCCATATCAAAATATCCACAGATCAGTGAACCGTCCGTGAGACCTGGCGCGTGATTCTGGTCAGCGAAGCTGACATATTCCATACAGAATCACTGTGCATCCTCGCGGAGCGTATTTTGTTTCATAGGACGTAACTGTTCAGTACCTTCACAGTCACGCGCAAAAATCCATCAAAAATTGCCTACGGCAATGGGATTTTTGCCTGCTGGCCCATGTTTTCGTACGGTCAGCGCAGTAAATGCGCAGACCTACTGAACAGTTACCATAGGACACATTTTTCTATGAAATAAAAAGCCAGTTCTATATCTCTCTTAATACACCAAAGATATAAAAACTGGCTTTTTACCATTCTTAGATTTTTATACCTGCTCCCTCATTTTAAGCAGATATGGTATGTAAACTTCCCGTCATACAGAGCCGGAAACTTCACCGAACGCCCACCTTAGTACACAATCTTGTACTCGCTGGAACCTTCTCCATTTACCACATAGTAAACGGCACGCTCTTCCGGTTTAACATACAGGGTCAGAGTCTCAATCTCGTCCTCTTTATGTCCCAGAGCTGCATATGCTTTCTTTGCTTCTGCCTCCAGCTTCTCGATAGAAATCTCCGCACCTGCGTACTGTACGTATGCAACTGTCTTTACTTCCTTTTTCTCAGCTGTCTTCTTTGCTGCAGTGGTTGTCTTTGTGGTTGTCTTTGTGGTTCTCTTTGCAGTTGTTTTCTTTACGGTCACGTCTGTCTCCTTTTTCTCTGCGGCTGCTGCCATCTCTTTCTTCTCTGCGAGGGCGGTCTCCTTCTTCTGTACCGGCGCTACGGCTGTTTCTTTCTTCTCTACATGTGCCAGTGCAGTTTCCTTTTTCGGAACGGATGCTACTGCCGTCTCTTTTTTCTCCACCGCTGCAACAGCTGTTTCCTTCTTTGCCACTTCCGCTACCGCTGTCTCTTTCTTTGCGACTGCTGCCACTGCCGTTTCTTTCTTCGCCACTTCAGCTACGGCTGTCTCTTTTTTCTCCACAACAGACGGAACCTTTTTCTCTTCCGTTGAAACAGATTTCTTTGCCGCTGTCTTGGCTAATGTTTTCTTTCTCTGAACCATATATCTCATCCTCCTTCTCTGCTTTCTCCGCAACGTCTTCCGGCTTGTGATTCTGTGCTCACTCACACGGCGCAGCTTTTCTGCCTGCGGCAATGCCTCATATCCGATTCATTCCCGACAGTCGAAGTAGGGACACCGCCTAATCACATCCTTGTCATTCTGCGGTATCCCCATAATTTAATTGTCTTATATTCAAGTTTCCCCAAGTTGTCTGTCCATTCAGATTATCACACAAATGGTCTTTTTCCGCCCTTGATCCACCGTCAAGCACATCCTATCCCTATTTCCATGACCTTGTCTGAACTTTAACAAATTATACGGCAATTTCCTGTTTTTGTCAACAAAACCGCTCTTCCTACCGAATCGCCAAGTACAAATTATAAAATCCAGTTACACTGACGATTCCCACCATAATCGGCGTCAGGAATCGGATGCAGAACACCCAGAGTTTTCCCAGACGGAATTTCGTACCGTCCGCCTCGATCTCCGCAAGCAGATACTCCGGTTTCCATTTCCAGCCTACATAGTAGCACATCGTGAGTCCACCGAGCGGCATCAGAATATTATCCGTTACCAGTCCGGCGAAATCAAAGACCGACTGATTCAGGATTGTGACATCACTCAGGACGCCGAAGGACAGCGCACTCGGAATGCCAAGCAGCGTGATCGCCGTACCAATCACAAGCGCCGCATGCTTGCGTTCCCAGCCCAGCGAATCAATCGCAAAAGAGGCACAGACTTCCAGAAGTGCGATCGCACTCGTAACGGCTGCGAAAAAAACCAGCGCAAAAAACAGGATTGCAAAGAAAGTTCCCCCCGCAATATTCGCAAATACCATCGGCAGTGTGCCGAAAATCAGTCCCGGTCCCTGTCCCGGCTCCAGACCGAAGGCAAATACTGCCGGAAAGATCGCGATACCCGCGAGAACCGCAATCACGGTGTCCAGACCACCGACGATCATACAGCTTTTTGGAATATTTTCCTTTCCACTCAGATAGCTTCCGTAGGTGATCGTGATACCCATACAGAGACTCAGGGAATAAAACACCTGTCCCAGTGCCGCGCTGACAGAAGAAAGCGTGAACGCCGAAAAATCCGGCTGGAAGATAAATAACAGTCCTTTCGAAGCTCCCGGAAGCGTCACGCTTCTGAAAATGATGACAAATAACAGAACCAGAAGCATCGGCATCATCAATTTGCTCGCTTTCTCAATGCCATTGATGCCAAAATAGCAGACAGCTATAGTCGCTGCCATAAATACAATATGCCAGATCACCGGCTCGCTGCTGCCGATAAAGGCGTTAAAATCCGGCGCTGCCGCCGTCGTCACATAGCTGGCAATATACTTTAAAATCCAGCCGCCGATGACGCTGTAATAACTCAAAATAATAAACGCCGCCAGTACGCCGAATATACCGACAATCCGTGCGTGCGGATGAATGTCCGCATATGCCTGCACCGGATCATGCCGCGTCTTCCGTCCCAGGGACATTTCCGTGATCATAACCGGCAGTCCGAGAACGACGATAAAAAACAGATACGCAACCAGAAATGGAAATCCACCGTTCTTTCCCATCAGATATGGAAATTTCCACAGATTTCCCAATCCAATCGCCGCCCCAGCCGTCGCCATAATAAAGCCCAGCTTACTCGCCCATTGTTTGTTTTTACTCATGTGTAGCCCTCTTAGTATTCTTTCATTTCATATTTGATATAGCCTTGCGTTATAACGCAATATGGACTATTATATCGAATTTTAGGGACTATGTAAACCGTTTTTAAGTGGGAATCACGCAAAAAAGCCTGTCCCCCGACACCTTTCCCATGCCAAAAGACAGACTTTTCTCTATTTCTTAATTCAATTTATTTCCGGCAGCACACTCCCGGCATTCCAGAAAGCCACGCCGAATTTCCACTTTTTATCTTAGTCCTCGATCGTATCAATCAGGCTGTCATCATCAAAGTAATTGATCCGCATCGAAGCCTTCACATCGCGAAGTGTCTCAGCAGCCTTCGCCTCTGCTGCCTTGCTTCCCTCTTTCAAGATGTCAAATACATCCGGGATTCTCTTCTCCCATTCCTGGCGTCTCGCGCGAATCGGAGCCAGTTCAGCCTGCATGACGTTGTTTAAGAATTTCTTCACCTTCACATCGCCCAGACCACCTCTCTGGTAATGCGCTTTCAGCTCGTCCAGGTTCTGGTAATCCGGAAGGAACTCTGCAAAATACTCCGGACGGCAGAATGCATCCAGATAGATGAAGACCGGATTGCCCTCGACTTTACCCGGATCCTCGACACGCAGGTGATTTGGATCTGTAAACATGGACATGATCTTCTTCTTCACATCTGCTTCCGAATCAGAAAGGTAGATGCAGTTTCCAAGCGATTTGCTCATCTTTGCCTTTCCATCGATACCCGGCAGACGCAGACATGCCTTGTTGGACGGAAGCAGGATCTCCGGTTCCGTCAGAGTCTCGCCGTACACGCTGTTGAATTTGTGGACGATCTCCTTGCACTGCTCTAACATCGGCATCTGATCCTCTCCAACCGGAACGGTCGTCGCGCGGAATGCAGTGATATCCGCCGCCTGGCTAATCGGATAAGTAAAGAATCCAACCGGAATGCTTGCCTCAAAATTACGCATCTGAATCTCTGCTTTTACGGTAGGATTTCGCTGTACACGGGATACCGTAACCAGGTTCATATAGTAGAAAGTAAGCTCTGTCAGCTCCGGCACCATCGACTGGATAAAGATGGTGGATTTCTCCGGGTCAATTCCACAAGCCAGATAGTCCAGGGCAACCTGCAGAATATTTTTACGCACCTTTTCTGGGTGATCGGCATTGTCCGTCAGTGCCTGCGCATCGGCAATCATAATATAGATCTCGTCGAATTTGCCGGAATTCTGAAGTCTCACTCTCTCGCTCAGAGAGCCAACATAATGTCCGACATGTAAGCGCCCGGTAGGACGATCGCCGGTTAAAATAATTTTCTTCATCTATTTGTTTCCCCTTCCATTCTGGTGTTTTTTCTTTAATGGATTTTTGCGCGTGACTGTTAAGGTACTGAACAGTTACGAAAATATTATATATCCTGGCTGGCAGACTGTCAACATTCTGAGACTCCATCTTCCCCAGTAACGCCCTGTTGTTTACTGTACACGCATACGTGCCCAGTAACGGAATTTGCCGTGGCTTCGCATTTAAATACGGCAAATTCCTGCTGCCACCACGTTTTCTCACGGCACTTTCGGTTCCAAAAGTGCCTACCCGTGAACAGTAACTCTGTTACCATTCTTGTCTTGCATATATATGTTAAACACCAGAATTTCCAGTTCCGGAAATTTACTTGCTCTGCGCAAACAGCCAGTCTCTGACTACTTCTGGCTCTTACTCCTGCAGGTTTACCATCACATCCGAAACATCCACTTTCTTATCGATCAGCCCGCTCTCGCTCATCCAGTCGATGTTTTCCTGCCAGCACTCTTCGGTCTGGGTCAAAAACGGAACCTCATCGCTCTCCATGAGCGGCAGAAGTGTCTCACAGGACTTCTCCTCCACGCTCTGGGTCAGAGGGAAGTTTTCCTCATTCTGATTATTCATCAGGATTGCCAGGCAGCCATTCGGATCGTTCTTAAAGTCTTCAAAGCCCTTCTTCGATGCGCGTAAGAATCCTTCCAGAACTTCCGGCTCCTGCTGGATCATTTCGTTGTTGGCAAGGAATACTTCCTCATAATAATTCGGGATTCCATATCCAGCTGCCATGAAGTAGTTGACATCAAAGCCCTCTTCCTCCATCTGCGGAACCTCATGGTTAACAAGGCATCCGATCGTCGCATCCACATTGCCGGTCGTCATAGAACTCATCAGTTCAAATCCGACATCGATCAGGTTTACATCCGATGCATCCGCTCCCACATATTCCATCATGCTCTTGACAACCGCCTCGCTGAGTGCTGTTCCGCCGTAACCAACGGTTTTTCCAACCAGATTTTCCGGTCCTGTGATATTCTTATCCTTTAAAGAAAGAACGACACTTAACGGGGACTGCACGATCGCACCGATGGATTTGATCTTCGTTCCCTGATTGGCAACCGCCTGGATCACATCCTGCTGATAGTACATGCCGATCTCCGCCTTTCCAGCCGCTACCAGTGATAACGCATCGTTCGCATTGGCCGGAAAACGCACTTTCACATCCAGTCCTTCTTCCGCATAATAACCGCGCTCGATCGCCGTATAAATAAAGGTATGGATCGCATTCGGATACCAGTCAAGAACCACATTGATCTCCTTAAGATCCTGACTTTTTCCATCTTCCGAGGTCTGTTTCGCATCCGTGCCCTCTGCCTGAGCAGCTGTCTCACTCTTTTCGCTGGCCGTTCCACATCCGCCAAGTGTCATCATTCCCATCACTGCTGCCATCACTGCGGCAGCCATTTTCATTCGTTTTTTCATCTCATATCCTTTCATTTTTACAAATTTCCGTTTATATTTCCCTATCACTTACCTGTTTTCCAGTTCTTTTGGCATATGACTTGCTGGATTCACATACCAATCTCAAAGATCTGCACTTCTTCACGAGTAGCTTTTTTGTGAATACACTTTTTTCGGTCTGCAGCACACATTTCAAAAATACAGACTTTTCAATATCCGCACACATACTTCAAAATTTCATCCTATATCACAATTTCCTACTCATTCCTCCAGAAAATCATCCGCTTTTCAAGCAGCGAGACAACCCACGTTGCCGCCATCGCCACTACCGATAAGAGCAGAATCGGTGCAAATACACCGGCTCCATCTAACTGGGTCATCATTCTCCGGCTGAAATATCCGAGTCCGCTCTGGGCGCCCAGCCATTCTCCAATCGCCGCTCCGATGATCGACAGCGGTACCGCCATCTTGATCGCTGAAAAAAAGTACGGAAGCGTCGCCGGAATCTTTAATTTCAAAAAGATCTGACGTTTATCCGCGCCAAATGTAAACAAAAGTTCTTCCATTTCCGTCTTCACCGACCGGAACCCGTCAAATACCGTGATCGTGATCGGGAAAAACGTAATCAGCACCGTTACCAGCACCTTGCTCCAGATCGTGTAGCCAAACCAGAGGACAAACAGCGGTGCCAGCGCCGTCGTCGGGATCGTCTGGGAGGCGATGATCAGCGGATACAGAGCCTTTCTTGCCGTCTCACTGGCATCCATCAGCACAGCCAGTCCCACGCCCAGCACGATCGAGATCAAAAGTCCAATCGCGACTACCGACATCGTAGCCGGCAGATGTGCCGTAAATAATGGTCCCCGAAGTTCCCACAGCCGTACAACCACCTGAACCGGAGACGGGAGAATATAGGCCGCATCAATCCCCATAGCCGCCACCTGCCATGCAAACAGAAGCACCGCCACCAGAATCAGGGCTGGAAGATTCGCATTCATCCGGCTTCCCATTTTATTTGTTTTTTTCTGTTCCATCACGCCTTCTCCTTCTTAAGCATTCCGATGAGTTCTTCCTTTAAGGACAGAATCTCCGGCCTGCGAAGCTCTTCCCGGGATCGCGGATATCCCGCCGGAACCTCGATGGAGCGCAGATGTGTGATCGGTGACTGTTCCACCACGAGAATCCGGCTGGACAGAAACACCGCTTCTTCCACATCATGCGTGATGAAAAGAACCGTCTTTTTCTCCTTCTCCCACTGTTCCAGAAGCCACTCCCGCATAGACAGTCTTGTCAGATAATCCAGGGCTGAAAACGGCTCATCCAAAAGCAGAAGGTCTGAACCCGTCAGAACCGTTCTCGCAAAGGCGGCTCTCTGGCGCATACCGCCGGAAAGCTCTTTCGGCGTCTTATCTCCCCAGTCTGCAAGTCCAACCGATTGAAGCGCATCATCCGCTTTTTTCTGCATCTGTTCCTTCGAATATCCGTCCTGAATCTCCATCGGAAGCATCAGATTCTCCCGCACAGTGCGCCATGGAAACAGCAGATCCTGCTGCGGCATATATCCGCAGTAATTTTTCTTCGTTTCGATCGATTCCCCATCCACCCGGATCACACCGGAAGCCGGGGTAAGAAGCTTATTTACCAGCCGGAAGATCGTACTTTTTCCACAGCCGGAAGCGCCGATGATGGACACAAACTCCCCATCCTGGACTTCAAACGACAGATGGTCAATGATCGAAAAATCCTCTACCGCATATTGGAAACGCACGTTGTCAAATGTAAGCATATTTACCGCCTCATTTCCCACGCCATATCCCAGAATGCCGCTTCATAGCGGGAGCAGGCCACAAAAATATCCACCAGATGTTTCTTTTGTTTCTCAGACAGATCCTCTGCCAGACGGTTCATCCACTCTACAAGGACTTCATTTTCCTTGTGGTAAGACTCGGAAGCGTATCCCCGGATCCACTCCCCATAAAATGGATGTTTGTCGGCATCCGGTCTGTCTGCTGCGATTTTCTTCGCAATCCATTCATAACTGAGGGCGCAGGACAATATCGCTGCTGCCGCCTCCGGCGCGCCCCCCTCATAAGCGATGCGAAGCATATAAGAAGTATAAGAAAGGTTATCCAGAGCGACCGGCGTCTGTTCCGCCTCTTCTCTGGTTATCCCCAAACGTTCCATGTAAGCACGGTGAATATCCATCTCCCCATCCAGAATCGAGTGGGTATATCCGGCAAACAGGCGCATAAATGCGAGATCCGTTGATTTTGCCGCCCCGATGGAAAACACCTTTGTGTAATCAATCAGATACAGATAATCCTGTATCATATAATATTTGAATTTATCATGATCCAGACTGCCGTCCGCAATGCCTTTTACGAACGGTTTTTCATTGTAACCAGCCCAGATCTCCTTTGTGGCTTCCAAAAGCCTCTCTGTCATTGTCATACGCGTTCCTCCGCAAATCCTTTTCCCCAGAAATCAAATCCATGATCCATCGGCCCGGATCCTTTTCCAAGATCCAGCATCGCTCCCAGTGCGCCGGAAATATATGCCTTGGCACGTTCCACCGCGGTGTCAAGATCATAGCCCTTCGCCAGATTGGATGCAATCGCGCTGGACAGGGTACAGCCCGTCCCATGGGTGTTGGAATTGTGGATGCGTTTTCCGTTAAACCAACGGTATCCGCCGTCCCGGTATAAAAGATCGTTGGCATCATTTAACTGATGTCCACCCTTGCAGAGAACCGCACAATGGTACGTTTCACTGATACATTTTGCTGCCGTAATCATATCGTCGGCAGACTTAATTTCCATTCCCGATAAGACCTCCGCCTCCGGAATGTTCGGTGTCAGAACCGCCGCTAATGGAAAAAGCGATTCTTTCAAGGTATCGATGGCGTCGTCGCTGATTAACTTTGCTCCGCTCGTCGCCACCATAACCGGGTCCACAACAATGTTTTCTGCCTGGTACTCACAAAGCTTCTTCGCAATCGACTTGATCAGTCCGGTTGATGAAACCATGCCGATCTTTACCGCATCCGGACGAATATCCGTAAATACGCTGTCAATCTGCTGTTCCAGAAATTCCGGGGTTACCTCAAAAATCCCCTGGACGCCGGTTGTGTTCTGGGCCGTCAGCGCCGTGATCGCACTCATTCCATATACTCCATTGGCGATCATCGTCTTTAAATCGGCCTGGATACCGGCGCCTCCGCTGCAATCACTTCCAGCGATTGTTAATGCTGTCTTCATAATTAACTCCTTTCAGGCATCAATAACTTTTATAAGGCGACACAAGGTGGTGCCCCCAATGTGCCGCCATAAAAAACTTTTTGCAAAGTTTCTTACCATTTTTTTATGAAGCTTTTTTCACAAGCTTTTTCTTATAAACTTTTTCATGCCATTTTTTTGACAAAATGACAACGTTTTCATCTTTACAGAACCTTTTTTACAGCTTCCTTCAGTTCCTCTGCTGCCTTTTCAATATCATCGGCCGCAAACAAGGCGCTGACCACTGCAATGCCGTCCACACCTGTTCCTTTTAACAGTTCCAGATGTTCTTTATTCAGTCCGCCGATCGCAACAACCGGAATATCGACTGCCTGACAGATCTTGGAAAGCATCCCCGGCGTCACGGCATCGGCGTCCTTTTTGGTTCCCGTCGGATAGATGGCTCCGACTCCCAGATAATCCGCCCCATGCTTTTTCGCAAGAAGCGCCTGTTCTACATTTTTGCAGGAAACGCCGATGATCTTATCTGGTCCCAGCTTTTCCCGGACCTTTCCCGCTTCCATATCGCTCTGTCCCACATGGACACCGTCCGCATCCACCGCCAGGGCAATCTCCACGTTGTCATTGATCACAAACGGAACCTGATACTTTCTGCAAAGCATTTTAAGCTTCTTTGCCTCCTCCAGAAACTCCGCCTCGTCAAGCTCCTTTTCTCTCAGCTGGACAAACGTCGCCCCGCCCTTCAAAGCTTTCTCAACCTGACTCTCCAGAGTTTCCCCCTTCAGCCATGCGCGGTCTGTCACCGCGTAAAGCAGCATATCTTCCGGTCTGCAGTTCATCTGCATTTCCTCCTTCTCTCAGCTCTTCTTATAAAAACGGACACTAAAGCTCTATTATCTTACTTCAAATTTTGCTCCAGCCTCCAGCGCTTCTCCGTTCATGCGATAAATAGCATCAATAATATAATTCCGATAAGTCGCATTGCCGTCCAGTTCACTTAAACGGGCGTATGCCGTCTCCCCGGCCAGTCCCATCGCGCAGACTGCCGTAGCAGCTGCCTCAAGCGGCTGTTCCTGGTTGGCTGTCACAAAGGCCGCCGTCAGAGCCGAGAGCTGACAGCCGGTTCCCGTGATGGAAGACATCTCCGGACGACCGTTGTAAATGCAGTATGCCTTCTCCGCATCCGCCACAATGTCGATCGCACCGGTGATCGCAACGACCGCATTCATCTTTCCGGCAAATGCCTTCGCAAAAGCTGCCGCCTCGTCCAGATTTTCCTTCGTCACCCGGTCTGCCAGATCGGCATCCACGCCCTTCGTCGTCCCATTTCCAAGTGCCAGTGTCTTGATCTCCGAAATGTTCCCGCGGATCACGGTAAACCTGACTTCCTTTAAAAGCTGATTGGCGGTCTCTGTTCTGAGTTTCGACGCACCGGCGCCTACCGGGTCTAAAACTACCGGATGACCCAGCTCATTTGCCCGCTTTCCGGCAAGCAGCATGGATTCGATGGTCCGGCTGTTTAATGTGCCGATATTGATATTCAGTCCGCCGCAGATGGTCTGGATATCCGAAACTTCGTCCTTATCATCCGCCATGATCGGGGACGCGCCGCATGCGAGTACCACGTTGGCACAGTCATTGACAGTCACGTAGTTCGTAATGTTGTGGATTAACGGACATTTTTCTCTTACATTATCAAATATTTCTTTAAACATGTGCTGGCTTCTCCTCTCTCAGTGCTTCCTGCATTCCTGCTAAAATATTGGCTTTCTTTAAACTTAAAATCAGAACCGCGCTTATGATCGCGCCTCCCGCGGTCGAGATCAAAAACGGAACCACATAGGCATAGACAGCCAGTCCCGCCGCGCTCTTTCCCATCAGGAAAACTGCCACCGGATATGCTGCAAATCCGCCCAGAATGGACGTTCCAAGCACCTCACCGAGCAAAGTTGCGAACACACTCTGCGTTTTCTTGTAAACCAGTCCGCAGATCAGGGCGCCAAACATACTGCCCGGAAATGCCATCAGGCTTCCAAGTCCTAACAGATTTCGGATCAGCGCCGCTGCAAAGGCCGCTCCCAGTCCATAGCCCGGTCCCAGAAGAACGGCACACAGGATATTTACCATATGCTGTACCGGGGAACACTTGCTTCCGAACACCGGAACGGAAAATAAACTTCCTACGACGGCAACGGCACAGAATACAGCCGCAATCGCCAGTTTTTTCGTGTTTGTCTTATTCATTTTTCTTCTCCTTCTTTGAAAATTTGCAACTGTTCTGTTTCTTTGATATTCTTGAACAGTTACGAACAATTTACGTTTTCTGCATGAAATTCGGTCGATACTCTCTGGTATCCTCTCACGCCGGAACACGGCTTCCCATCGCTGCCTACAAAGCTCAGGGCGCTCCCCCTCAGCTCGCCGCACACATGCGGAATACGTTCCCCCTTTCAAAGAATTTAATTTTAAAAGAATGTGCCCTGGCACATTCCCGCGCCGAGCGCGGTCGCTTGCGACATGATTCCCTTCCGCCGCAGTGCGATCCCGCCCGGTAAGACTTTTTATATAACAGGAAATTTCAACGGAATTTCCTGTTATATGAAAAAACAGGAGATACCCCTGCGGATATCTCCTGTAAAAATTCATCTCATGACTTCCTACGACGGCATTATCCGCATCAGGTTAAAGGGTCGAAGTTCGATTACTTCCTCTCAGCCCGCCAACGAGCTCCCCTGTTTTTATCAAATTTGCAATGTTTCCTTGCTGAACCATCGCCAGACTTATTATAACGCATCTGGCGGAATTTTCAAGTGTGACTTTCTGGTACACTTTTATCCCCTATCCTTTCACGATCAAGGTCAGCGTAAGCGCCCGCCAGATTCCGGTGAGTCCCATAATGCCACCCAAAAGAATCGCTAATGGGATCCTGAGACCGGTAAATGTAATGCTGAGCAGACTGCAAAGGCGCGTCTGCAATCAGCTGAGGCGTTCCATTCGTGTTATTACACAAATCCCCCAAAACCTCTACACAACTCACTACACACTTTTTTACACAATTCGCATAAGAAGATATAATAAATTGCAACAAGTTATATAAAAAAGTATCAAAAAACAGTACATAAAAAAGTGCTGAAACCCTACATAAATACTGGGGTTCAGCACTTTCTAATAAGTTATATGAAGTTACAACAAGTAGTTCGCTTACTGTGCCATCTGCTTTGCAACTTCCTCTGCAAAGTTCTCTTCCTTCTTTTCGATACCTTCACCAGTCTCAAAACGAACGAACTTCTTAACAGTGATCTTCGCACCATTCTCTTTAGCAACCTGAGCTACATACTGAGCTACGCTCTGCTTGCCATCCTCAGCCTTAACATATACCTGATCCAGAAGGCAGATCTCTTTGAGCTCTTTCTTGATACGACCCATAACCATGCCGCTGATGATCTTGTCGTTTGCGTCCGGCTTCTCGTTCTTAGCTGCTACAGTCAGGATCTCTTTCTCTTTTGCGATGTAATCTGCATCTACTTCGCTGTCGTTGGTGTACAGCGGTTTCAGAGCTGCAGCCTGCATAGCTACGTTCTTAGCCATCTCTTTGATTGCATCGTTTACAACGTCAGTCTCAACGTCTACCAGAACGCCGATCTTGCCGCCTGCATGGATGTAGGAAGCAACGAAACCGTTCTCCTCAGCTAACTGAGCAAAACGACGGATCTTCATGTTCTCGCCGATGATGGAGATCTGGGAAGACAGAGCCTCTGCAACTGTCAGGGACGGATCCTTTGCCCATTTTTCAGCCAAGAATGCGTCAATATCTGCTGCGCTTGTGTTCAGCGCCTGCTCAGCAACATCAGATACATAGTTCTGGAACTTCTCGTTCTTAGCTACGAAGTCTGTCTCTGCGTTTACTTCTACTACAACTGCCTTCTTTTCATCAGCGGTAACCTTAGTCATAACGATACCCTCTGCTGCAATACGGCCAGCTTTCTTAGTAGCGCCTGCAAGTCCTTTTTCTCTCAGGAACTCAACAGCTTTGTCCATGTCGCCATCTGTAGCTGCAAGAGCTTTCTTACAGTCCATCATACCAGCGCCTGTCATTTCACGTAACTCTTTTACCATTGCGGCTGTAACTGCCATCTTAAATCCCTCCGTGTATATAAATTCAGGTACACGTTCGTATACCCGCGCGGAGCACGCTTTTATGCGGAAAACCGCGGCGTGCTCCTGGTCTTTTGGTTTCAGTTTTTAATTTTGGGGTTAATTAAGCCTCTGTAGCCTCTGCTTCGCCCTCTGCTGCAGCTGCCTCAGCCTCGCCCTGCTTAGCTTCGATAACAGCGTCTGCCATTCTGGAAACGATCAGTTTTACGGCACGGATAGCATCATCGTTACCCGGGATTACATAATCCAGCTCTTCCGGATCACAGTTGGTATCGATGATACCGATCAGCGGAATACCCAGAGTATGAGCCTCCTGTACGCAGATTCTTTCCTTCTTCGGATCTACTACGAAGATAGCATCCGGGATCTTCTTCATATCTTTGATACCGCCCAGGTTCTTCTCCAGCTTCTCCCACTCTTTTTTCAGCTCGATAACTTCTTTCTTCGGCAGAACGTCGAAAGTTCCGTCCTCAGACATAGCCTCGATCTGTTTTAATCTAGCGATACGGCTCTGGATGGTCTTGAAGTTTGTCAGCATACCGCCTAACCATCTCTCGTTTACATAGAACATACCACATCTCTCAGCCTCGGTCTTGATAGCGTCCTGAGCCTGCTTCTTTGTACCAACGAACAGGATTGTGCCGCCGTCTGCTGCGATATCGGATACTGCCTTGTAAGCCTCATCTACTTTACCTACAGATTTCTGAAGATCGATGATGTGGATACCATTTCTCTCGGTGTAGATGTACGGAGCCATTTTCGGGTTCCATCTTCTGGTCTGGTGTCCAAAATGTACACCTGCTTCGAGTAACTGCTTCATTGAAATAACGCTCATGTTTCTTTCCTCCAATTTTGGTTTTTCTTCCGCCGTCTTCTCATGCTTTCCGCGGGGACTCATAATGAGCACCGTCCTGCGCAAATCCGACCGGCGTGAATTTTCAGCCTTTATACTATATCACAGGCAAGGTATACATGCAAGTGGAAATTAAAAAAATCACGCATTTTCCTTCATTTTTCTTCGTTTCTTGAATTTCTTCCAGCAAGCATATACGGAATGATAATACAAAGCCTTCAGTAAAAACTTTTAGCAATTCTATGTAAATTAAAAGCGGGCTCCGAAAACCTCGGAACCCGCATAAATCCTAGAAATAAAAAAGAGCGCGAGACGGGACTCGAACCCGCGGCCTCGACCTTGGCAAGGTCGCGCTCCACCAACTGAGCCACTCGCGCATATTTGTAAGAATCGGGGTGACAGGATTCGAACCTGCGACCTCCTGGTCCCAAACCAGGCGCTCTAGCCAAGCTGAGCCACACCCCGTCATCCACGTTATTACTATATTGTGTTTGAAGATTTATATACCTTCAAAACTGCACACCGAATTTCTTCTACTTCTATCTTTCCATCCTTAAGGAAATAACTTCCTCTTTCCTATCCAATCCTTAACCATATCCTTTTGGTTAAGCCCTCGACCGATTAGTAACAGTCAGCTTCATGTATTACTACACTTCCACCTCTGCCCTATCTACCTCGTCGTCTTCAAGGGGTCTTACTACTTGCGTATGGGATATCTCATCTTGAGGGGGGCTTCACGCTTAGATGCCTTCAGCGTTTATCCCGTCCCGGCTTGGCTACTCTGCCATGAACTTGATAGTTCAACAGATACACCAGAGGCCAGTCCACCCCGGTCCTCTCGTACTAAGGGCAGCTCCTCTCAAATATCCTACGCCCGCGCCGGATAGGGACCGAACTGTCTCACGACGTTCTGAACCCAGCTCGCGTACCGCTTTAATGGGCGAACAGCCCAACCCTTGGGACCTACTTCAGCCCCAGGATGCGATGAGCCGACATCGAGGTGCCAAACCACTCCGTCGATGTGAACTCTTGGGAGTGATAAGCCTGTTATCCCCAGGGTAGCTTTTATCCGTTGAGCGATGGCAATCCCACTTTCTACCACCGGATCACTAAGTCCTACTTTCGTACCTGCTCGACCCGTCGGTCTCGCAGTCAAGCTCCCTTCTGCCTTTGCACTCTTTGAATGGTTTCCAACCATTCTGAGGGAACCTTTGAGCGCCTCCGATACCCTTTCGGAGGCGACCGCCCCAGTCAAACTCCCCACCTGACATTGTCCCACCTCCGGGTCACGGAGGTTGGTTAGAAATCCAGTACCACAAGGGTGGTATCCCAACAGCGACTCCGACAAGACTGGCGTCCTGTCATCAAAGTCTCCCACCTATCCTGTACATGCAGTACCGAATCCCAGTATCAAGCTAGAGTAAAGCTCCATGGGGTCTTTCCGTCCTGGCGCAGGTAACCAGCATCTTCACTGGTATTTCAATTTCACCGGGTGCATTGTCGAGACAGCGCTCAAATCATTACGCCTTTCGTGCGGGTCGGAACTTACCCGACAAGGAATTTCGCTACCTTAGGACCGTTATAGTTACGGCCGCCGTTTACTGGGGCTTAGATTCAAAGCTTCGATTGCTCTAACCTCTCCTCGTAACCTTCCAGCACCGGGCAGGCGTCAGCCCATATACCTCACCTTTCGGTTTCGCATAGACCTGTGTTTTTGCTAAACAGTTGCTTGAGCCTATTCTCTGCGGCCACATCTCTGTGGCACCCTTTATCCCGAAGTTACAGGGTCATTTTGCCGAGTTCCTTAACAATGCTTCTCCCGCCGGCCTTAGGATTCTCTCCTCATCCACCTGTGTCGGTTTACGGTACGGGTACATATCACACAATAGCGGCTTTTCTCGACAGCTCGAATCCCGGACTTCACTACTTTAATTCGCTCCGCATCACGTCTTCGGCTTACTAAGCGGTTTTGCCAGCTTAGCACCTACCTCGCTTGCCCTGGTATCTTCATTCCCAGGTTCCGGTATCTCTCTGTGTCCCCACAGTTCTGATGATATGCAGTACAGGAATTTCAACCTGTTATCCATCGACTACGTCTTTCGACCTCGCCTTAGGCCCCGACTTACCCAGAGCAGATCAGCTTTACTCTGGAAACCTTAGATATTCGGCCTGGAGGATTCCCACCTCCATCTCGCTACTCATTCCGGCATTCTCTCTTCTTAAAAATCCACAGCTCCTTATCGGTACTGCTTCGTCTCTTTAAGAATGCTCCTCTACCAATGTATAATTACATTCCTAAGCTTCGGTGTTGTGTTTTAGCCCCGGACATTTTCGGCGCAGGACCTCTCGACTAGTGAGCTATTACGCACTCTTTGAATGTGTGGCTGCTTCTGAGCCAACATCCTAGTTGTCTTCGAAATCCCACATCCTTTTCCACTTAACACACACTTTGGGACCTTAGCTGTAGGTCTGGGCTCTTTCCCTTTTGACTACCCAACTTATCTCGTGCAGTCTGACTCCCGTACATCATTTATGCGGCATTCGGAGTTTGATATTCTTCGGTAGACTTTGACGCCCCCTAGGAAATTCAGTGCTCTACCTCCGCTAAACTAATACGAGGCTAGCCCTAAAGCTATTTCGAGGAGAACCAGCTATCTCCGGGTTCGATTGGAATTTCTCCCCTATCCACACCTCATCGCCACCCTTTTCAACGGATGTGCGTTCGGTCCTCCATTCCCTTTTACGGGAACTTCAACCTGGACATGGATAGGTCACCCGGTTTCGGGTCTGCACATGCTGACTTTACGCCCTATTAAGACTCGCTCTCGCTTCGGCTCCGGAGCTTTACTCCTTAACCTCGCCAGCATCCGCAACTCGCCGGACCGTTCTACAAAAAGTACGCGGTTGCACCTTAACGTGCTTCCACAGCTTGTAAACACAGGGTTTCAGGTTCTCTTTCACTCCCCTCCCGGGGTCCTTTTCACCTTTCCTTCACAGTACTATGCGCTATCGGTCACTAAGGAGTATTTAGCCTTGGGGGGTGGTCCCCCCGAATTCCCGCAAGGTTCCACGTGTCTCGCGGTACTCTGGATCCTGCCGCTGCCTATCGTTTTCATGTACGAGGCTTTCACTCTCTCTGGCCGGTCTTTCCAGGACCGTTCCATTAACGAATCAGCTCACTTATGCAGTCCGTAACCCCAGAGTGCACGCACTCTGGTTTGGGCTCTTCCCATTTCGCTCGCCGCTACTTTGGGAATCGATGTTTCTTTCTCTTCCTCCGCCTACTTAGATGTTTCAGTTCAGCGGGTTCCCTTCCATACGTTATGTATTGGCGTATGGATGACTGAGGTCTTCTCAGCCGGGTTTCCCCATTCAGATATCTCCGGATCAATGGATATTTGCTCCTCCCCGAAGCTTTTCGCAGCTTATCACGTCTTTCATCGGCTCTTAGTGCCAAGGCATCCACCCTGCGCTCTTATTAGCTTAACCAATTGATTCACACCGCGGGTACGGTGTTCCTCTCAGATGCATAGCGTTGCATCTTTGGCTTATGGTGTTTACAATTAATAATTGCTTGTTTT
>NZ_QUGF01000029.1:0-1729 GCF_003479275.1 Clostridium sp. AF20-7 | reverse complement strand
TCTCGGAAACCTGCCATAGCAATATGGCAAGGCGTCGGGTTCTTACCCTACTGATGGTCAGCCTTGCCCCGATTCCGCTCTCCACTTTTGGAAACAGAGAGCAGAGCAATATCGGACAGAATTATCTGCGTTCGCTGTTTGCAATCGGATTCCAGGGATTCCTGATTATGATCTGCGTAGGCATTTATGCGGTGCTGATTCAGTCTATCGCATTCAGCGATGACATCATCGGTTCTATCTGGGGTGTTATGGGCTACACCGTCCTTTTGTGCTTCACCCTGTTTAAGACCGGTTCGCTTGCGAAGGGTGTATTCAGCGCTCACTAAGGGAAGGAGGAAATTGTTTGGCAGCGTATATTCCCGTACCTCGTGACCTGACGAGGGTAAAAACAAAAGTGTTCTTCAATCTGACAAAACGGCAGTTACTTTGCTTTGGTGCGGCGGCGCTCATCGGAGTGCCGATTTTCTTTCTGGTCAAAGCAACCGGAAATGTGAGCCTTGCAGCACTGTCCATGATGATCGTCATGTTGCCGTTGTTTTTTCTGGCAATGTATGAAAAGGATGGACAGCCGTTGGAAGTGGTTGTAGAACACTTTATTCAGACTAAATTCGTTCGTCCCAAGGTTCGCCCTTATCAGACGGACAACTATTATGACGCTTTGATGCGTCAGTACAAACTGGAAAAGGAGGTTGAACGAATTGTTTTTCAAAAAGAAGCCACAGGCAAGAAACATCAAAATGCCTGCAAATCTGAATCGGAAGCAGCAGCGAGAAATTAAAGCTGTTGTGGAACGGGCAAAGAAAGACAATGGTATCCCACAGACTGCACAGCAGTCCATTCCCTTTCAGAGAATGTTCCCGGATGGCATCTGCCGTGTCACTGACAGCTACTACACCAAGACGATTCAGTTTCAGGACATCAACTATCAGCTGGCACAGCAGGAAGATAAGACTGCCATCTTCGATGAGTGGTGCAGTTTCCTGAATTTCTTTGACAGTTCCATTCATTTTGAGCTTTCCTTTATGAACCTGAGTACCGATGCTGAGAGCTTTGAAAAGAGTATCCGCATCCCGTTCAAGAAGGACAGCTTCAATCCTGTCCGTGCCGAGTATAGCCAGATGCTGAAAAAGCAGTTGGCGCAGGGCAACAATGGCTTGACCAAAACCAAGTACCTGACATTCGGCATTGAAGCCGAATCCATGAGGCAGGCAAAGCCGAGACTCAACCATATCGAAAACGATCTGCTCAATAACTTTCGTCGTTTGGGTGTCATTGCAACCACCATGAACGGCAAAGAGCGGCTGCATCTGATGCACTCCATGTTCCACATGGGTGATAATGATAAGTTTTTCTTCGATTGGAAGTATCTTGTGGAATCCGGGCTGTCTGTAAAGGACTTCATTGCTCCGACGGCATTTGCCTTTAAGACCAACCGCACCTTCCAGATGGGCAGCATCTTCGGTTCGATGTCCTATCTGGCAATTACGGCATCAGACCTGTCTGACCGTATGCTGGCAGATTTTCTGGATATGGAATCCACGCAGATCGTGACCATGCACATCCAGTCGGTTGACCAGACTGCGGCGATTAAGACCATCAAGAGAACCATCACCGAGCTTGACCGTTCCAAAATCGAGGAACAGAAAAAAGCGGTGCGTTCCGGCTATGACATGGACATTAGTGCGACTCGTTCCTGAACAAAGCCTTCGTGGTTGAAGGACAAAATCAG
>NZ_QUGF01000028.1:0-1769 GCF_003479275.1 Clostridium sp. AF20-7 | reverse complement strand
TGCCTGATTTTGTCCTTCAACCACGAAGGCTTTGTTCAGGAACGAGTCGCACTGATGTCCATGTCGTATCCGGCACGGACTGCTTTTTTCTGTTCCTCGATCTTGCTGCGGTCCAGGTCGGTAATCTTTCGCTTTACCGTTTTGATGGCTTTCACCTGATCCACCGACTGAATGTGCATACTCACAATGAGCGAGCTTTCCATATCCAGAAAATCAGCCAGCAAACGGTCATTCAGTTCCGGTGCGAGAATCTGCAAAAAAGAAACAGTCCCGTATTTCTTACCCATACGGAACTGCTTGCCGGTGCGGAACTCAAAGGAGCTTGGTGCAATAAAATCCTTTGTGGACAGACCGGAAGGAGCCAGCCAGTCCCATTCAAACTGAAACGGGAGTTGTTCATCCATGTGGAATACCGCATGAAGCTGAAAAAGCCTTTCTTTACCGTCCAGCGTTCTGGCAGCTACACCAAGACGCTTGAAGTTATTAAGTATATCGGTCTCAATACGCTCCAGACGGGGCTTGGCGGCTTTGATGCTGTCTGCGTCGATACCAAAGGTCAGGTATTTGGTCTTGATGAGACCGTTGTTACCTCTTGCCAGCTGATTTTGCAGCATTGTGGTGTATTCCTCGCGGATACTGTCAAAGGCATCCCTTTGGGGCGGGATGGAAATGGAGTTAGCAAAGGTCTCCTCCGATGCCGCAAGGTTCAAAAAAGACAGTTGGAAATGAATCGAGCTGTCAAAATAATTGAGGAAATCACACCAACCCTCAAAGATTGCCGTCTTATCTTCGTTTTGGGAGAGTTGATAGTTGATGTCCTGAAACTGGATGGTCTTTGTGTAGTGGCTGTCCGATATGCGGCAGATTCCGTCCGGCCACATCCGTTCATAAGGGATACTGTCCTGCGCAGATTTTCCTTTTTTGTCCGTGCGGTTAGCGCGGGCAATGGCCGCTTCGATCTGCTTCTTATCGGCGCGGGACAGTTTTTTCTTTGTCTTTACCGGCTGCACAGTTTTTTCCTCGGTTTTTCCGAACATCCGATGCAGCCATTTTTTTATTGCGGTGAACAATGTCATACACCTCCTTATCGAGCATTTCCTGCCGCTTTAATACGGCATAAAAGTTATTGGTCTGGTAGGGACGCTGCTTGGGACGGATCACAGCTACTTTGAGAATGTTGCCCACGATCTTTTCCAGGGGCTGTCCATGCTTTTCGTACATAGCCAGCATAAAGAAGGGCAGCATAACCAGCATCATACACATAGCCGCTACACTGTTTCCGGTAGGTTTTCTGAGCAAAAAGAAAAGCGGTACGCCAATAAGCGCTCCGCCCGTGAAGCAGATAAGCTGCCGCTTGGTCAGATTGAACATGACCTTTGTTTTGACTTTTGTTAAGTCCTTGGGTACGGGTACATAAGCCAATGTAGAAACCTCCTTCCGTTTTAGTGCGCCTGAAAGACTGATTTGGCGAGACTGCCGGTTTTGAACAGCGTAAAACATAGCAGTACGGTGTAGCCCACGCAGCTCCAGATTGCCATGATGATGTCATCTTCCAGAGCGATGTTCTGCACCAGCACAGCATAAATTGCCACGCAGACGATAATGAGAAACGCCTGAAAGCCCAGCGCCAGCAGGGATCGGAGGTAATTCTGTCCCATACCGCCCCATTCTTTACCCATCATTGCAGCCATTGGAACGGGAGCCACCGAAGTCACAAGTAGGGTAAGAACCCGACGCCTTGCCATATTGCTATGGCAGGTTTCCGAGAA
>NZ_QUGF01000027.1:0-2107 GCF_003479275.1 Clostridium sp. AF20-7 | reverse complement strand
TCTCGGAAACCTGCCATAGCAATATGGCAAGGCGTCGGGTTCTTACCCTACTGTATTCGTCAATCGGTGCAATTCCATTTGCCACTATGAGCAATCGGGAATGGGGACAGATTGGCAGCAATTATTTAAGAGGATTGTTTGCACTGGCATTTCAGGGATTTTTTATTATGGTGTGTGTGGGCATTTACTCTGTATTGGTTGCCAATATACAGGTATCAGACAATGTGCATACAGCACTGCTCAGTGTAATGGCTTATACAGTAATACTGTGTTTTAGTCTTATGAAAACAGGTAATTTCTCAAAGAGCATCTTTAATGCACACTAAATGTAGAAAAGGAGACGATGAAAATGGCTTTTGTATCAGTACCAAAAGATCTGACAAAAGTAAAAAATAAAATTATTCTCAATCTTACAAAACGACAGCTTATCTGCCTTGGTATTGCAGCGGCAGTAGGACTTCCGTTTTATTTCCTGTCAAGGGGATTGATTGGTTCGAGTAATGCGGCAACCGGAATGTGTCTGTTGATGCTTCCGGCTTTTTTATTTGCCATGTATGAGAAAGATGGACTTCCTTTAGAGAAAGTCCTCAAAAACGTGATTACAGTAAAATTTGTCCGTCCTCCGGTACGGAAATATGAGGTAGAAAACCTTTATGAAAAAAAGAGAATTATGACAAAAGCGAAAGGAGGTACTGTTCGTGGAAAAAGTAAGAAACGATAAGAATCTTCCTGAGCAGATAGAAGAATTTTCCCATCCGGATGACTGGTGGTTGGATGAAGAGGATTCTGATGATGGTTTACCAGTGTTTGATTCGGACGAGGCAGAAGATTATACAAAGGGCAGACAGCGTTTGACGGGAGTACCGATGGTTACTGGGTATGAAGCACTGGAGCGACACCGAGGTGTCCGCAGACCAAGACGTAAATTAAGCAGACGGGAAAAACGTGCCTGGAAAAAAGCCCAGAAATATGAACTGAAGTTACATAAGGCACACGAAAAGGAAGAAAGAAAACTTGCGAAGCAGGCGGCAAAACAGGCTGCTCGTGAAGAAAAGGCAGCACAGAAACAGGCAAAGAAAGCAGAAAAGCATAAAAAAAAGACAAAGCCGCCGGGTTCTGTAAAATCCAGTGGAAAAAAAGGTACTGGAAAGCAAATATCCAGCACGAATAAAGACAATAGAAATAAAGGGAAAAACATTACCGCACAGCAGTCGATTCCATACAGGGAAATGGGAAAAGACGGAATCTGTCGTGTGGAGGATGGGTATTATTCAAAAACAATTCGTTTTTATGATATCAACTATCAGTTAGCACAGAATGAGGATAAAAATGCGATTTTTGAGAACTGGTGTGATTTCCTGAATTATTTTGACAGTACCATCCATTTTCAGTTGTCCTTTATCAATCATCACAGCAACATGACGGAATATGAAGATGTGATCCGTATTAAAAAGCAGAATGACAGTTTTGATGATCTGCGTATGGAGTTTGCCCAGATGCTCAGAAATCAGTTGGCAAAAGGAAATAATGGTCTTGTCAGAACCAAGTACATTACATTTGGAATTGAAGCTGACAATATCCGGGAAGCAAAACCAAAACTGGAACGTATCGAAACAGACATACTAAATAATTTTAAAGTTTTCGGGGTATCTGCGTATCCGTTAAATGGTGTGGAGCGTTTGCAGATCATGTATGAAACATTCAACCAGAATGTCAAAGTACCATTCAAGTTCAGCTATGATGATATGCTGCGTACCGGGCTGAATACAAAGGATTATATTGCACCATCCAGTTTCCTGTTCAAAAATGGAAAGGATTTTCAGATGGGAGATACCATCGGAGCAGTATCCTATCTGCAGATTCTGGCACCAGAGCTGACGGATAAAATGCTTGCTGAATTTCTGGAAATGGACTGTAACCTGCTTGTTAATCTGCATATCCAGTCCATCGACCAGATGAAAGCAATCAAATTGGTCAAGAGTAAGGTTACGGACATTAACCGCATGAAAATTGAGGAACAGAAAAAAGCGGTACGCTCCGGATATGATATGGATATTAGTGCGACTCGTTCCTGAACAAAGCCTTCGTGGTTGAAGGACAAAATCAG
>NZ_QUGF01000026.1:0-2442 GCF_003479275.1 Clostridium sp. AF20-7 | reverse complement strand
TCGTAGGGTAGGGTAAAGGCGCCTTGCCGCCGTTGGCGGTAGGTTTCCTACACCCTCCCTCGGAACCGGACTTACTCCTCTCGAAGTATCCGGCTCCCCATTAGTAATTAACGTATTGATTAGTGTCTGTGTATTCTTTCATGGCACTTGCTACAAACAACAAGCGTTTTCCGCCGCTTCTTTTTCATCACGGTTTCCCAATCAGAAATACCCAATTCGTTTAAGTTCCGTATAACGTGAACCTCATACAAATCGGCTTCTTTACACCCACATAGTTCACAAACTCTGGCATTGAGCCGTTGTCTAATAGTGGTTTTCCAGCTGAATTTCTTTCTCTGATAAATGATGTCACTCGCTTCGCCACGCTTACAATCTGCGATTTTAACAGGGCGAACACGTTTTGTTCCTGCTTTAGTTTCATAAGGGACAGACCATGTTTTCCCGTCTTTATACTGGCGAATGATTTTGCGGATACTGGTTTTGTGCTTATTAGCAATCGTCTTTAAGCAACTGTACTCCATAAGATAGCAGAAGTAGTCCAGCGTGTGATAATCACAAGCCAGATTGTAATAGTTGCATAATCCTCTTGCTTCGGCATTGTACTGTTCCACAATCTCATAATCCGCAAGGTTGAGAAGTCCGGCCCGGTGTATCGGCTGAAACTCCCCGTTTTCCTTTTGGCGAATGACTTTCTTTGCAAACATGAATTTCTCAATCTTTTCCGTATGGGGAACAGACAGGGCAACTTTCATGTGCAGGGTACGGGATTTTCTCCACGTTCCGTTTTTCATTCTGTGACCTTTGACTTCCTGATTTCTGCGGACGCAAATATCATATCCAATGAAACGGACTTTTTCGGAGCTGTGCGTTATCAGCGTCTTTTCCTCGCTTAGAGTTAATTTCAGCTCTGTGCTTAGAAATTCAGCGATTTCGGCTTTCAAGTCCTCACATTCCGCTTTTGTGCCGCACACACCTGCCAGCCAATCGTCCGCATAACGGACAAAAGTGAACTTCTTGTTGTCGGCAGGTTTGCAGGGCAGATTTCTCATAGCTTTCTTCTGTGCCCTATGCTGGTCAATCAGTTCTTGTCTTGCCGCTTCATCAGCGGTATGGTCAATCCAATAAGACAGTCTTTTTAATTCTTTGCTTGCCGCATGATATTCCTGTGTCTGATATGCAGACCTCGGCTTATCAAAGCGTTCTGCGATTTCCCGAAACTTCTTGTCCAGCTCATTCAGATAGATATTTGCAAGTATTGGAGAACAGATACCACCCTGCGGGGAACCGCTGTAAGTGGCGTTGTATTTCCAATTCTCGATATACCCAGCTTTCAAAAACTGGCGAATGATGTTCAGAAAACGACTGTCCTTGATTTTCCTGCTCAAAATATCAATCAATTTTTCGTGATTGATGTTATCAAAACAACCTTGTATATCGCCCTCGATAAACCAGACCACGCCTGTGAAGTCAGAAGAAATCTGACGGAGTGCGGTATGACAGCTTTTACCCGGTCTGAAACCGTGGGAGTGGCTGTCAAAGACAGGTTCATAGATAGCTTCTAAAATCATTCTGACAACTTCTTGCAGGAGCTTGTCACGGAAAGACGGGATACCCAGCGGACGGAGCTTTCCGTTTTTCTTTGGAATATACTCACGCCTTACAGGATTGGCTTTGTAGGTTCCGTCCTTTAGTGACTGGATTAACTCTTTTACATAGAAGTCACTGAAACCGTCTGCGGTATCGTTGTCGATACCCTGTGTTGTTGCACCTTTGTTTGCATAAAGTTTCTGATAGGCGGCGTAGTAAATATCTTCACGAAGTAAGTATCTGTAAAGTCTTGTGAATACGCCGTCTTTGTGTTCGCTGGAACACTTTTCAATACGCTCTAAAATTTCAGATGTTGGTTTCATTGAGGTTTCTCCTCCCTTTCATTCTTACATTTTAGATGTTACTAACTGGCTCCCTTCGCCATGTAAGGGTCGTTATCCCTCTCGGACTACTATGGAGCCTCCGTTACCATATCCGGCAAATGAGCCAGACTTAGGCAATCCCCAGTTAGCACTGTGCATAGGTTAGTGAAGATTGTCGGATATGCTTTCGGTTCGTTGTGACGTGTTCTCACGCCTGTTTCATAACGTGTTGGCAGTTGTCCCGCCGTGAAAGATGACGTGACAGCGTTATGACATGGGTTTCAGGACTTTTCCCACACCTGCAAAAAACAGGAACTGGAACCTTACATTCGATAAACCCAATCTTATCCTCATATCTTCTTAACATTAGAAAACAGTCGCACCTAAGTCCTTTGGTGACTATTCCTTTTTCTGCCATGCGCTGTTCCCGTAAAGGATTTCTCCTTAGTCGGTAAGGCAGATTGTTTCGCACACTGCCGTGTGCGGCAGTACCTTAGACTGCTTTGCACAGCGCCCTATCTGGGCGCACTTT
>NZ_QUGF01000025.1:0-2590 GCF_003479275.1 Clostridium sp. AF20-7 | reverse complement strand
AGTAGGGTAAGAACCCGACGCCTTGCCATATTGCTATGGCAGGTTTCCGAGAACTCCCCTCCGAACCGGACTTACACCTCTCGATGTATCCGGCTCTCCAGATGTCAGTCTAACTTTCCTGCGTGTAACTTATCGTGACAGTCAATGCAGAGTGCCATTGTCTTGCGCTTACGCCCAATCATGGCGATTTCCCATTGTTTTCTGCCACTTAGATCTTTGAGTTTTCGTATATGGTGTATTTCAAGCGGCACATTCTCTGCACCACACCATTCACACCTGTTTGCTTGCAGTCTTTTTATAAGGCTATTACGCCCATAATTCTCAAAAATTCTTGCTACTATATCAGGATTTCCGCTTTCTACTTTAGTGTCCCGGCGGAACCCATTATTGTAAAACAGTACCTTTCCGACCTTGCCGTTTTTCTTCGGATATTCCACAACAAAATCTTTTCCTTGACGGTACTTGCGGATAATTCTGCTGATTCGTGTCCGATATTTTCCAGCAAAGGTTTTGAGCATACTGTATCTCATTACATAGTAGAAGTTGTTGAGTACAGACACGTTGTTTGCAAGTCGGTAGTAGTTATACAATCCACGGATTTCTGCGTTGTATTGGTTTAGGATTTCCAAATCGTCCAAGTGCAACAGGCGAGTGCGCCGGACAGGTTCCCAAACCTCTTTGTTTCCATTTTGTTTGTCGTATTTAATCTTGAGGGCATTGTAGGAGAACAGTCGTTTTACCCACTTATCATGGGGAACATAAAGTAAGACTTTTCCATTGTTTACCCGTCTGGTAGCCCCGGTTTTGGTCTTTTTGTTGTGTTCGCCTTTGGCGATTGTGACCTCATATCCCAAGAACTTCGCAGCGTCGTGTCCATGAGTAATCAATGTCTTTTCCTCGGACATTTCCAGATGGAGTTTGTCCCGGATAAAGCAGCCTACATCTTGTTTAATCTGTTCTGCGTCCTCTTTGCTGCCGATAACTCCGATTAAGAAATCATCGGCGTATCGGATATAGCAAAGCCGTTTATAGCTATCGTCCATCTGGTCGCTATACGGTATAGATTTCAGACTACGCCGCAGTTCCCGGATTTCTGCAATTAAGCCCTCTTTTTCTTCCACGCTCATTTTAGAGATATTTCTTTTAAGCCTTTGTTCTTTCCCCCGGCAGACATCCAATTTCTTCTTGAACGCAGGATTGATTTTACGGCGGTTTCCGCAGTTGAATTTCTCTGCATACTCTGCCATATAACTGTCCAGTTCGTTCATGTAGATGTTTGCAAGGATGGGGCTGATGATGGAGCCTTGCGGAGTGCCGGAATAAGTATTGTGATAATTCCAATCCTCCATATATCCGGCTTTCAAGAACTTCCAGAGCAGACCGATGAAATGTTCGTCTGCAATCCGCTTTCGCAAAATAGCAATCAACACATGATGGTCTACGTTGTCAAAACAGCCTTTTATATCTCCCTCAACGAACCACTTTGTCCCCGTAAAATATTTCTGCACATATTTGAGTGCCGTATGACAGCTTCTGTTTATACGGAAACCATGGGAATAATCGCTAAAGGTTGGCTCATAAATACTCTCTAAGATGAGCCGCACCACCTCCTGTATCAGTTTATCATCGAATGACGGTATCCCCAGAGGACGCATTTTCCCATTGGATTTCGGGATATACGTTCTCCTTGCCGGGTTAGGCTGATAACTAAAGTCCCGCATCTTTTCAATGAGGGCGTTTATCCTTGCCATTCCCATTCCGTCAATGGTTTTGCCGTCTGTTCCGGCTGTCATGTTGCCTGGTTTCGCCTGTATCCGCTGATATGCCAGCAGATAGAATTGTGGATTGTACAGGTTGCGGTATAACCGCTCGTACTTGTAACTCTTGTTACACGCCTTGGATTTTAGGCTTTCCAACACATTTTCAGGACTTCTCATAATGCCTCACGCACCTTTCCTTTTTATGAATTGGTTGACATCCTGCCTCCCTTCGCCATGTAGACGGCTTTCCCGCCCTCGGACTACTACGGAGGCTCCGTTGCCATGCCGGATATTCAGCGTCATCTTTCTTGGGTTTTTACCCCTTGAAATTTATCGCCTTGCGGCATTACGCATAGCCGGATAGTTCCGGCGTTCCGGTTTAGGCAATCTCCAGTTAGACACTTTGGGAAAAGCGTATTGTGATGTCGGTAGTGGGTTTTCGTCCTTTTCCGCTTACTGCGGCTGGCTGTCATAAGTATCGTGCGGTCTGTGTTTACCTGTCACATTCCGCTGTGACATACGGCGAATACAACCATCCTGCGCCGCCGGGTCGAGTATCCCGCCTCGGACTGCCCTTAAAGCAGTTTAGCCTTGCTCCTCATTCACAATGTTGCGTCTTGCCGCTCAGTCGTGGGTAGATGGTTTTCCCAACTTGCGATTTTTCCGATACGCTATTGTCCCCCTTGTGGTTTCCCTCTGGGGTAAATCGGATGACGCTAAAGTGACGCTTTTCACGTCTTTGATACTTTTCTTTACCGGCTTGCTAAAGCCGGGTTCCCAAAATGCCCGCACACCGCCTTTGGATGAAAAGCGGCGCTTCTGGACGCGCG
>NZ_QUGF01000024.1:0-2807 GCF_003479275.1 Clostridium sp. AF20-7 | reverse complement strand
AATAGCGATAGGTAAGCCTTTGAAGTTATCTCCAGCTTTTCCCCCGCTTCACACCGGACATGCGACTTTCACCGCATCCGGCGTTCCATCAATCAAACAGATTTCTTAGTCTCCTTAGTCATACCATTATGAGAATTATTCGTAAGATTTGGCTTCTCCAAATCAATGGGTTTCCTTTTTGCCAATGTTCGCAGTTTGTTCAGCTTTGTGAGCTGTGAAGTATCCAATTTAAGAGCGGTGAGATAAGAACGAATAGTGTCCTCATCAACTGCGTGTATCAGTTCATGTACTGGTGCAAGCACCAATACCAGATTTTCATACTTATCTCTGCCTCCAATTCCTTTTGGCTTCTTGTGGTGGCAGTGAATTTCTGATATACACTGAAATTTCTTTCCCGTTACCGCACATTTTCCCCATTGGGCGGAGAACAGTGAGATACGGTTATCCGCATACTCTGTACTGCGGCTGTATGTAGGCGCTCTCATTAGCTGTAGCAGTAAGAAAGTGTTTATCCGCAAATCGTCATGGATTTCACTTCTTCCTGCCGCTGTGTAAGCGCACACTTTTCGCCGCTGACTCATTGGATTTTTACATTGAACATAGCTTATTGGATAAATCGGTTCTTTGGATTGTGCTATATATCTTAGTTGCTCCGATTTCCCATATCTTTGGATTTCCATTTTTGTCAGGTCACGGCCTTCCTTTTTCAGCCGGTGTGTCTTTCCAGATTTCAGCCTGTTTTTGAGAACTGTATTAACAGTTCTGCCAATATCACCGCAGTCTATGCTGATGTCAGTGGCTAACTGGTAGTAATTCTGGATTCCCATAACCATGGAGTTGAACAGCCGTACTTCCCCGGCTTCTCCACGTCCTTTTCTGGGAAATTTGATATTTCCGACTTGTTTAGTCAGGCTGACTTTAACCTTTTTGTATGCTTTATCGCACATGTGCGATTGAACGACGTACTTTTTCCCCTTTTTGCGTAGTCGGATTTTGAATCCGAGAAATTCAGAATAGCTCCGTCTGACGTCAACAACTCTCGTTTTCTCCGGTGAAACATCAAGGCGCAGGCGTTCTTTCAGCCATTGCGTGACCGCAATCAGCGTCCGGTCTGCCTGTTCCCTTGTTCTACAGAGAATCCGAAAATCGTCTGCATATCTCACGATATACATTTCTTTCAGCCGTGTATTCCGCATTGCCCGGTACGCATGGCTTTGTATCGGACAGCCTGCCGCATTTTCTCTGTAAGCGTAGTTTTCCGTTACCGGGTTGCACTGCCATTGGCTTTCTATCCAATGGTCAAGTTCATTCAGCACCACATTTGCCAATAGTGGGGAAATAATTCCGCCTTGCGGCGTTCCCTTTGTTGGGTGTTCTGTGTTGCCGTCCGGCATGAGGATTGGAGCTTTGAGAATCCTACGGATTACATAGAGCAGTTCTTTATCCCGGATATTCAGTGACCATAACTGTTTTATCAGTTTTGAATGGTCTACATTGTCAAAGAAACCTTTTATGTCAAACTCTACTACATAGTGAAGTCCTGACTTTTGCATAAGCCTGTAGATTGCCGCTATCGCATTTTCAACCGACCGATTTGGACGGAATCCATAGCTATTGTTGCTGAACCTGGCTTCGCAGATAGGTTCCATGACCTGCTTGATACATTGCTGTACCAATCTATCCCAGATACAAGGGATTCCCAGTGGCCTGGTATTCCCGTTTGGTTTTGGGATGTCTTTGCGTCTTACGCTTCTTGGGGTGTAGCCGTTTTTAGCTCCCTTGACGATTTTGCGTACCCTTGCTGTGACTTCATCAGCGGTAAGTTTACCAATATCAGAAATCTTCAGCTTGTCTGTTCCCGGCGTAATACTCCCGGTATTGGATTTGATGTTCCGATAGGCCAGCAGGATATTTTCTCTTGAAAGTATCACATCCATCAGGTTCTCGAAGATTTCTCCGGCTTGACTTCTGGCATACAGTTCATCAAAGGTACTTTGCATATCGTAGTATTCAGCATGGCGGAGATACTCCACGCATTTGGTTTTTGGTTTCTTCTCATTTGGCATCAGGCATCACTCTCCTTTACGGCGAGTGACTTCTTTTTGTCATACTCGCAATCCTAATTGCGACTAAGTGCTAAGTTGCCTGTTTGACTGACTTGAGGCCATTCCTCCGTTTTCCTCTTTTTCGCAGAAAACATCATCAGTTCGACCTCTGCTTTTCAGCAGTAGTACAGCAGCTTATATGATTCGTCTGCTTACTTCCTAATGGTAGAAGCCTACTGCCTTTCCTCGTTCCAACAATCCTATCTTTACATATACCTTTAGGTCTCCGCTTTAAGCCTGTCAGCTTGAACACGCCTGTAACGTGCTATGGTGTTTCATAACATCAATTTTTACTCCACCACACTGATTAGCGATGAACGCTACCAGCACATTTCTATGCCGTCATGGTATAGACCCTTACATTCGCGGTTTTCGTCAGTCATATTTCAAACATTCTGACCTTGGGTATTTTGTAGACCTCCGGCCTATAGGTAGCACCGTCCACCTCTGGACAGCTTTCGTGGGGCTGGTAATTATCCAGCAATCCATACGGCTACTCTCAGCCGACTTCACCGAGCTTCTGACAGGTCAGTTTTCACTTACACCCGCCAGTCGGAGTATTAAGGGGGCGTTTCAGGGCGTTACCCCATCATTCCACCTCTTGGATTGTTAGTTCTCCTAACATCTGAAATTTTCGTTCTTTTGTTAGTGCCTGATTTTGTCCTTCAACCACGAAGGCTTTGTTCAGGAACGAGTCGCACT
>NZ_QUGF01000023.1:0-2828 GCF_003479275.1 Clostridium sp. AF20-7 | reverse complement strand
GTAAACGCTCCATAGCAAGTACCTGTTCCTCCACTCCTTTTTCTGCCATAATAGTCTCACACTATACAGAGTCAAAAAAGTTAAGTACTCAACTTTTTTGACCGCCTATGGAGGTCTAGCTATGAGCAGTCAAACAAGTTTGGTTGCTGAACAGGTTCGGTTGCAGCAATGGGCGGCACAGATCCAGGATTGTAAAAACCGCCCTGCAGATATGAAAGTAGAAACCTGGTGCAGTGAGCATGGCATCACAAAAGCGAATTATTATTATCGTCTGAAAAGAGTCCGCAAAGCATGTTTGGAGGTCTACAATCCAGAACCGGCGTTTGTGGAACTTCCTCAGCCGACAGAGAAAGCTCTGCCCCAGGAAGACAGCAGCTTAAAACCGACAGCTATTTTGCGAAATTCCAGAGGATTGGCACTTGAAATTTATAATCCTGTCTCTAAAGATATGCTTCAGTGTATCCTGGAGGTTCTGTCTAATGCTGAATGACGCCACAGGTCTGAAAAAGATCTATCTTGCAGCTGGTTATACCGATCTGCGGAGAGGAATGGATGGTCTCGCAACGATCATCCGGTTCCGGTTTCAGCTCGATCCGTATGATAAAAATACGCTCTTTCTTTTCTGCGGGAAGAAGACGGACCGGATCAAGGGACTCTTATGGGAAGGGGATGGGTTCCTACTTCTTTACAAGAGACTGAGCAACGGTGCCTTCAACTGGCCACGTTCCGTAGAAGAAGCGTTGGAAATATCCCCGGAACAGTATACGATGCTGATGCAAGGGCTTGAAATTCTCCCCAAACATCCGATCAGGCCAAATGATCCGCCTAAAAGATTGATGTAACATTTGTGCATTATGGAGAAAAAATTTCCATATTTCACAGAAGAAAAGAGAATCTCTTCCGTTTCATAAAGCTTATCCACAGAATTCAGTCCGCAGGAATCAAACCACACGGTTTCGGGCAGAAAAATCGTTCTGAATCTGTGGATAGCAGTACAGAACATCTGGAATCCTGAAAAGCTATCCCAGGTGCTCTGTACGGTTATCCACCGTCATTATGCCGAAAGGAAAACAGGCTCCAAGTGGCAGAAAACGTACAGATCTGGTACAATGGACTCATTGAGAAAAGGAGTTCCTGCCATGACGATGAAGTTCACAGAAGAACAGTTAAACAGCTTTGATAAATCTATGCTGATCCAGTTATTTTTGAATCAACAGGAACAGTTAGGAAAGGTCAGTGCCGACCTGCATTCCCTGGATACGAAGATGCAGGCAATGATGGAACAGCTGATCCTGGCTAATAAGAACCGGTTTGGACGTTCCTCTGAAAAAATGGAGGATGCCCAGCAGCTCCGTTTTGCTGAAGTGGATGGAACCATTGTGTTTTTTAATGAAGCCGAAGCTGTCTGTGATCTGGAGGCACCGGAACCAGAGACTCTGGAGCCGGCACCGGAACGCAGAAAAAAAGCAACCGGTAAGAAAGCACAGGATATGTCCGGGCTTCCTACAAATCGGATCGACCACTACATGACCGAAGAAGAATTAACAGTAGAATTCGGTGAAAACGGCTGGAAACAGCTTCCAGATGCTATTACACGCAGATATCGTTTCATTCCGGCAAAAGTCGAGGTGGATGAGCACCATGTTGGTGTATATGCCAGCAAAACAGACGGGCACATGATAAAAGCAAAGCATCCCAAAAGCCTGCTTCATGGAAGCCCCGTATCCGCTTCGCTCGCTGCTGCGGTCATGAATGGAAAATACGTAAACGCGGTCCCTCTTTATCGCCTTGAACAGGAATTCCTTCGATATGGCCTTGCCATAACCAGGCAGAACATGGCGAACTGGATGATCCGGCTGGGAGAAGAATATCTCGCCGTTTTGTATGATCACCTTCATTCGCTACTTTACAGATATCATGTCATCCAGGCTGATGAGACACCGGTATTGGTAAAACGGGATGGCCGCAGTGCCGGTTCTAAGAGTTATATGTGGGTGTACCGTTCTGGCCACATGTATCCGGAAAAACAGATCATCCTTTATGAGTATCAGCGGACAAGAAATGCCTCTCATCCCCGGGAATTCCTAAAGAATTATTCCGGCATTTGCGTGACGGATGGCTATCAGGTCTACCATACACTGGAAAAAGAGCGTGAAGACCTGACGATAGCCGGGTGCTGGGTCCATGCCCGCAGGCGCTTTGATGAAGCGCTTGCAGTAGTACCGAAAGAACGCCAAAAAGAATCCGCATCCTATCTGATCTTAAAGCAGATCCAGACGATCTACAGAAAAGAAGGAAAGCTAAAGGATCTCTCATCGGAAGAACGGCTTTCCCAGCGTCAGGTGGCTATAAAGCCACCGGTAGACGCTTTGTTTGCGTACCTAAAGCAGCATGAAAGCGAGGTCGGAACAGAAAAGCTGAAGGATGCTTTCAGTTACGCTCTGAATCAGGAAAAATATCTCCGGATTTTCCTGACAGATGGGGATGTCCCTATGGATAATAACGCCTCTGAGCGCGCGATCCGCGGATTCTGTGTTGGAAAGAAGAACTGGCAGATGATCGATACGATCAATGGTGCGAAAGCATCCGCGATTATTTACAGCATCGCAGAGACGGCAAAAGCGAATAACCTAAAACCATACGAATACTTTGAACACCTTCTGACAGAGATCCCTAAGCGCATGGATGACAGCGACCGGTCATTCTTAGATGACCTGCTTCCATGGTCGAAAAAGTTGCCGGACGTTGTCAGAAAACCGAAAAAGCAATGAAGTAGAGCCGCGGAAGCGGCTTTTAGCTTATAGGGTACTTGGTATGGAGCGTTTACG
>NZ_QUGF01000022.1:0-4180 GCF_003479275.1 Clostridium sp. AF20-7 | reverse complement strand
CTTGCCAAGGTCGAGGCCGCGGGTTCGAGTCCCGTCTCGCGCTCTTTTTTATTATTGCGGAAGCTTTGATTCATCAGGGTTTCCGCTTTTTTGCATTTTCATTTTTATGTAGACAGTTGTAGACACCTGAAGACAATATATACGCTTACAGACTGTTTAAAAGCAATTTGTTGGAATAAATGTATCGTAGAATAAAAGGAGGAAACCAAATGAGCAAAGTATTAATTCTAAACGGAAGTCCACGTGTAAACGGCAACACATCCATTGCCATCCGGGAAATGGAGAATGTATTTCGAAATAGTGGGGTAGAGGTAACAACCATACAGATTGGAAATAAAGATATCCGGGGCTGTATTGCCTGTAACCAGTGTAGCGAAATTGGAAAATGTGTGTTTGATGATATCGTAAATGAGCTGGCACCTCTCTTTGAGGCGGCGGATGGCCTGGTGATTGCCAGTCCGGTCTACTATGCATCGGCTAATGCGACGCTGATTGCCTGTCTTGACCGCTTGTTTTACAGCACGTCCTTTGATAAGAGCATGAAGGTGGGTGCCAGTGTAGTCTGTGCACGCAGAGGCGGCTGCTCAGCGACTTTTGATGAATTGAACAAATTTTTTACCATCAGCAATATGCCGATCGCATCCAGCAGATACTGGAACAGTATTCACGGCTGTGAGAAAGGGGAGGCAGAGATGGATGAGGAAGGCAAGCAGACGATGCGGATGCTTGCAAAGAATATGACATTTCTTATGAAGTCCATCGAGCTTGGCAAGAAAGAATATGGTCTTCCGGAACAGGAGGAGCGGACGGCGACGAATTTTATTCGGTAAGTTTAAGGGAATCAGAGCATTTTTGATAATGTAGTCCATGCGCCGGCTGGATGGAGATACGATTTCGAAAATGAGATCGGGAGCGCCGGAACAGCCGCGGTCGATCAATTTATTCGGATCACAGATAAGAGAGATATCAGGCTCAACCCAATCTTTATCATCCGCATCCAGATTGACAGCGAAAGGAGGCGGATAAACGCGGCATTCTCCGCCGTTGGACTCGATATAATTTCCAAGAAGGTGGGAAATCTGGTAGGAAATTTTCTGATGAATCCGGCTCGGAGGTGCCATATTATAAAATTGCCCGTCGATCAGCTCTGCATGCTGCCCGTCGGGCAATTTTCAGTAATCTTTTGAAATATAGGTATACCTATACCTAAAAGTATAACAGGAAGAAATTATTTTCAATCATCCGTACGTATTCGCAACCAATCCCAGATAACCTCAGCGTCGTATCCGGTCATATGGATAATGATGACCTGATAATCGCGAACCGTCTCATACGGAAGTTTACCGGAACCGTCATACATCCATCACAGGAAAAGACTGTAGCGGACGATGGCATACTCTAACGCGATCCCCTTCATCTGTAGAATCATATCTTCCAGTCCGCTGCCTGGTTCCAGTAGAGCGGAAAAGAACGCATTTGCCAGAAAATGACGAAGAGGCATCTGATAGAGCACCGATGCATTTCGAAATTTTTCCCAGGGTAGTTTAATATCGCAGATCAGTGAGCGTAGCTGCGGGAGAGTCTTTCGGAAAATTTCTGTGGACAGGATATGCATGAGGGGAGATTCCCGGGGGATTTTGAGCGGAAATATGGTTGGATGGCAAAAGTTCACGCGTCATTTGGACAAAATCCTGCATGACAGGAGACAGAAACTTGCTCTGATGCCACGCCAGATGAACGGTATTTTGAAAAGAAAAATCCGAAAAATAGATCCGGGAAATGGCACTGAGTCTCAGCTCAGCTTCGATCATAGTGCTTGGAAGAATCGTGACGCCAAGCCCCAGGCGGACGGCTTCGAGAATGGCCTCTTGCGAGGTGCTTTCCCAGGCAGGGGTGACCTCACAGCCGGTCTGGCGGATGGCATTTTGAAATACTTCATAGGAGGTGCTGCCGACTTCGCGAAAGAGCAGCGGTTGTTTCATAAATGTATTGATGGAAACGGTTTTTCCTGCCATCGGGTGTCCCGGCGCGCAGATGGCGGTGTAGTGTTCCTGAAACAGGGGAGTCAGGGCAATCTGTTCGGAGTGGATGGTTCCGCCGACGATTGCAAGATCTAGCGCTCCATTTAAGAGCATGGCTTCCGTCTGTGCGGTCGTCTGTATATGGACCTGCGTGTGCACCTGGGGATATGTCTCTTGAAATAGCTGCATGAAACGTGGCAGATAGGAAATCCCCACGTTGGTGCTGGCACCGATGCGGAGAACTCCGCTGATTCCGGAATTGGAAAATGCCAGCTCCATTTCATCGTACATCTGGATAAAATGGCGTGCATAGTCGAGAAAACGCCGCCCTTCGCCGGTAATTCGCAGACGCTGGTTGATCCGGTCGAAAAATAATGTTCCGTAGTGTTCTTCGAGCTCCCGGACGGCGGTGCTGACGGTTGGCTGCGTCAGGTAGAGATTGCGTGCCGCCTGTGTGATGCTTCCGGCGGATGCTACTTCGATAAAAATTCGGAAATGCCGCAGTGTCATGAAAACTCCTTTCCTGAATGTTTCATAAGGAGTGGGAAACATTCGTATCTGTGTGTTTGTCCTGCTTTTTGCCTGCCGTCAGAAAGGTTATTTTTGACGGCGCTGCTTTTATAGACGATCATAGATGTTTTGATAAGAACCATATATAAATTATAGTAATTTTAAAATGAATTGGCAAGTGTTATAATGGGCACAGAAAAAGGAATGTTGTTTTGCGTGAAGGAGAACTGGGAGAGACAAAAGATAAAATAGAAAAAGGGGGAATGGCAGATGAAACAGAAGCATCGACTGCTGGTTTTATTTTTAAAAACACTTTATATCAGCGCATTTACATTCGGGGGCGGTTTTGTCATTGTGACATTTATGAAGAAATGTTTCGTGGATGAGCTTCACTGGATTGATGAACAGGAAATGCTTGATTTTACCGCACTGGCACAGTCCTGTCCGGGCGCGATTGCGGTAAATGGGGCAATTTTGGTTGGTTGGAAAGTATATGGGTTTGTCGGAATGGTGGTGGCAGTCATCGGAACGATTCTTCCGCCGATGGCGATTCTGGCGGTTTTATCCGTCTGTTACGCCGCGTTTGCGTCGAACATCTGGGTGGCAGCAGCACTAGAGGGAATGCGAGTCGGCGTGGCGGCTGTGATTCTGGATGTTTCCTGTGGGCTGGGAGTGAATGTTCTGAAGGAAAAAAAGCTGTATTCAATTGCAATCATGGTAATTGCGTTCCTGGCTGATTTTGTGCTGGATGTGAATGTAATCTATATCATTGCGGCGGGTATTCTGGCGGGAACGATTCGATTTATCTGGATGAGAAAACGTGAGCAGACGGCTGGTGCGGTATAGAGGGGAGAATAGATATGATCTATATACAATTATTTTTGAGCTTTCTGCAGATAGGGCTTTTCAGCGTGGGCGGCGGCTACGCGGCGATTCCACTGGTACAGAGCCTGATTGTGGAACGACAGGGATGGATCACGATGACGGAGTTTACGAATCTTATCACGATCGCGGAAATGACGCCGGGACCGATTGCGGTCAATTCAGCAACCTTTGTCGGAATTCGGATAGCGGGACTTCCGGGGGCGGTTGCGGCAACCTGGGGATGTATTTTCCCATCTTGTATCATTGTATCGGTATTGGCATACATATATCGGCGTTACCGTGGCGGCTCTGCGATGGGAAGTATTTTAGGCAGTCTTCGCCCAGCGGTAGTGGCGCTGATCGCAGGTGCCGGACTTTCGATGCTACTGGCAGCAGTTCTTCCAGAGGTAAATGGGGAAAGGATGATCCAGTGGGGCAGTCTGGTTCTTTTTTCGGCAGCTTTTATAGCGCTCCGTAAATGGAAACTGAACCCAATTCTTGTGATGTGGGTCTGCGGCGGTGTCAGCCTGGCAGTTAAATTGATTGAGTATCATTTGTAGAGAAGGTAGTATAGGAATAGGTAATAGATATAAATGAGAGTGTAGATGGAGATTGAAAGCTGTATTTATGAATGGATGGAAATGGCATCGGATTCTTTTGATTCGATGCCATTTCTGGGATTAGGGGAAATAGATGCATAGACTTCAAATGGTTAGAATATTCTAAAAAATCACAACAAAATAAAAAGAATAACAAATATAGAAAAATCGTTGACAATCCTTGGA
>NZ_QUGF01000021.1:0-4926 GCF_003479275.1 Clostridium sp. AF20-7 | reverse complement strand
CCCTGAAAAAAGGCGGTATCCCGCCAGATTTCAGATGCTCTGGTAACTTAGTTGCCGAGTAGTTCACATTTTATGCCATCATAGGAAGAGTCCATTCCGGGATTCAGGGAAAGGACGATTTTTTCGTAATTGTCATTGATTTTTTGAAGAGGGAATAATTCAGGATAAGGTATGATTTGGTGTGAAGAAAATTGGAGGGATGCCTTGGATAGAGTCTGTGAGAACCGTTTTTTTTATGGTATGATAGATAAAAAGAAATCGTTTTATAAATGAAAAATGAGACAAACGGGAATCGCCAGAGAATGAAAAATGGAAACATATAGAGATTTACTATCGCAAATTCATACAAACTGTAAAAACATACCATTTCATAAGAAATTATCAGCCTACAACATTTTTGATGTATTAGAGATACAGAGCCGTGAAGTGATCATGTGCCGTTTTTTGACCAATCTGCTGAATCCAGAGGGAATGCATGGCTGCGGAATCCGGTTTCTGAAATCGTTTATCCGAGATGTGTTGAAAATGGATCCGGTAAGCGATACATTGCTATTGCATACGGAGGTAGTCAAAGAGTACCCGATTGATAAAGAGAGAAGAATTGATATTTTCATACGGAATGCGGAGTATCAGATTCCGATCGAGGTAAAAATCTATGCGGGGGAACAGGAAGGACAGTGTTCGGATTACTTTGAGATGGCACAAAATTCCCGATTGATATATCTAACCCGTTTTGGAACTCCGCCATCTGAGTACAGCCGGAAGAAGAAAGGCGGAGGAAATTTATTACCATTAGGGCAAATCCAGTGTATTTCATGGGCAGAAGATATCTATCGGTGGCTGGAAGGTGAATTGCAAAATTTAAAAGAGCCATTTCGGGCAGTGATGGAGCAATATTTGGATGCGGTACATAGCATAGCGGATGAAAGAGAGAAGAAAGTGGCAGATAAAGTGATTGAGGCATTGTATGAATCGCCGGAAAAATTTCTTGCCGGAATCGAGATTGAAAAATCGATGAAAAAGGCAAAGGTGCGGCTGATTCGCCAGGTGTTTGAAGAATTTCAGCAGCAGATGCAGCCAATTTTAGAAAAATATGGTTTGAAATTAGAAAAGGATAGTGGATATTATTCCTATCAAGATCCGCAGCATGATAAATTTTATGATTGTTACAGCACCTATCCTGGATTGAATTATGTGGTAAAAAAGGCAAAATTTCAAAAAGCGGGTCTGGAACTCTGGTTTCGGATTGAGGTAGAACATAATTTGTTTGCGGGATTCTGCCTGTTTGATAAAGAAGCCAGCTCCAAGGATGGCTTTTCGAAAGGCTATCAGGTAGATGATATAACCGACGGGCTTAAGCAGGAGGCATCCAGATATCTCAAAAAGGAAATAATTCTGCCGGAGGACTGGTGGTTTGCCTGGTGTTATCCGAACGGAAAACGCCACTGCGAAGAGGCAGAAGTGCCGGATTTTAAGCAGATGAATCCGTGTGCGGTTTCACTTGTGGATGAAACGGCGCGGAGGGAGTATGTGAAGCGGGCGTTGGCGGTGTTCGAGAGAGAGCTTTTGGGGTGGCTTTTGTAAAAGGATAAATTGTCGCTGAAACAGAACATCATACTGCACTATAAAAACATATTTACACAAATACAAACATTGCAAATAACAAATATATTTTACCTTGAAACCGAAAGCGAGGCGTTTCACCAAAATGACAAGAGAAGAATTATTTCAATGGGTAAAACAAGAATATGGCACGGAAGCGGAATATCCGTGGAAGGATTCGAACGCAGTGCTGCGTCGGGCGGATAATGATAAATGGTATGGCGTGATTTTGAGTGTTGCAGGGAGTAAGCTGGGGCTGGAGGATGATAATATCATAGATGTTATAAATCTAAAGAGTGATCCGATGCTGATAGGTTCTTTGCGGGGGCAGAAAGGATATTTTCCGGCATACCATATGAACAAGGAGAAGTGGATCAGTGTTTTGCTGGGGGATGCGGGGCTGGATGAGCCGATTAAAAATTTACTTGCGTTAAGCTATGAGCTGACAGCGCCAAAGAAAAAGAAGAATACTTCCAAATAGGGGGGATCTTATGTCAAACTTTGAATTTTTAAAGAATACAAAAGAATATGCATTATTTGCGCCAGCGGTGATGGAAGCGGAACGGGTATATGCATCCGCCCCTGCAATGTGCGCGGTAGGATGCAGAAAGGCATTGGAATTGGCGGTAAAATGGATCTATTCTGCGGATAATACGATGCAAATGCCGTACAAGGACAATTTGCAGTCCCTGATTCATGAGCCGAGTTTCCGTTTCTCGGTTGATTATAATACATGGGGGAAGCTGCCGTTTATTGTGATTATGTCCTGTTTGGAAAGGATGGCAGCCCTCTGGCGGTGGTGGAAGCGAAGCGCACCAGCAAGAATCCGAATGTTGGTCGGAAACAGGTTATGCTGTATGCGGATTGTTTAGAGCGGAAGTTTGGCCGCAGACCGATGATGTTTACGACGAATGGATTTGAAACGTATTTCTGGGATGACAAGACTTCTCCACAGCGTCCGGTCAGTGGCATTTTCAGTAAAGATGATTTGCAGAAGATGATGAACCGACGTTCGGAACATAAGGATTTAATGCAGATTCCGATTGATGATAAAATCACGGATCGTTATTATCAAAAAGAAGCGATCCGGGCGGTGTGCGAACAGATACAGCGCGGTTATCGGAAACATTTGCTTGTGATGGCAACCGGAACTGGTAAAACAAGAACGGCTTCCAGCTTGACGGATGTTTTGAGTCGTGGAAAATATGTGACGAATGTGCTTTTTTTGGCGGATCGGACTGCCTTGGTAAAACAGGCAAAGGATGATTTTAAGAATTATCTGCCGGATATGTCACTTTGCAATCTGTGTACCAATAAAGATGATCGGAATGCACGTATCGTATTTTCAACCTATCCGACGATGTTAAATGCGATTGATGATACGAAAAATAAGGATGGCATCCGCTTGTTTACACCGGCACATTTTGATTTGATTATTATTGACGAAAGCCACCGCAGTATTTTTAAGAAATACCGGGCGATTTTCGAGTATTTTGATGCAATCATGGTTGGTCTGACGGCTACGCCGAAAACGGATGTGGATCGGAATACGTATGATTTCTTTGAAATGGAACATGGTGTGCCGACGTATGCATACGATTATGAGACGGCTGTTTATCAGGATCATGTGCTGGTTCCATATTATAATTATGAGGTAAAGACGAAGTTTCTGGATGAAGGAATTACGTATGATGATTTATTCGATAAGGATAAGGAACGGTATGAGGACGATTTTGTGGAAGATGGTCAGATGCCAGAATTTATTCCTTCTGCGGCGATGAATAAGTTTATCTTTAATGAAGTGACGGTAGATATGGTGCTTCAGGATCTGATGGAACGTGGTATTCATGTGGCTGGCGGCGATCGGATTGGAAAGACAATCATCTTTGCACAGAATAAAAAGCATGCGGAGTTTATTCTGGAACGCTTCAACAAGCTATATCCCAATATTTATCCGGAAAAGAAGGGGATATTTGCACAGAGGGTAATTTGTGATGATGCATACGCCCAGACTGTAATTGATGACTTCAAGGTTGAAAATAAGCCTCCTTTTATTGCGGTATCGGTGGATATGATGGATACGGGGATTGATGTGCCGCAATGTGTAAATCTTGTATTTTTTAAGAAGGTACGTTCTAAGGCAAAATTCTGGCAGATGATTGGACGCGGCACTCGTTTGTGCAAGGGACTTACCTGCATGGATCCGATAGACGGGGAGTATACAGATAAAAGACGTTTCCTGATTTTTGATTATTGTGGGAATTTTGAATATTTTCGTGAACATATAGAAGGTTTTGTGTCGAAGGAGACGAAATCCTTAAGTGAAAATATTTTTGGAAAACAAATCCGGCTCATTTCTCTGCCGCAGGAAGCTTGCTATGCGGAAGGTACTTATGAAGAGTGGCGGAAGGAACTGATATCGGGATGCCATAATCAGCTTGTGGAGTTGGATCCGAAGCTGATTTCTGTAAAGCTTAAATTACAATATGTGGAGAAATTTAAACAAGAGACGGATTTTGACGTGATCAGTGAAGGGGATAAGGGAGAACTTTTACAGCATATTGCGCCGCTGGTGCATTTGAATGATGAAGATGAGCTGGCTAAACGGTTTGACAATTTTATGTATGGTCTGATGCTGGCTTCTATGGAACAGATGCCGTCTTTTAAGAGAGCGAAAAAGGTGCTTTGTGAGATTGCTGGTTTGCTGTCGCGCAAGATCAGTATTCCTCAGGTAAAAGAAAAACTTGATTTTATACAAGAAATTCAGACGGATGAATTTTGGAAGGTAAATGATGTTCTTCAATTTGAACGCGTCCGGCAGAAATTGCGGGAACTGATGAGGTTTTTGGATCAAGATCAGGGGGGCAGGACGATCACGACTCATTTGACAGATTCCATTATCGATCAGCAGGAGGGTGTCCAGTTAGATGCGGCATATGATTTTGAGGATTATCGGGAAAAGGTTAATCGATATATCGGGGAACATGGAAACACACTGGCGATTCATAAATTAACGCACAATATTAAGCTGACACAGGGAGATTATCAGGAGTTAGAGCGGATTCTCACGACGGAACTTGGCGGTAAGGAAGACTACCAGAGGGAGTTTGGAGATACACCATTTGGTCTGATGGTACACAAAATTGCCAAACTGGATCATGAGGCGGCGATGCAGGCATTTTCAGAGTTTATTAACGATCAGTCATTGAAAAACGGCACACCGCATTCTCGTTACTTTAGCCTGCAAATAAAAAGTCAAGACTTAATGGGAAAAAAAATATAAAATTTTACATGGTTAAAATTAGGCACTAAAATAAGACCACC
>NZ_QUGF01000020.1:0-5120 GCF_003479275.1 Clostridium sp. AF20-7 | reverse complement strand
GTATCTGTATCTCCGATTTCTCGGCTTGGTTCTTCCATTCCTCGGCTTGGCTTATGGCTTCGGAGGCTTGCAAGCCTTTCTTCTGCAAGGTCTTTTTGAGGTTCAGTTGTTCTTCCAGTAGTTTCCGTTCCTGGTCTTTTGCCCTGGTCTGTTCCTGGTCTGCCCTGGCTTTCCATTCCTCGGCTTGGCTGATAGCTTCGGAGATTTGAGAGTCTTTCTTCTGTGACTGCTGTGTTATCTGGCTGATATGCCTTTCCAGTTCTGCTATCTTCTGCGACTGCTGTTCTATCAAGTAGCTGTCTTGCTCTTGCTCTTTCATCAGCTCCGCTATTCTCTGCGACTGCTGTTCTATCAAGCTGTTGTCTTGCACGCTCTGTTGTGGCTGTTCGCTCTGCTTCTCTGCGTGCATTGATTTCAAACCCATGCTCTAAGCTCTCCTTTCCAAAGTCCACTGCATAATACTTTTCCAGTTTATTATTGCGGACTTTACATTGTTTTTCCCCTTGGCTCTGCCTTTCAAGGTCTGTGAAAGTAATGTACTTGTGGCTGTCTTGCCAGTCCACTCCGTACCCTCTTTCGTTCATCTGCTTTATGAAGTCCTCTCGGCTTCTGGCTGTCTCTCGGCAGTCCATAACAGACAATGCTATATCTTGAACATAGCTCTTTACCTCGCCTTTCTCGGCTTGCTTCAAGAGGTTGTATGTCTCTTTATTCCACGCAACAGTTTCTTCTCTTTCTTCTCCGGAGAATGTCTTGCCTTTCTCCGGAACATGAAGCCCTTGTTGCCGGCTCTGTTCATTGCACCGGTCTTTCAGGTTCTGCAGATCCGCTTTGCTCCACTGCAACTTGTGACCGTTCTCATAATTCACGCTGTTCACTATGAAATGGCTGTGAATGTGTCCTCGGTCTATATGGGTGGCAATAAGCACTTCATGCCCTTTCCATGCTTCTGTGTTCTTGGCAAGCTCCACAGCATTCTTATGGGCTTGCTCTGGTGTGATATGCTCGTCCTCGTGGTAGCTCTGAACGAAGTGCTTATAGGTTCTGCCACCAGTCTTGCCCCACAGCTCCTTGGTGGCTTGCATTTCGTCCTTAACTGTATCTGGTTCACAGTGCAGACCACTGACAAGCTTATCTTCCGTCTTTTCCTCTTTCGTCACATAGTCCAGTGCTTGCCCTATGCCTGCTTTTGAAGATACTGCTTTAATAACTGCCATACTTCTCTCACCTCTTTCATGGTGTTAGGAAGTTCTTGCTTATAGTCAACATATCCGTTCTCATTCAGCTTCTTGGCTATCTGGTTCAGATTGTTCCCTTGCCTTTTCAGCTCTGGGTATATCTCTTTCAATCCGTCCAGATTGACAATGTTCGACTGTGTAAGTGCTTCGATGATATACTGCTGCTGGCTCTTTCCAGACTGTTCTACTTTTTCTTTTATCTGTGCAAGTTCTTCCTCTGACACTCTTATGACTATCTGCTTCGGTCTTGTCCTATTCATTGATGAAGTCCTCTCTTTCCTTTACCCACTTCTTAATGAGGTCGATTTCCTCGTCCATGTTCGGCTCTTTCTCTGGCTTCCAGTCCTCTCTCATGTCTTTCAGTTCTTCCAGTGCTTCTTCTAAGTCTGCCTTATAGCTTTCTAAAACTTCTTTTTCGCTTGCTATATATTCATCAACACTATTGTAACAAGGCACACACTCATAGCTTGTCCTATCATCATTGTACTTGTGGTACACAATGTCTTTCCATTCATCACTTGGCTCTGCTATGTTCTGTTTAGTGATTTCAATGTCGGATTTTATTGTCTCTACGTTTTCCAACATATCCAGATAATGCTCTGGTTCATAACCCAAATTCAATAAGTGATTCAGCAGTGTAGGCTCTGGGAACATTCCAAACCAACAACGCTCAAACCATTGGTCAGCATAATCTCTTTCATCACTTCCGTTGGAGTAAGTACCGCCAACCAAATCTCCGACAAAATTCTCTATCAGCTCTCCGATTGTCAGACCATGCTCCCCACACTTTCTCGCCAGTCTGTCACAATCTGCATCCGACAATTTCACTGTGATTTTTCTCTCTCTGATTGTTTCAATTTCTTTCTGCTGTTCCTCGCCCCAACTCATGCTTTTACCTCTCTTTCTTCTTGGCTATCACTCAACATTTTACCGCATATCTGCGGTCACTCAAAGGGGGATTGAAGGGGGGCTTTGCCACCCTCACAAGTTCTAAAGTGTAGCCGTTAGGCTATCACTTTAGGGAACTTGCAATATATCCGCTACACATAATATAGCATAGTGATAGCCACTTGTCAAGCGGATATATTCGTGCGTGGATTTCACCAGAAATACAGTGGAGCTTACTTCCTCTTGGGTGACTTTGGGAATGGAAAAATGAGATAGTCAAGGGCTTGTTTTTTTCTATGCTTCCATGAGCTTCCGCTTGCGGATCAGCGAATGGCAGCATAGAAAAAAATTGTCGCAGACAACCCTTTACTTTCTCATTTTGGAATGGACAATCGAACCCATGAGGGAGTAACGGAACGGACGGACTAGCATTTTCCCCGCGGACATTATAGCCAACAAAAAAGAGTATCAAGGGTAAACTGTACAGTCGTTCCGACTGCCCTTGACACTCTTTTTCTTATGGCTCTTTGGTAGCTAAGGGGAAATGCCTTAGAGGGCTTCGCCCACGCTCCACCACTTGTATACTGTCGGCTTGCTCAATCTTGTATCACGAATACAGTCAGCTTTCTTTCCGTCTGGGTGGCTCTTTCGCCATTCTTCGACAATTTTCGACTTCTCTGGTCTGCCGTCTTTGTTTCTCCATGCTCCGTCTGGGTGTTCAATCTCTCGAATAGCATTCATAATTTTGATATGTTGCTCTTGCTTTCTTCCGTTCCTCTTGTTCGGCGGTACGGATATACCGCTGACACGCTCAACCTCGGCTCTGCTGTATGTGACATAATTTTCTTGGTACATATTCATTGCGTCCAGTACATCACGCTTGGTAAAGCGGTTATGTTCATCATCACTGATATCATCAAACATAGGTAACAGCTCCAGAGCATCCGTCAATACCTCATCTTCTGGTATATCGCATTTGATACCATAGGATGCAAGCACCGACAGACACCAGTATCTATGCCCTACGGACACCTCTCCGCTCTGTATCTTCCTAAGCCACCAGTCATACAAATCCCTCTTGATATGCCACCTGCCCTTTTTCTCGCCCCTCACAACCCTCTTTTCATACCATTCTGGGTACTTCTTCTTGGCTTCGGCAAGGCTCAAATCGGACTTATACTTGAAATCCGTCACAGCCTTGCTATCATCCATGAGAAAGCCATTCAGATACTCTACTGTGACACGCTCCCCAGTTTCAAAAGCTGTCACTGGATACCGTTTCCCCAGTTTCGACTGGGTGCCGACCATACGGAAGCCTTGGAAGATACCTTGGTACTGCACTTGCTCACGCTCTGTATAGGTGCTTGTGTACCTGTTCCATATCTTTCTGATTAACTCATACTTGAACTCCCTTAACTGGTCTTGCAGATGTCTGTATAGCGGTACTGGCTTCTCAAAGAGGTAATACAGGTGCAGTCCATGCCCGCTGTTCACACAGTAGGTACATTGTGGCAGAAACTCGTTCTTCATCTGGTAGAACACATCTCTTAACTGCTCCATTTCCACTCCGTCAAGGTCTACCGCTATCCCATACAGCCACCTTGCATTTTTCGCTGTCCTGTTGCGTCCAGAATATCCGACTGGGGACATGATAGCGAACTCTGCTCCCTTGACCTCATCAACCATGTTCAGCTCATCAAAAACAATATAGTTCCTTGCCTTTTCTCCCTCTATCACTGTGAGAACCCCATTGCACTTCTCATCTTCTGGGTGTCCCTCTCTCTCAAAACTGCCCTCTGGAAAGACAGCTCTGTAAAAATCCCTCGGTTTCACTTCCTCATAGAACTGCCCCAACCATTCATTTTTCATCTTGAACAACTGCTTATCAGTCGGCTTTCTTGCCATGAATAAACACCTCTTTTCTGACATATACTTATACTATATCCGCTACCCTATGACTGTTAGCCCTAAAGGGCTATAGGGGGCTTATATTATCAATGAAGTTTTTTTACCTTTTTTATTAAAATATAACACCCCATTTCTGGGGTGTCAATTTAGTAGTACCCTCTTGACCTCATACACCCTTTTACATACCACCTTATCAGCACATAAACGATATGTACCAGTATCAGCAGTAAAAGAAGATTGATAGGGATTACCGCCCTTATAGGCTCTGCAAAGTACACCGATACTGCAAGGCTTATGAGGAATACGGCAAGGCTCATGGTGTCCGCATAGTCCTCTGTGTAGAACTCAAACACCTTGCTTGCTCCAAGGAAGATAAGAAAGCCCACACCGATAGCAATACCGCCCACAAAGACGATTAAAAGAAGATAATGCACTATGGTAGCCACTACTGGCTGTGGTATCTTATCTCCCAGTTGTGAAGCCCACTGACCGCCTTTAAGAAGCAACTGGAACGCATTCACAATGAACTGCCATATAACCATGAAAAAGGTCTTAAAATCGCTTACAAAGGCTTCTGAACGTATTGCTGTGAATACTGTGGTAAGCACTCCATACAGTAGCAGACCTAACAGAAAGCTGTCATAGCTCGCTGTCTGGGCTTTGAACTTCCTGTCAAGCTCTTTCTTCTGGTCCAGATACTTCGCTGTTGCTCTCTGCTCTATATCTTCGCTTATGCTCTGCCTTTCGGATTTAAGGCTTGCCGACTGCTTGGCAGCTTCTCCGATTCTGCGGTCAAGCTCTCTGCCCTTGGCTTCATATTCCCTTTTAACGCTCGATACCGTAGCTTCGGCTTCTTGCTCTGCGTTGAGCTTGTCTTGCTTCAGCTTCTCGTTTTGCTTCTTCAGCTCTGCGTTGAGCTTCAGCACGTTGTCTGCTTCGTTCAGCTTCTCTATTTGCTCTGTCTGCTCCGCTATTCTCTTCCCTTGTTCGGCTACTGTCGATACCAGCTCTTGCTTCTCGGATAAGAGTTTCTGTATCTGTATCTCCGATTTCTCGGCTTGGTTCTTCCATTCCTCGGCTTGGCTT